>JAHFEK010000002.1 GCA_023248495.1 Nitrospinales bacterium
CAACGGTTCCGCCTCGCCGCCAAAGGGCAGAGGCCGGGACGCCAACCGGCCACCGAAGCGCAACGCCGGCGGATACTGAAATACTTCGATCCGGTTCCCTTCTGGCACGAGCCGCTGGAGCAGATGCAAGTGCCGCTCAAGGATTTTCCTTTCCACGCCATCACACAGCGGCCGATGCCGATGTACCACAGCTGGGACAGCCAGAACGCCTGGCTGCGGCAAATCATAGGGCAGAACTTCCTTTATATGAACCCGGACAAGGCGGCCGCGCTCGGCATCGCCGATATGGACTGGGCATGGGTGGAAAGCCCCACCGGCAAGATACGGGTGCAGGTGAAATTTTCAGAGGCGGTGCAGCCCGATACCGTTTGGACCTGGAACGCCATCGGAAAAATGTCCGGCGCGTGGAACCTCGACCCGGAAGCGGACGAAAGCCGCAAGGCATTCCTGCTCAACCACTGCATCACGGACGAAATCGTGAACGAATTTTCCGGGGAGCGGGTTTCCAACTCCGACCCGATATCGGGGCAAGCGGCGTGGTACGACCTGCGCGTGAAAATATACAAAGCGGATGAAGCGGGCCACTGGCCGCAATTCCAGACGCTGAAACCGCTTCCCCACATGGAAAAGCGCGCCAACATCCTGCGCTATGAATTCATGAGGGGCAAAAAGAAATGAGCCAGAAAGCGCTGGTCATAGACCTGCACAAATGCGTCGGCTGCCACGCCTGCGCCGCCAACTGCAAGGCCTGGAACACCCAGGGAGAGGCCGGGCCGCTGACCGACACAAACCCCTACGGCAAAGACCCGGAAGGGGTATGGTTCAACCGCGTGCAGACCTACGAGGTGGGCAAGTTCCCCGACGTGGAGGTGGTGCATCTGCCCAAATCGTGCATGCACTGCAAAAACGCGCCCTGCGTGGAGGTCTGCCCCACCGGGGCATCCTATAAGCGGATGGAAGACGGTATCGTGCTGGTGAATTACGACGACTGTATCGGCTGCAAATACTGCTCGTGGGCCTGCCCCTACGGTTGCCGCGAGTTCGACGAATTCGAAGGCGTGATGAAAAAATGTACCCTCTGCGTCGACCGTATTTACAACGAGGCGCTCCCCGAAGAAGAGCGCAAACCGGCCTGCGTGATCACCTGCCCGGCAAAAGCGCGCGCCTTTGGCGACATCGACGAACCGGACAGCGAAGCTTCGCGCTGGATCGCCGAAGGCAAGGGGTACAAGCTGATGCCCGAATCCGGCGCCGACCCCTCCAATCATTACCTGCCGAAACGGAAAGTGAAAATCCATGTGGACAAAGAGGCGCTGCTGAAAATCGCGCAGCTTGCCCATATTGATATGACCCGGCATATCATCTGCGATTCCGACAGCGTTTCTGAAGATGTGGCCCAGCCATGACGGGGAGATAACGGATGTATCCTGAAATGTCGTTGGTGATCCTGACAGTGCTCGCGGGCGTCGGCCAAGGGATGTTCATTCTTCTGGTGATTCTTGACGCGCTCTTCCTCAAAAGCGGCGAAGTCACCCCCCACTTCCTGACGGCGGCGGCGGTCGTGTCGCTCGTCTTCCCGCTCATTGGCATGGCGGCCAGTTTTTTCCATTTGGGAAACCCCATGCGCGGCTATAAGGCAATATTCAAATGGAAGCGGAGTTGGCTTTCGCGCGAGGTGATCTTCCTACCGGCCTTCGTTGGCCTCGATATGCTCTACCTTCTGCTCCTGTACAGCGGCGCGCCGGAACTGTACCGCCTCTTCGCCGGCTTTTTGGGGATCGTCGCGGCGATGGCCCTATATCTTTCATCGGCGATGCTTTATGCCGCCATCCGCTTTATTAAAGAATGGGCCACCGCGCTGACTCCCATTAACTTCGTCCTTTTCGGATTGACATCGGGGGCCGCCGCCGCCACCGCCGCTGCCCACTACACCATGCCCGGCATGGCGATCGGCTATCTGCTTTCCTATCTGGTCGCGTTCCTCGCCGCCTTCTCGCTGGTGATGAAGGGGCTGACCTTTCAATACAACGCCTCGGCCTATTCCGATATCGGCATAAAGAACGCATTGGGAATGAATAACCCGCATATTCGGCTGATGGATACGGGAGCCGCCTACGCCCATTACAACACCAAGGAATACTTCTTGCCCATGACCCGGCGGCAAAACGATCTGCGGCAGGTGCTCGTGCTGGGCATCTCATTCTTTCTGCCGCTGCTGATGGCCCTCTACGCCGCGTATAATCCCGCATTGAAACTGGGAGGATTATTTTCCACCGCCACGCTTTTGATCGTTACGGGGCTCATTCTCGAACGGCGGCTTTTCTTCATGCAGGGGAATCACATCCAAAATCTGTACTACGGCAACTATCGCCGGAACGTGGTGCAAAATCCCGCCGTCAGTAAAGCAAAACCGGGAACCCCGCAACCGAAATAAGGCTCTATAATAAACGTATAGTCATCCTGAGCCGCAGCCGAAGTATCCCTTTCCGGAAAGAGATTCTTCGCTACATTCAGAATGACATGCATAGGGGGTGGTATATGAAAAAACTGCTTATTCTCGGAGCCGGTACCGGCGGGGCCCTGTTATCCAACCTCATGTCGCACAGGCTCGACATGAAAGAGTGGGAAATCACCATCGTTGATAAATCGGCGGAACACCACTACCAGCCAGGCTACCTCTTTCTTCCTTTTAAACTATACGGGTACGAAGGCAAATCGGATATCGTGAAACCGATACGCGAACCGTTGCCCCCCTCGGTCAAATTCGTGCAAGCCACCGCCAACCTGATCGACCATACGAACAAAAAGGTGGAAACCACAGCCGGAACGCTGGCCTACGACTGGCTGGTGCTGGCGATGGGCTGCTCCTTGGCGCCCGGCGAAGTGGAAGGATTGGCGGACGCGTTGAAAAAAAATGCAGGCACCTTTTACAATCTTGAAGGCGCGCTGGCGATGCAACCGAAGTTGGAGGATTTCAAGGAAGGAAAGTTGGTTCTGCATATCGCCGACATGCCGATCAAATGCCCCGTCGCGCCGATTGAGTTCGTCTTCCTGGCCGACTACTATTACCAGCTTAAAGGAATAAGGAAAAACATCGATATTTCATACGTCACGCCCCTTTCCGGCGCGTTCACCAAGCCGGTGGCCACCAAAGTCCTATCAAATATGATGGATGAAAAGCGGATCCAAATGGTGCCGAATTTCAACATCGAAAAGGTCGACGCCGAAAGCCGCAAACTCATTTCATTTAACGGCGGGACGGTTGATTACGACTACCTCGTCAGCATCCCCCCCAACATGGGGCCGGAAGTGATAGAGAACAGCGGTCTTGGCGACGGCCTAGGTTTTGCCGTCACCGACGGCAAAACGCTCAAATCGAAAAAGGCGGATTGCATCTACGTTGTCGGGGACAATAGCAACGTTCCCACAAGCAAAGCTGGAAGTGTGGCGCACTTTGAGGCGGAGATCATCGCGGAAAACCTTGTGCGTGAAATCAATGGCCTGGAGCCGCACCCCGATTTCGATGGCCACACAAACTGCTTCATAGAGTCCGGATTCCACAAAGCGTTCATGCTCGATTTCAACTACGAGGTGGAACCGGTACACGGCAGCTACCCTTGGCCGGGGATCGGGCCGATGCAGCTTTTGGAAAACAGCCACCTTAACCACTACGGAAAAATGGCGTTCAAATGGGTCTACTGGAACCTGTTGTTGACCGGCCACTTGCCGGGCGATCCGCTGGTACCGATCCAAATGAGCCTGAAGGGAAAGAAACTGTCGGAGATCACGCCCCATGGCCATCACTAGCCCGCATATTCCACAAAAGACATACAGGTTTCGTTTTTTATCGATTAGCGTTAGAATACTGACAGAGGTGAAATATGCCAGTAAGTGGAGTGACTAGCAGTCCGGCGCAAAAGGTTGAACCGGCGACTAAAAGCATCGCGAAGGATTCGCATGGCGCCGAGATTGACAAGGCCAAGGTTCGCGCCAAAGAAACCCAGGGCAGCCGTGCGAGTCAACAGTTGTCCGAGATCGGCACCAACGTCAATATCGCGGTGTAACACCGAACTTCCCGGCGTGAGGCCCTAGTCGATGCAATCGTGCGGTTTGGGCAGGCCGGCGATACGGGTTCCCTGCTTGGCAGGACCGTGTGGAAATAGTTCATAAAGATATTGGCGGTTCGCTTTTTCGGGGCCGTACTTCTTTTCCAGCTCCTTCATCAGTATCTTCACCATCGGCGAAATGGCATACTCTTTGTAAAACCAGCGTAGAAAAAGAATAATCTCCCAGTGCGGGCCGGTCAGTTCGCCAAGCCCCTCCGCTTTCGCCAGAAAACGGGCAACATCGTCGTTCCATTTATTAAGGTCGAGCAGGTACCCCTCGTCGGTTGTTTCGTATTGCACTCCATTCAGATTAAAATGCGACATAACCCCTCCATGTTGTTAGTATCAAGACGATTATACGCCCAAACGGCCAATCATGCCGTTTTTTGCCAGTGCGCCGCCAGCTTCATTTTTCCAAACGGGAATGAACCTGATGCTGGAAAAGATGGGCGGATGGCGACGCCTCCCGGATAAGAAAGTAGTGTCCGCCATCCTTGAGAATTTCCGCTGGCAATGGATGGCTAAGGAAATAATGCATTCCGGTGCCGTAACCATAAGCCCCGCTGTTATGTATGGCAATAACGTCTTTCCAGCGCAACGGCGGTAAGAGTACCGGCAGATCACTTTGATCCAGCGTGGTGCACAACGGTCCGCCCAATATTTGCGGCGCCGGTTTGCCTTTTTTCCCTTTCACCAATGCGGCGGGAAACTCGCGGCTTATGCGGAACGGAAAAAGCGCATGATGTATTCCGCCATCGGTGATGGCGAACCGCGCGCCGCGCATTTGTTTTACCGCCTGCACCGTCATCACATAAGCCCCGCACGGCCCCATCAGCCAACGCCCCGGTTCTATCTGAAATGTGGCCTGCGATAAATGTTCATCGCGCGCGGCTTCGGATGACAGCCGCTTAAGTCCGGCGGCGAATTTTGTTAAATCAAATTCCTTGTCCCCGGCTTTGTACGGAATGCCCAGCCCGCCACCGAAGTTTATATATATCGGCCAAAAACCGTGTGCGCGGCTGGTGGCCGCTGCATAGCGCATAAAAGCCCGTGCGCCACTGATCCACGCCGACGGCGTCTTTATCTGCGTACCCATGTACATATGAAAACCGCAAAAAACAACATTACGGAACATCCCCCGCTCCGCCAGCAGACGGGCCGCCTCGGCGGGGGAAAATCCGAATTTATCCTTGCCGCCAATCATCACCCGTCCCGCTTTTTTGGGAGCCATATGCAAATCAATATTGATTCGGAGAGCGACATTCACCCGTCGTCCCAGTTTCTCCAGCGCTGCCAACTCTTCCACGGTTTCGGCGTGAATCATCCGAACGCCATGCCGCTTCACCAAAGTTAATTCCCGCTCCATCTTCACCGGGCCGGAAAGTACCATGTTTTCCGGCTTGAATCCGGCTTGATAACAAGCGAGCATTTCACCCGCGCTGGCGCATTCCGCCACCGCTCCGGCCACGCGATATAACCGCAATATCGCTATATTAGGGTTCGCCTTGGCGGCGTAAAAGAGATTCCAACCGCGCGGCAACGCCGCTTTCAAAGCTGCATAGCGGGCGCGGATGGCCCCTGCGTCATAGCAATAAAAAGGAGTAGGAATTAACCGGGCCGCGGCGGAAAGCACGGCGGCGGACGGAATGGCGGCGGTGGTCATCGGGGTTGGGTTGCCTTGGAAGATGCCAGATTGGTCATGCGGCCGATTTTAGCCCGTTTTATTCAGTGAATAAAGCGGTAAAACCGCTGAGAGAATCTGTAGTACCCATCAGGAGAGGGGGGCGCGGCTCATGCCACCACTGGCTGAGCCTCTCGAAGAAGACTCCGACGGGAACAAGCAAACGCGATAATTTTCAGAAGCAAGCTTGCTAAGTTAGCTTTTCAATCTTACATATATGCAATCGATTGACGAAACCACTCAGCTTGGCGAACGTTTGACGAAACATTGACTGGATAGGCTTTGATGACTGCCAAATTACCGACAACGATGGAGACCCCCTTCTGATGAGCGACGACGTAAAAGTGAAAGTCCTTGATAAACGTCACTGGGTGAACCCCGAAGCGCTGGATAAAGACCCGATCGAAAAAATAGACCTTAAACGCCATCCCCACCTCGTGGCGCAGTTGGAAACGCAGATGGCGGAAAACGACGCGAAGTTGAAGGAATACATCGCCGCCTACAAACAGAAGATGGCCGAGAACGACGAATTCCGCGCACGCCTTCAAAAGGACGTCGAGAAACGGGTCGATACCGCCACCGCCAATTTCGTGCGCGAGGTGCTGCCGCTGATGGATCAGCTAGACATGGCGCTTGCTTCCGCCGAAAAAACGCGCGATGCCGCCACATTGATAACCGGACTGAAAATGATACAATCCGGCTTTGTGCGCACGTTTACCGAGTTCGGGCTGACCGAGATTGAATGCGAAGGAAAAGCGTTCAATCCCAGCGAGGCGGAAGCCCTGCAAATGATGCCGGTGAGCAAAGAGGACAAAGACAATACCGTGATCGAAGTGGTGCAACCTGGCTTCCGGATGAAGGAAATGCTGATACGCCCCGCGAAAGTGATCGTCGGCAAATACAGCGAGTTTTAAAGTAAATGACAAAACGAGATTATTACGAAGTGCTGGGCATCGAACGCGACGCGCCAAAGGAAGAAATCAAGAAAGCCTACCGCAAGGCGGCGATGAAATTCCACCCGGACAAAAACCCCGGCGACAAGGAGGCCGAGGAAAAATTCAAGGAAGCTGCCGAAGCCTACGAAGTGCTTCACGACGAAAAAAAACGGCAGATATACGACCGCTACGGACACGAAGGGGTGCGCGGCGCGGGCTTCAGCGGCTTTCAGGGCGCGGAGGACATTTTCGCCAACTTTGGCGATATTTTTGGCGATCTTTTTGGCGGCGGTTTCGGCCGGCGTGAACGGGGACGCGGGGCGGATCTGCGCTATGACCTGGCCCTCACGTTGGAAGAGGCGGCAACCGGGCTGGAAAAAATCATCGACATTAAAAAGCACGTGATCTGCACGACGTGCCACGGCACCAAAACGGAACCGGGCACCCATCCGGCCACCTGCCCATCGTGCGGCGGCGCCGGACAAGTGCGGCGTCAGGCCGGATTTTTCGCCATCCAAACCCCTTGCGGCACCTGCCAAGGCACCGGCCAGATCATAAAAAATCCATGCAAGAAGTGCAAAGGCTCCGGCAAGCAAATAGAAAAGAAAGAACTGAAAGTGAAAATCCCCGCCGGTATAGACGATGGGCAACACCTGCGCCTCGTCGGTGAAGGCGAACCGGGAAGCATGGGAATGCCGGACGGCGACCTCTATGTGGTCATCGAAGTGGATAAGCATGATAAATTCGAGCGGCACGGCGACGACCTCGCCACCCGCGCCATTATCGGTTTCCCGGTGGCGGCGCTGGGCGGCGAACTGGAAGTGCCGACGATTTTCGGCACCACCGTGAAAATGGAAATCCCGCGCGGCACACCCAGTCACAAGCTTTTCCGTATTAAGGGAGAAGGAATGCCGATCCTCCAGCGGCGCGGCAAAGGCGACCTCCTCGTGCAAGTGGTGATCGAAGTTCCCGATAAACTATCAAAAGAACAGGAAACCCTGTTGCGCGAATACGCCAAGATCACGGGCGAAAACGTTAAAAAAAGCGGCCTCTTCAGCGGCCTGCGGGGGTAAAAAGCCCGGCGATTGCGCGGCGGGCTAAGGGACCTGTTCCACCGCCGCAGGGGGGCCTTTTGGCGACTGCACCACTAGGGCCTCCGCGATTTCGGGATGCACCTTGGCAAGTTCCTGAATGGCTTTCGCCGCTTCCGCCTTCATGCCGAGATGCTGGTACGACTTGGCCAAATAAAAATACGACTCGGGCAACTGGGTATTCACCTGTGTCGCCCATTGGAACAACGCCGCGGACTGTTGATAATCGCGGCGATGGTAATACAGATACCCGAGATCGAAAACGGCCAGGGAAAGATTTGGCTCCCGCGCAATGATATTACCAGCTTTCCGGTAATTTTCGTATTCCGAGGAATAGTTGCTGAGCGCGTGGTCGACCCTGCCGAGCAACAAGCTTGTCCGGGCTTCATAATAACGGTCGAAAGCCCCCTTCAGGGCAGCGTCGGTTTCGGCGCCATCGATCATCGGCGTAACTTTCTTCCTTAGACCGATAAGCGACTTGAAATTGATGACCGCGTTTTCCCGCCGTTTCCAAATATGCCGGGGAGCGGTGAATTCTATTACGGGGCGGTTGTCGGTATTTATTTCGGCCCCCTGCGTGAAATCCATTACCGCCGCGCGATCCATTATATAAAAGCTGAGAAAGCTCAGCGGATCGCTTGCTTCGATCATATCCCTCTTCACGGCGGGAATTTCGAGCGCCGCCGCAAGCTTATCGGGCCGCAAGCCAAATGGTTCGGACGAGCCCATCAGCAACAGCGTGGGCTGCTGGCTGTTAACGTCGCCATACCATACCGTCACATGCTCATAGGCTGTGGCGAATGTGCGAAGAATCACCTTTAGGTTATCGGGGGAAAGCTGATACATTGGAAGCCACTGGGCCATCACGCCTCCCGGTTTCAGCGCCGCCTTCACGTGGCGGAAATGTTCCAGCGTGAAAAGGCTCCCCTCGCCCGCGCTGTCGGGTTGAAAAAGATCCGCGATCACGAGATCGTACTTCTTCTTTGTCATCCGGACGTAATGGCCGCCGTCCCAGATGGTAAGATGAAACCGCTTATCGGCGATAATGTTGTGGTTGTCCTTTTCAAAAAACCGCTGCACATCCACAAGGGAAGGAACGATCTCGACGCAATCAATGCTCTTGACGGCGGGATGCCCCCCCACCGCTCCGGAGGTAATGCCGGAGCCGAGCGATATCACGAGCACGTCCTCCGCATCCGGCTTTAGCATCAGCGGCATATGGCCGAACCGCACGGCAACGTCGCCGCTGGTTGCGAGCTGATAGCTGTTCACCAAAAGCATCAGCGGACCGTTGTTCTTTTCCTGGGCGACCTTCACCGTGCCGATGGCGTCTTCCTGGGTGAAGAGCAGTTTTTCGCCCGTTTTTAAGCCCACTCCCATATCCACGTTGAATATCCCGGTAAGCGCGATTGTTATGATAATCGAGAACACCGATGCCGGGATTACCCACGATGCGGCCTTTCGCTTTGAGGAAGAAAGTATGCCGGCGAATCCGGCAATCATGGCAACCCCCGATACGGCGATAATGCTTTTTTGAAGTCCGAGCGCCGGAATGAGGGCAAAGCCGCTGACAATCGCGCCAACGATGCCCCCCACCGTTCCAACGGCGTATACACCGCCCATGTTCTCGCCCAGCACCCCCATATCCCTGGTAGTAACACGGCAAATGAGCGGGTAAGCAAGCCCCATCAGGAATGTCGGGATACAGAAGGCCATCGCCATGACGATAAACATCACGATGGCGTCCGTGGTAAGGGTCATTTCGCCAAACATTCCCCTAAGGGCCATAGCCATTTCAACCGATTTCGCCAACACGCCGATGCTGGCTAATCCCATCAAGCCGATACCAACCTCGGCAAGACCGAACAGCCACATTGGATCCTTCAACTTGTCCAGATACCTGCCGAAGAACCAGCTGCCCAACGCCATCCCTAAAAGAAAAACAGTGAGCAGATTGCTGAAAAGGTAAACCGTCGATTTGAATGAAACCGCAAACCCGCGCGTCCAGAGCACCTCGAACGCCATTGAACAAAATCCCGCCATCGCGAAAAGGGCAAGGGCGCGCCCGCGGGATACTGCTGGCGTGGATCCCGCCGCATCTTCGCGCCGTGTCTGTTCTTTTCCCTTTTTGGATTTCGGCGCCGATTTTGCCCGGGCCTCAATATCCGGGGCTTCCATCTTGCTTTCATCCCGCGTAAACCAAATAACCGCCGCCACGGCGGCGTTGAGGAAAAGGGCAATCGTGATCGCGCCCCATATCCCCAATTGCGGAATGAGAATAAAACCGGACAAGAACGATCCCGCCATTGCCCCATAGGTGTTAAACGCGTAGATGGAGCTTATACTCAATCCCACCCTTTCGAGGCTTTCTGTAACCATCTTACCCATAACAGGCAGCGTTCCCCCCATCAACATCGTGGGAGGAAGCAAAATGATGAAAACCAGCACATACCTGATAATGATCCACCCGCCGCCGGTGACCCCTTCTGGGGTCATCACCGATACGATCGCGTTATCCAGCACCGTTATCAATAATGTGACAACCAGCGCGCTGACGGCGATCCCCGCTTCCATGAGCACATACATTTTGAGCGGCCGCTTTGCGATGTCGGTTCTTTTGCCCCAAAAGCGGCTCCCAATCGCCAAACCCGAAAGGAACCCCGCCACCACCATTGAAACGGCGTAGACTGTGTTGCCGAACACGAGCGAGAGTATGCGCACCCAGCAAACCTGATATATAAGCCCGGCGGCCCCGGACACAAAAAAACATGCAAGAAAAAGTCTATTGAGCTTCATGGTCGTGCTTTTTTCCAATACTGTTTTCCTGTTTGTTCTTGCCTTCCACCGAATGGCGGACATGGTCAGCTTCCTTCAGCATTCCCACCCGCTTCAATATCCGGTAGAACGACATTCTTGTCACACCCGCCATTTCCGAAGCGCGTGAAATGTTCCCTTTATACTTCAATATCAGACTTTCAAGATAACGTTTTTCAAACTCCTCTAAATATTTTCTTCTTGCGTCCTTAAAAGAAAGGCTATACGTCTGATCCGCGTTGAGGATATTTTCCGGCAAGTGCTTGGTCATGATGATCCGCTCTTCCGTCATGGATGCCGCCCGTTCAACGGCGTTGCGCAGTTCGCGCACGTTCCCCGGCCAATCGTATGCCGTAAGCCGCGCCAAGGCGTCAGCATGCATCACTTGGCGGGGCGTTTGGTTTTTTTCCGATCTTTGCCTCAGAAAGTGATCGCACAATATCCCGATGTCTTCTTTCCTGTCGCGCAACGGCGGAATGACAATATTGATTACGTTGAGATAGTAATAAAGGTTCTCGCGGAATTTTTTTTCCGCGATGGCGGCCTGGATATCAGCGGACGTGGACGTTATCACGCGGATATCAAGCTGTTTCGTCTGCCATTCGGAGTTTTCATACACCTTGCGGCTTTGAAGAATGCGCAGAAGGCGGGCCTGCATGGCCATGTCAAGGTCTTCCACCTGCTTTATGTACAGTGTGCCCCCGTGGGCCGCTTCGAATACGTTTGTTTCACGCGGCGCCTTCTCCTCGGTGCCGCTGTACGGCAGAATCTTCATCATTTCGCTCGAAAGGGCACTATAGTCCACGATGATAAACGGGCCATTCACCCGCTTGCTATGCAGATGAACCGCGCGGGCGGCCAGTTCCTTGCCCGTTCCCGTTTCACCCTGTATGAATACGTTGGAATCGGTTGCGGCGATCCGTTTTATCTGCTCCTCTATGACGATAAACTTTGGATGTTTGCCGACAAAATAATGATCGAAGTATCCGGTCTGGAGTTTCCGTTTAAGATCCGTATTTTCCTTCTGCAATAAATGCTGTTCCGCCGCGCGGCGCACGGTAATCAGCAGTTGATCGGAGGAAAAAGGCTTGGTGAGATAATCAAATGCCCCCACTTTCACGGCCTCTACCACCCCCCCCACGGTCGCGTGCGCTGAAACCATCACAACCGGGATATGGGGAAATGTCTCGTTGACTTCCTTCAAAATAACCATCCCGTCCTTGCCGGGCATTAAAAAGTCGGTCACCACCACGGCCGGTTTGTGCTCACGCACGAGATCCAGAACATTCAGGCTGGAAGAAGCGGTGACGCAACGGTACGAGCCACCCTCAAGAATACGGGCGTAGTTTTCAAGCAAATCGGGCTCATCATCCACGAACAAAATTGTGACCGGTTCGGTCATGCAATATCTCCCTTTTGCGCCGTGCCGCCAACACGCCCGGCAGCCTTTGATGCGCACATTAAATGGATCGTGAACACCGTGCCGGCTCCCGGCTCGCTTTCGACGTTAATGAAGCCGCCTGCATCTTTCACCAATCCATAGCTTATGGCAAGCCCCAACCCGGTGCCGGATCCCACCTCCTTGGTGGTGAAAAACGGCTCGAAAATGTGACTTAACACATCGGGTTTGATGCCATGCCCCGTGTCGCGCACTTCAAGCACAATCCTGCCATCATTATCCAGCCCGCTCCGGACTGTAATCGTGCCCCCCTCAGCCGTGGCCTGGAAGGCATTATGTACGATGTTATATATCACCTGTTCGATGCCGGAAACATTCAGGCTCGCCTTTGGCAACCGCGGTTCCAGTTTCCGCACAAGCGTTATCCCTTTCTTCTTGATCGGCATTTCGATAAGGCTGAGAACGCGATCGGCAATCTCGTTTATATCCGCCTCCGTCAACTCGGTCGAAGCGCTCCGGGAAAAGGTGAGCAGATTTGCCGCAATCGCGCCAATCCGCACGGAATGGTTGTGAAGCACCTCTAAATCCTTTTTCAACATCTCCGTCTTTCCCTTGTCGATATCCTTTTTCATGAGTTCAAGCCGGGTAATCAGTATTGAAATGGGGTTGTTTATCTCGTGTGCAACGCCAGCGGCCAAAAAGCCTATCGCCGCAAGCTTTTCCGCCTGCATAAGCTTTCTTTCCACCCTTTTGATGTGGGTGGAACGTTCTTCCACCTTGTTCTCCAGCGATTGACTGTACTCTTGCAGAAAGTCCGCCATCATGTTGTAGGCATTGGCCAAGGATTCTATTTCATCCCCTGACCGTATTTTCAGGCGGTGATCCAGTTTCCGCTGACGTATCTGCTCAACGCCCTGCCGAAGTTTTTCAAGATCGCGTGTAAGCGTGTAGGATACAGCCGCGGCCACGAGAAGACAGAGAATAAGGGCCTCAGCCAATCCGACAAGGTATTTTCTCTTTAATTTATCCATTTCAGGAATAAAGCCGGCCCGCGGGTAGCGGTCATACACCACATAAAAAAAGTCTTTGTTCGCGGCCTGAAGGTATATCGGGCGAAACGCAAAAATGAAGTCCGGATCGTCCATGATGAGCCCCGTCCTCCCCGACAATATCTGTGCCACCACCTGGGGGGGGTAGTCGTTTCGTATGTTTCCTTCGTCGATCGAAAGTTGCTTCTTATCATTCGCCAAAAAGGGATTGTAGATATAATTTCCGTTCTGGGAGACCATCGCGGCCCTCCGCCGCCCCTCAAAAGAAACACGTTTCAACACCCCGATGATGTTGGAGCCGTCCAGATCGGCGTAAATGACACCGCTGGGTTTTCCAATCCGGTCAAACATTTTGGTTGCAAAACGAATTAGCGGTTGGCTTGTAATATCAGTGCGGTTGCTGACCATGCTATGCATCGGGATTGCCGCAATACCGTACCCCGCCTGGCGTGCGGCTTCCACATAATATGTCGAGGTAAGCCGGTTGATAAGCTTCCCCGGCGGTATGGTTATTATCTGATCGCCATTCTTAAACATTACCAGTTTTTCGTTTCCAAACTCATCCAACAGCCCAACACCGGAATAACCGGACCGCAGGGAAAGAAAATTGTAAAACTCCTTTTCGACCAGCGATTTCCAGTAAAGCATGCCGGTGGGTTTCCTGCCGGGCGCATTAACAAGAAATTCTATCGCCAAGCTGGAGCGCAGGTAATTGACATCCGTCAACACGATTTTGAAAGCCGCTTCGACCTCCTTTGAACGCGTCACGGTGTTTTGGAAAACGAATCTTGTTTCCCTGTCCTCAATGGATTCCCGCGTCGTGTTCAGGTTGTGGTACAGGAAGTAGCCGATGGGCAAAAACGTCACCAGCAAAAGCGCGAGGGTGAGCTTCTTCCAGATTCGGTTGTAGAGCGGCCTGAGCGGGTTCATCGGCGCATGTAAGCTACTCGGCGTCCTTAACGCACCTGAAACTTATAATGTGGCTCCGTGATTCAATCGGAACAGATTCCCTATACGCCGCGCGGGCGGTTATGTTGAGGTCAACCCATGAGGCCCCTTTTATCACAGCCATATCTTTGTGGACGGAATCCAGCGTGGAGGTCCACTCCCGCGAATTCCCGGCCATGTCGTGCGCGCCATAGGGGCTTATATCACCCGGCGCCAAACCGACCTTATTACCGGTGCCCACCTTGCACACAGCGTGCTGTATAAATTCATAATTGGAATCTGCCGTTGCGGCCATGCTTGGATCAAACTTATTTCCCCAGGGAAATACCCTGCCATCCGTCCCGCGAGCTGCCTTTTCCCACTCCTCTTCAGTCGGCAGTCTCTTGTGCGCCCACTTCGCATAGGCTTGGGCATCTCCTAGATTCACAAACAAAACCGGATTTTCGGCACAATCCGCGGGATAGGAATTGTTACTCCAGGTCTGGGGAGATGCGTGACCGGTTTCTTTAACGAACTCCATGTATTTCCGGTTAGTCACTTCAAAGGTGTCAATGTAAAAGGCTTTCAGGCTTACCTTCCTTTTAGGCATCTCGGCTTCAAAAGGGTAATCCTTATAAAGAGCCCTTCCCTTAAACTCTTGCTTAACCGCCTCAACCTCCTGCTTGCTGCTCCCCATCAGGAATTCCCCCGCGGGCACCAACACCATCCCTTCAGGCGCGGGCTTTGCCGCGCCTGATGAATAAGCTGTGTGGTGATATGCCAAAAACAGCAGGAAGAACGCAACTCCTGCCGCTTGCTTTACCGAAACTTTCATAGCGGCTCCTTGATGGCTACAAAGCGATATTGGTTGCCCTTGCTCTTCATTTCAAAAAGAAATGGTTCCTTGATGGCCTCACGGTTTTTATCCATGGTGGTCTTTCCGGTAACCCCCTCGAAATCCTTTATTTCCGCGAGAGCGTTCCGGATATGACTCGGTCGCAGGGACTTGGCCTTTTCTATGGCTTGGGCCATCATATAGTACGCATCGTAGCTCAAGGCGGCCACCCGCGAGGGCATGCGGTTGTATTTCTTTTTGAAATTAGCCACAAAAGCTTTTATGCGCGGATTATCCGAATCCTCGTTGAAACCCCCATACACCACCGTCCCGGCGGTGGCGGCGCCCAGACCGGTGAATTCCGGAACCATAAGGTCTTCCGCCCCCACCATGGGAATTTTTATCCCCATTTTCCTCATCTCCGCAATCACCTGGGCCCCTTCAGCCCCATCGCCGGTGTATATGATCGCATCAGGAATGTTGCCTTTAAGTTTTTGCAGCTGCGCCGGTATGCTGGCCTCCTCTTGACCGACGTGGGTCATTTCGGCCGACATAAGGTACAGTTCATGGGTAAGCTGTCCTTTGTTTATCTCGATTTCAGCCTTGAAGGCCGCCGACAATTTTATAGAATAATCATTTACCAGCGAGGTGAACAAAGCAAACTTCTTCATCTTCTTTTCGACGAAAAGATATTCAGTCAGCCGCTTTATCGCATAATTGTCGTTGAGGGTGTTGCGAAAGTAATAGGGGCCGGTATCCCCCAGCCGGCGCCTCGAGCCGGCGGATATCAATATCAACTGATTATCGTTAATAGCCTTGCTGGCCGAGAAGCTTACTTCACCGGTCGGAGCGCCGATAATGCCCGCGACATTTTCACGGATGAAATTCTGAACACCGACTCGCGCCCCCTCCATGCTCCCCTTCGTGTCAAAAACCAGAAGATCGTACTTTTGGCCGTGAATGCCGCCACGAGCCTCTATTTCATCAGACGCCAATTCCACACCGTCCACCGTATCTTTACCGAAAACCTCAACATCGCCAACCAATGGGGCAAGAACAGCTATCTTGTTCGCGCGTAGCCGTTCCTTCTCAATTTGCGCTTCGGTTTTTGTGCCAAAGCCGTATTCGGCCGGCGCTTTCTCAGTGGCCGAAGGGTCAACGATCGGAGATTTCGTGGGATCACTCACCTCCTCAACGAAATTGGCTTCCCGTTTAGCCCTTTTATCTGCAACTCCCTTTTCCGGCATGGCCCCATAAACATCCTTCTGATCGCCAGTATCGGATTTTGAAGCACTTTTATTTTCTTGACCGCCGCGGCATCCCGCGGAAAAAACGGCGCCAGAAAGGCCCAAAACCAAGCAGAAGACAAAAACAGGGCCTAACCGTAAAATTGTTTGGCTCATTATCCCCATTTTGAGGTAAGATTCCGTAATTGGTGGGGTGCGGATTTTGGGCCATTTGTTTAGGAGGAGCGTCTTGTTTAGTTTAAAAAGTTTTATCATAGTACTGGTTTCCTTATTCTTCATAGCCATTGTCCCTAAATCGTTTGCGGAACCTGGAAGCATGGTTGACATCCCTGCTGGGGATTATAAATCCGGCAAGGCCAAAAAGACAGTTAAAGTCGAGAAATTCAGCATTGATATTTATGAAGTTACCAACGCCCAATACAAAGAATTCAAAAAAGATTTTGAAATCCCCGCCGGGAAGGAAAAACATCCCGTCGCGGAAATCTCCTTTTTCGAAGCCGAGGCATATTGCAAAGGCGTTGGCAAAAGGCTTCCTACGCAAAATGAGTGGGAAAAAGCCGCGCGCGGCACGGACGGCAGGGAATACCCTTGGGGCAACAAATTCGAAAAGGGAAAAGCCAACACGCTTGAATCGGAAAAAAACGGTACCGTTCCGGTCGGCAGCTTCCCCAAAGGGGCAAGCCCGTACGGTGTAATGGATATGGCCGGGAACCTGTGGGAATGGGTCGATGCCTGGGATAGCAGCGAAAAGAAATATCGCATTGCCATGGGAGGCTCCTACTTCGACGACGAGGAAATGGCGGAGGTCTATTCCGTACTCAAATCGATTCCGGATGACCAGCACGAATATATGGGATTCCGCTGCGCCAAGTAAATCAGGGCTAGAACAACTCGAAGGAACAAAGATGAAAGAGAGGGTGGGAATGCGGCGGGAATTTGCTTTGCTTTTTATTCTTGTCCTCCTCTTTACCGGCTGTTCCAAGAAGATGGGCGGCTCTGATGGCGCAAGCTCCAAAAAGGGGGAGGCTTCAAGCAAGTTCTACACCCCTTCCCCGGATGACATTGTCAAAGACCCGCAAACGGGTCTTGACATGACAAAGAACATTTTAAACATTACCTTTTCCAGGAAAATGGACGAAGCGGCCATTAAAACGTTCGTTTCGTCCATTGGCGGAGAAATCGTGGGGCAGGACAGAGCGGCGCGGCTTTACCAAGTCCGCATTAAAAGCGCGGCGAGCATCGACGATCTCGATAAACTCGCCAAAAAGCTGCTTGCCGAAAACGGTGTGGAAGTCGTTTCCAACAATTTCGTCTCTGTCCATACCGATCCTTTTTACGTCAGGTAGCCGGCACTATCTCCAACTTGCGAAGAACCATACCCACTTCCTTGTTGTAGAATTCAACGTACCCCTTCAATTTCGGATCGGTGGCCTGTAGCGAATCCAAAGCCTTCTTGGCCTCGCCAAAAGGAACCACATCGCTGGCTTCCACCCGGATGATGGTGTTCTCCCCTTCCTGCTTTACTTCATACACCTTCCATGAAGGATTAACCTTGGTGAATGCGGCCTGAAACTTGTCCTCCGCTCCGCCACCGCCGCTGGAGCAGGCGGTAAACGCCAAAGCCAACACGGCAACCGCCGTAAAAGTCTTTACATTCTTAATAACGGCTTCCATCTTCATACTTTCTTCTCCTGTTACTGAGCCCTGTTCTTATCATTTTCCTTAAGAAAATTAATGATTTCCCGCCTTGCCTTTTCGTCGGCCACAACCTTAAGCGTTGGCATGATAATCCTGAATTTTTCTTTCAGTTTAATTGCATCGGCATCGCCGCTCTCTATCACTGCTTTGGGGTTTTGAAGCCATTTATCAATCCACGCTTCAGTATGCCGGCTCATCACTCCCTGAAAACCAGGTCCTTTGGAAGTCTGATCTGTCAACTTGTGGCAACCGCTGCAATGTTTGACGTATATACGCTCCCCTTCCCCCGTGCCTTCTTCCGCTTTGGCGGCGAAGCCTGCACTCATTACGGCCACGCAAGCCAAAACAAAAATCTTTAGATAACGGCCCATTATTCGTTCCTTTCGCACACCGATACTATTCAACAAATACGGTTTTTAGTCCAACTCCCGCACTTGTCCATACAATCTTCCCCTTCTTCACGTTGGGAAGATGCTTGGCCACAATTTTTTTCGCCGCATCGCTTTTGGCCCGTTCAATGTGGGGGGTCAGTTCGCCGCCCGTGGACTCTTTCACGTCAATTTCCATGTCAAGGCCGCCCTCGGCATCCATCCGTATAACCGTTACGTGCCAATCACCCTTGCCCAACTCCGTTATATCCTTCGTTATCTTTTCAAGGGTATCCTTTGAAACGCCGCCACCGCCACCGCCGCCGCTCCCTTTTCTTTTATCGATCACGGTTTGGTAATTCATGCGCACGGCAGCCAATAGCCGTTCATCGCCAGTGTTTTTCGAAAATATTTGGGCCATCATGCCCGCAATGTTGAAAAGAAAATCCTGCTCCTGCGGATTGGCGCCAGGCGATACGGCATATTCGATCATACCTTTCACTTCCTCAGGCACTTCGGCCGCCCTGGTCTTGATGATATTTACCATCGCGGCTTCATCTTTCTTGTCAAATGCCTCAATGAACGCGTTGCCGACGCTGACCTGCTCTTCCGCCTTTGCCTGGCCCGGAAGCATGGCAACGCCCGCTATAATTATCGAAAACATGAAAACCGCAATTTTGCTTGACATACACATCCTTCCCTTTAGAGGTCCCTTAAAAATGCTTCCAAGACACGCTTCGTTCTTTCCTCAAGAGTCAAAATACCCTTCTCGGCGGTTGAAAACGCATACACATGCCCAGCCGGAGTGGCTTTTCCCAGATTGAGCGCTATCGGCACCGCACTCCCCTCCAACCATATCTGGGCCTGAATGACCGCCGGATCAAGGCCATATTGCCGTATATCGCGCAGATCGTTCGAAACAAATTCCTTTATCTCAAAATTCTTCATTTCCTCGATAAAATCGTTGACCGAGGTGAAATCCGCCTTGTCGCCTTTTACGCTGGCTTTTCTCCACTCGTTTTCAGAGTCCTTCACCAACACAACCGCCTTTTCGGCGCTACGCACTTCAATCCGCTTAAGCTTTTCGTTCTCGTAAAAGAAAAGTTGCTTGCTCCTCATCTCATCCGCTGAGCGCGGAATGGCATTCACGGTTTTCTCTTCCAATATGAAGATGGCCTCGCGATCCGACATGGCGCAATAGTACCCGCGTTTTTCCGGGCTCCGTTTTCCGATGTCAACCTGTACGGTCGGACTCGAGTCGCCGCTCAACCAGAACCGGAGAACCGCTGATGGTTTATCGAGGCCGTACGATGCAAGTTTTTCCTTCTTTTCCGAGATGAATTCCTTTATCTCCGCGTTCGCAAACATCCCCATGAATTCGAGAAGCTTCTTCTGATCCGCGCGCGCATTGATTGGTTTTTCAACCTTCCACATGCCGTTTTCGGCCTGCTTGAAAAGCATCGGCAAACCTTCCCAGGTTACCGCCACCTGATCGATCATAACGGGGTTGAGCGTCAGCACCGATTTGTCGCGAAAGTGATATGCATCCTTGTCGGCCTCGGCGCGGCAATCGGCGTTAACCCGGTATACCGGCTTGAACCCTTCCACTTGCGCGTACGCTACGCCCATCATGGGCGCCCTAATGCCAAAGAGAAGCGTATGTTCCTTCAACTCCTTCCCCACTTTGAGGGTAAGTCTGATGGAAGGGACGGTAAGCCCGAATTCGGTCAGCCGCTCCGGGCTGGGGTTCTGATCCATAACATAATCCGAGTCGTTCCGGGATTCGGTCACCTCATGGATGAATTTCTCGACCGTCTCGTTTTTAGCCATGGCGTTTATGGGAGAAACAATCTTCCACCCCTTTTCCCACCTCTCAAGCTCGATAGTGCCCGAATCCTTCTTTATCGTTAGGGCGAGAACTTGATCAGCCGTGAAAGGAAGAAGGCGGGACTCTTCTTGTTTCTTCTGTTCGGCAATCTTGGTGGACTTGAAATCCAGCATAGTATAGCCGCCAATCGCCACAAGGACGATGATCCAGATAAAAGTCTTTTTTAAGTACCTCATGCCGCTCTCCGCCGCCCTCTCATCACCTGAACCATCTCCGCTTGCTGTAAATTCCCACTCCGACAAGCAAGATGGTGGAGGGAATCATGACAACGGGGAGCCAGAATATCGCCCTTCCCTGCGACGCCGTCAGAACCACCGGGGTCACGTCCTTTTTATGCGCCCGCACGGCCACCAGATCGGCCTCTTCGGCAAGCCAGCTTATGGTGTTCATGAAAAGGTCGCCGTTGCCGCCAAGGTTGAAATTCGTATTGTTGGCGAAGTCGGAATCCCCAATAAGGATGAACTTCCCGTATTTTTCCCGTTTGCCTCCTTCGGCATCCTCGGCCGCCTTAACGGGAACTGTCGTTACCGCCATGACCGGAAGGGGGCCCCGTTTATCGCTCCCCTCGTCATAGCTCACATCGCCGCTCTCAAGCTGCTTCTTGCTCGTCTCGGCCCAACTGTTGGGGCCGGTAAGCGCCAGTTGGTAACGGCCCTGCTTCGGGTCTTCATCAATGAAAATCGTCTCCGCGATGGGAAAAAACGACATCAGCTTGAAATCCTGCGTAAGCGGGTGTTTCTTATGGTAGGCGTAGACAACCGGGGTAAGGTTATTCGCTCCATAAAGCTGGCTCTGCTGGTCTATGATAACGTCATCGGTGATTTTGAAACCGTAAGTTTCAAGCCACCTTCTGAAAGCCGGGGGATGCCCAGGATCGATCTCCGTGAAAATGGCGCCGCCTTGCTTGTAATAGGCATCCAGCTTTTGAAGCTCCTCGGCGGCCATGTCCCGTTCGGGGCTGGCGATGACCACAACCGACGCGTCGGCGGGAACTTCTTTAACCTGGGCGAGCACCAGTTCCTGCACCGCGAAGTTCTGGTTCATCAGAGCGGTCGTGGCGGCATGGTACCCCGACTTGCCGGCTGAACCCGGCTCTTTTTCTCCATGTCCCTTGACGAAGTAAATCGTCTTTTGTTTGCTTTGCAGCAGTTTTATGATGCCATTGGTTATGGTCTCTTCGCGCTCATTGGCGATCTTTATCTGCTTAGTGCCCGACATAAACAGCATGATCCGGTATTCCGAAACGCCGTACTTGCTCGCCAAGCCGGGGTTCTGGTCGGGATCTATAAACGTGAACGTGAAGTTGGGCGAAAGGCTGGCGTATTCCTCCAGCAGATCCCGCGCGGTCTGGCGCTGCTTGGCGTGCACCGTGCCGGATTCGCTGCGATAAAAGGCCACCACCTTAACCGGTGTGGCCAGGGAAGAAATGATTTTTACCGACTGGCTGGAAAGGGTGAACCGGCCGGTCCGCGTCAGGTCAAGGCGCTTTTTATGTGCCTCGCCCAAATATCCCGCAAAGATGACGATAACAAAGAACACCACAACCATAATCGCCATGTTGGCCCCGTACTTGGCGCTCTTTTTCAATAAAAGCTTTTTGATATCCTCAAACCGGGCGTACAGAAAAAAGAGTCCCAGCATGAGCCCAATCCAAAGCAATATGGCCGCAGTGAGAGTCATTACGCCGGAAATGGCGTAAATGGCCGCGCCGCCGATAATAAATGCAACCGCCAATATGGCGGGAATTGCTATACGATACATTTAAACTATGCCCTCCATCTTTTCGATTCAAGCGAATGCATGCTGAGAAACAGGAAGAACACCGCGAAAAGAAGATAGTACGTAATGTCCGACGTATCCAGCACCCCTCTCGCGAAAGTTTCGAAATGCGAAAGAATCGAAACGTATTCTAAAAACTGCCCCATTTTTTCGCCAACAAACCCGGACGAAGAGCCAACCATGTAGAGAACCATAAGGGAGGCGAAAGAGAGCACCGCCGCAATAATCTGGTTCTCCGTAAGGGATGACATGAACAGGCCGAGGGAAATAAACGCCCCGCCCATCAAGAAAAGCCCGCCGTAGCCGGTGACAATGACGCCCCACTCGGGATCGCCGAAAAATGCGACGAGCAGGAGGCACGGCACCGACAGGGAAAGCATTATGGCGAATATTCCCATGCACCCCGCGAATTTCCCCAGCACCAATTCAAGATCTTTCACCGGATAGGTAAGAAGCAACTCGATGGTGCCGGTCTTTTTTTCCTCGGCAAACGACCGCATGGTGAGCATGGGAAGCATGATGAGCATCACGATGCTTACCACGCCAAAAAACGGCCGAATCACGAATTCCGTCACGTTCAATACGCCGTATTGGCTGGCAACCATCGGATCGGTCTGGGCCTGGAAACTGATGGTGCTGAACGCGGCGAAAATGTTGTAAAAATAGTAGCCGATCAGTACGGAAAATATCGTTATCACCACGAACGCCACGGGTGAATAAAAGTACGACCGTATTTCCTTTGTCAGGATGAAAATGAAGTTCCTCACTGTTTTATCTCCTCCTCGGTCACGATACGGATAAAAATATCCTCCAGGCTCATCTTCATGGGCGTCAACTCATACAAATCCCACTGACGCTCGCCGGCGAGCCGGGCCACGAGGTTGGAAGACTGGCTATCCATCTCGAACTCTATCGTGTATTTGCTGGTTCCCGCGCCGCTCTCGGCGGGGCTGAGGCAATCCACCCTCTTGACACCCCGTATCTTCCGAAGCCCGTCCTGGACATCGGCCTGTTTACCGGCGATACGCGCCACCACCCGGTTGCTTTTGGTGAGCTGCGACGTGAGGTTATCCGGTGTGTCGACCGCTTTCACCTTCCCCTCGTCGATGATGACAACCCGCTGGCAGAGCATGCTCACTTCGGGGAGGATGTGGCTGCTCAAAATAATGGTCCGCGCCCCCGCCAGCCCTTTTATGAGGGAGCGTATTTCTATGATCTGTTTGGGGTCGAGACCGATCGTCGGCTCGTCCAGGATTAATACTTCAGGGTCATTTATAAGCGCTTGGGCAAGCCCAACCCTTTGGCGGTACCCTTTAGACAGCTCGCCAATGAACTTGTGGGCCATGTGCGTGAGGGCAACCTGTTCCATCACTTCGGCAACCCGGTTTTTAATCTCTTTCCACGGTACGCCTTTAAGGCCGGCCACAAAGCGCAGGTAAACCGGCACCTGCATATCGGTGTAAAGCGGAACCGTTTCGGGCAGGTACCCGATCCTGCTTCGCACCTGAAGGGAATCCTCAAACACATCGAATCCGGCCACATTCACCGTGCCGCTTGTCGCGGGCATGAAGCAGGTGAGGATTCTCATGGTGGTCGTCTTCCCCGCGCCGTTCGGCCCTAAAAATCCAAGGATCTCACCTTTGTTGACATTAAACGAAATGTCCGTGATCCCCCGGGCATTCCCGCCATAAGTTTTTGTAAGGTTCTTGACTTCTATCATCTGGAAAAAATCCCCATAAAAAACAATCCCACACTATCCTTCTAGGTTACATGAGCAAAAATCATGCTAGCGTATATTACATGGATTAAGGAAATAAAAAAAGCCCCGGTTTTGAAAAAACCGGGGCTATAGAATCAGATTTCGTTCAGATTCTTATTTCTTGTCTTCTGCCCAGTCACCCATCTGTGCGGTGCCGGCGCCGGAGGTCTTTTTGACATCAAGACCGACGTGCTTGGAAGCCAAGCGGCCGCCACCGATGGAGCTGAATCCACCGCGCTGTGAGCCATAGGCAAGCTGGTTATTGCTGCCGCGGCCAGCCATAAAGCCGGCGTCTTCAAGCATTTCGTTCATTTCCTTGAATTCCGCGCTGCTGTCTGCATTCGCGGCGGTAATATCGTCCTTATCCGCCTTGAAGGAGGGGGAGAGGGAGCGAATGAACGCCACGACGTTCCAAATGTCCTGGTCTTGCAGGACGTTGCCCCACGGGGGCATGGAGGTGGAAAGGTTGCGGAATTCGCCGCCGCCTTTGATTACGCCGAAAAGATCTTGGTTGCTGATGTGGTCGGCGTATTTGCCGTTGGTCAGGTTGCGCGGGCGGGGATCAAGCTTGGCAGCGGTCGGGCCGTCGCCTTTGCCAGTCCAGCCGTGGCAGTGCACGCAGTAGAACGAGAACCAGTGAGCGCCTTGATCCGGGTCGGCACCGTTGACCTGAGTAACGAACCCTTTGTCCTTATCGTGACCGGGGCGGGTTATGTTGTTCCACTGGTTGACCCATTCGTTGTAGTCGGCGCCGAGTTTCGAACCGCTGTCGTGTTTGCGGAACCATGCTTCGGTAACGCCGGACTTTTCGCCCAAGCCGGACTGGGTGTCATTGTACTGACCAGTCCATTTGTTCTTGTAGCGGTTCTTCTGCAGTTCCGCAAGAGGCGATTTTCGATCTTCTTTGATTTTGAAGGTCTTTTCATTGATCGCATCGGGCGAAGAAGCTACTTTACCAACGCCAGTCAAGTAGTCGAATCCCGCAACGCCGTAGGTGGAGTTACCGGATGCCTTTTTGGTGATCTTCGCATCGTCTGCTTCGATATTATATTCGTCGGCTTCCTTACCGAACGCATCGCGGGTCTTTTCAGCCTGGTCAACCGAAAGGTCGCCAGCTTTTTTAGCCGCATCAAGGTCCGCCGCGGAAACCTTTTCACGTGCCGCATGCGCGTCGGTGGTGATCATCACCAAGCCGAAGGTCAAGGACAACATGCCAAGTATGAATGGCGTTGCAAGTCGTTTAAGCGTCATATACTTTGCTCCCCTAAAATGATTCGTCAATAAATACCAAAAACCCTGCAATCACTTTTGCAACATATATACCCTTATCGCCCATAACTCATCTCACGTTCATACTGTATCGACAAAGATTCACGTCATGGAAAATCGATTACAAGAAAAGCTTGGGTAAAATGAGTTTACTTGAGAAAAGAAAAAAATGTGACAATTTTTGTCAACTGTGCTTCTAAGGCTTATCAATTGCCTAACACACCCATTAAATTAATCATTACGTTGCATTTATCGATTGTGTTGCATGTTTTGTTATAATCACAATGGCTACGCTGGTGCGTTTTTATAGAAGTGGCAAATGGGGTTTTGTACGGAATGGCTTCCATACAATAATCAATAATTAAACCTAAACAAGCTATAAATAATGTGCAACCTAAAAGAGACACTTTATCGAAAACCGGTCAGTCCAAACGGCAGGTCGCCATTCCCCTGCCGATCCGAATCAGCCAATATTTTAGTATTGGCTGTTACTTGATCGAATTGCCGATGACCAGACAACCGCTGAAAAACCATTTTTCATCGTACGAGTAAATCATTACACTATCCTCGTAACGGATTTTTCGAAGCATGCAGTTGTAATTCGCTTGCTTCACCTTCACGCCATCATATTCAGGCGCCTCTTCCGGCACCGGGTAGGAAACGGAGACGGTGATAATAGCGACGACCCCTTTTTCATATGCATCGCCCAGCTTTTCTTTTTCAAACGGCTCGGGATCGCGGGGTTTCCCTATTTCCACCTTGGCCGATGGGGGGAAATAATACTTCTCCGCCCACTGTACATTTGAAAAGCTCGGAACAGTGGCATCGTAAATGGCTTTATGCCTTTGAAAGTGTTCGGCCTCCTGCTTTTGCACATCGCCGGTCTCGCTCTTTTGTATCCATTTCTTCTGCCTCGCGGTAACCTGACTCAAGGCGTAAATAGCGTTGAAATCGCCCTTTTGAACCGCCCCAATATACTCTTTGAGCACCTTTGCGGGGTCACCCGCGATCTTATTGAGCGTACAAGCCTCCGTTCCCCCCATCAGGGCCACGAGTGCGATCGCGCGAAAGAAAAATTTACCAAACAACTTGTGGTTCATACCAATGCCTTATCATCCAGCGGTTGTCGAGAAGAACCGGGTTTCGCTTTGTGTCTTTGTAGCTTACCGGCGGGATACCCATACGTTCCCCCTGTGCGATGTTATGGCAGCTGTTGCAACCCATCCAAGGGGAACTCACACTCCCCCACAGAAGCCCCACAACCATCAGCGTACAAACAATGCCGCCCACCCCAATGTAGACAAAATTGATCCGCCGGGCCACCTTTGACCCCGATTCATCCTGCCGCACCGCTTTCTTCTTCCGCGTGAAGAGGTAAGGAAGAATGAATGCCAGAACCAGAAAAAGGAACGGAATCCAAAAGAGGAACATCTGCCAGTTCCGGGGGGTATAGTACCAGTACGGAAGCTCGAATGTGACAAAAAACCACTCGGGTGCCGGGATGTACATCCCATCCATCGGCAGCGGGATGATTTCCGGATCCGCCGTGGGAACCGGGAATAGTATGCTCATGGCGATGACCGCGACAATAAGAGGGATGGACGCGAACGTCTGACGAATAAAATAATCCGCCATGCCGCGTCTCCTGAAGCGCGCAATGCAATGTATTTCAAGCAGCACAAACGTGATGATCGGCAACACGATGTCATGTATGACGAAATTCCGCGTGGGCGTGTAAGTCACCATCATAAGGTTGTACAAGTAATCGCCAACCACTGGAATGTGCTTAAGCCAGTTGTTAAACATCTCCATCATCCAATACCCCTTCCACTCCCAAGGCAAAATGGTGCCGCTTATGAGGAAGGAGACGAACAAAATTGAAAGGAGCACGCCGGTGAGCCAGTACTTTTTCCGACCTCCCTGGTAATCCTTCCGAAAATAGCCGGTGAAAAAATGGACGAAGATGGCGACTCCCATAAAGAAGGCGCCATAGCGGTGGATATTACGGGTCAACGCCCCCAAAAACGCCTCATTGTTGAAGTACTGGACTGTTTTGTAGGTTTCTTTTAGCGATGGCTCGTAGTAAAAGATCATATAAAGGCCCGTGAACAACTGGCCCAAGAGCAAAATGAACGCCAATCCGCCGAAATAGTGGCGGACATGTATCTTACCGGGTTTTATCCTGTTCCAAAAACCTGTTTTTTTATGCATTCGCCACCCGCCTATACCAATAACAGATTGCAATACAGCACGTTACACCGTTAAGCCGCAAACCTTTTCGTCCAGACAGCCAAAATGACAGCCGCCATACGATTCAAGCACTCTACTATTGAACCAGAAAACGGCTATTGGTTTCGCAATAAAATAAATATTGGGCTGGTTTTCATTCCACCCAAACGCGAAACTAAAATGGAATAATAGCCGCTGTGACTTTTGGGGTCAATTTTATTCCGCTTTATTGTAAACAAGCCGGGTTTAACGGAGGGAGATTACGCGGAGATGTTTACGAGATCGCCTTTGGCGTAGGTGGATTGCTGTTTTTCGGTTTGCGGGCCGCTGCCGTAGCTGCCGCTTGCGGGGCGGGAGGATTGTGCCGCGTTGGCAGCCGCATCCTGTTTCGCGCTTGTGGCGCTGCCGGTTTTGGAGGCCTGATCCGATTGACGGGTGGAAGCGCTCCGGTTGTTGGCATCGCCATTGCCGTTGTTCTCTTCCCGGTTGCGGGGGGCGCTGGGGGGCCGAACCACGCCGGCGTTGACCGCTGCAGCGAGTTGTTTGTAGTTTATGCCGCCGGCCTGTTCGCTTCTGCGCGTCCCCGAGGTTTCGCCGCCGCTATCGCTATCACCGTCGTTATCGGAACCGCCGCCCGTATTTTTCGTTTTGTTGTTGGAGGTATTCGGCTTGGCGGCTTTTTGGGCCATCCTCTGCTGCTGCATGATGATGCCGCTGCGTCCGCCGGTAATCTTCACTCGTTCCTCCCGTGGCCGATATTGGCCAACGTGTCGTTATCGGAAGGAATAGGGAAAACTTAAGCCCGGATTCGGGTGACTACTCAATAAATCCCGTTCATGAAAAGCGTTATTGGCGGGTTGCCCGCAGGATGATCCAGTATACGGATGCGGCGAGAAGGGCCAGCCAGGCGGTCAGCGACACCACGTTGGCGAGGCGTTGCCGTGTTGACATCCTGAAGTCAAAATCCCTGTATGCGGCAAAGAGCGAGGCTTTTTCCTTTTCATCCGCTTTGAAATGATCGCCGGGGGAGCAGCCGTTCTCGCCGGGGAAAACAAAGCACGCGGGATTTTTCAGGTTCAGCGTGCCATCGGCCACATCCGCGACCGGGCCGAGGTGCAACGTTTTATAGGGGAACGTCTCCAACACGTAGCCGAACACCGGCTCGTAACAAAGAAACGAGGATTTGCCGTACGCAAGAAAATCGTTCCTGCCCATGGCGCGAACGGGAACGCCATTGGCAACGAACGCGGCAAGCCCATGTATGTTTGGCGGAGAACCGCTTTTCAAGGCGGCGCGGTAAGCGTTGGTTATCGTTTGTGGATTGTAGGGCTGATCGTGATAATAGCCCCTATCGGTATACATTGTTATGCCCACCACCGCCGCGATGCAGGCAAGGGCCGCCGCCGTTTTCACCGCGCCGGGTTTGAACAGCTTTTCAAGGCTCATTGCGGCGAGCAGCGCGAAGAGCGGGATATACACGGCCAGCCACCGGAGGTTGCTGCTGCTATTTTTAATAACCGGCACCAGCTTCAGAAATGCATGCCATTCCGGAGAGAAAACATTGAGCGCGAGGGGAACAATCATCACCAATAATAACGCCGCCGCGGCAAAGATCGCCCGTCCGCCAATATTCGCCAACCGCCGGATGTTTTTCAGGCCCGCCACGCCGCCGGCGGCGACAAGGATGGCTGGGATCCATGTGATACCGAAATCAAACTCATGCATTCCATACGTCCACTTGGGGGAAAAAAACCTTCCCGATCCGGGCAATGACGCGGAATCGCCGAAAAGCGCATCAAAAAGGAACCGCGGCATATCCGCGATATTTGGCACTCCCGGCAATTGATACAAATCGCGGGGGAAAAAGTGCATGAATGACACAACGGCGGCGATTTTGGCGGCGGCAAGCAGCAGGCAAAACGCCGCGGAAGCGGCGAACGCGGCGGCAAAACCGGAGAAGCTGAAATCCGCATCGTGAAGCATGGCCAACAGCGCGATGCCCAGGATCGCCAGAAACATGATGAGCAGCAGCACGAAACCGCCAGAATACAACGTATAGGCAAAACATGCCGCCGCGCCCGACACCATGGCCGCCGCCCGGAGGGAACGGAGGGAATCCATCCTCATCAACATAAAAGCGCACAGCGGCAACAACATGAATGGATGTTTTGTGATGTGTCCCATAATCATGCCCACGGCATAAAAACCGTTAAACAAAAAAACCGCCGCCCCGAATAATGCCGCCGGTTTGCCGCACCTAAACGCGGATCGCAACAGAAGATACGCGCCGGCGAAACCCGCCGCCCCGAAGAAAAGGATACTCAGCCGCGCGGCATCAAGCGGGGCGAGAAAAAGCATTAACAATTGAGGCAGGGTGAAATACATATCCTGCGGGTTGGGAAACTTGGGCAATCCGCCACAGAACGCGGGGGAGAACCACGGGATATGGAAATACCCTTCTGTTAGTGAACTGTAATACCCATCGAGCAAATTGGGAAACACGTACTGCCAATCAAGCCCTAACAGGCCGTTTTTATTGGGAAAGAACGCCCAAATGTATCTGGCATACAAAGCCAGAAGGATACAAGCCGCCACGGCCTCCCAAGGAACCATCAAGGAAAACGTCTTGGCCCGTTCCTTTAATGATGATGGCATTTCGCCAGTGCCCCTTAAAAAACGCCGCGTTTCATCCCCCTGTCATCCTGAGCAAAGCGAAGTATCTTTTTCCCTTCTCCTTCCAGAAAGGGATTCTTCGCCGTGCTCAGAATGTCAGCACAATGGCACGGGGTTTTTCAACGCCCGCAGGGGTACTAAAGCGCCTTTTCCTCGATTTTAATAATGCCCTTTTTTGAGGCTTCATCGCGCAGGGCGTTCTGCCAGGACATAACCGCCTCCTGCCGCTTGCGGGATCGCAGGTCTTCGCTTATCTTTACCCGCTTATCGCCGTACTCGGCCATTGCCGGTTGTTTACGTTCCATCACTTGCACCACCACAAAGCCGGTATCCGTCGGTACCCGGCCCGCCGCCTTTTCCTTTAGGCCGAAGGCGATGTTGACCGCCCCGCCAGCAAGACCTTCCACCTTGTCCCCGCGCTTGAACGGCTTCGCCTCGACGACCTTTGCGCCGCCCGCCACGGCGGTGATGGCCTCGCCATTATTAAGCCGTTCCACCGCTTTCGATGCGGCTTCGGCGGCGCGCCGCAAACTTTCTTCCTTCACATACGCGGCCTCAACCTCTTTGCGCACCTCGTCCAATTTGGGCGCGCGGGAGGGAATGATTTTCGTAACCTTGAGAATGCAGGCGGAGTTCGCCAGTTGCACCGGCCCGGTCAATTCCCCCTCTTTGGCCCCAAAAATCCGGCTTAACAGCTTCCCGGCATCCGGATTGTTGTTGGTCATTTCTCCGGCCACCGGGCTCCACTCTTCGTAGCGCAACCCGTTAGCCGCCGCCTGCGCCTTGAGATCCTTGCCGCTGGCGTCGTTCATTATTGCGAAAAGTTTCTTCTTCGCGGCGTCGCCATCTTTGCCTTGCGCGGCATCCGCGTGGATCAGTTGCACGGTGCGCTGTTCGGGCCGTATAAACCGTGAGGCGTTAGCGGTAAAATACGCATCCAAAGCTTTGTCGGCGCCCCGGAGCGAATCGGCGGTGAACACCAAGGGAATCACTTCGAAATACCGCGCCTTGACCTCCTCGTTTTCCCGCATGAAGGCGTCCAACACTTCCTGATCGGTCAGCTGCACCGAGTCGGTGACGACCTGCGCCACCTTGCGGATCATAAGATCCTGCTTCAGCATTTTTTCATATTCGCGCGGAGCCAGGTTATTACCGCGCAATGCGGCAAAATAAACATCGCGGTCGAAATGCCCGTCGCGCTGGAACGCGGGGGTGATTTCGATATCGCGCCGTATTTCTTCATCGCTCACTACCATGCCCGCGTCCTTGGCCGCCTTAAGCTGAAGTTTTTCCATGACCAGAGCGTCCAAAGCAGACCGCTCCAAATTCATTTGCTTTATCATGTCCCGCGTCAGCGAGGCGCCGGCCATTTCCTGAAGGCGGCGGAGCATATTCTCGTAATAGCGGCGGTATTCGACGTGGGAAATGCTGTAGTTCCCCACCTTGGCCACGGGGCGCTCGCCTTTTTCCTTGCCATATCCCCACACCAGCCCCATGGTGCCCACGAACGCCAGTACCAAGGTCCAAAGCACCAATTTCACCAGCCATTTAGTCCCATGTCCACGCAAAAACGTTAGCATCCTCTTCCCTTACTCCCTAGTTGCCGGATTCATCCAGCGTTTTCAATTTGTCTTCCACCATCGCCGCCTCATACGAGGTCGGGTAATTATCCACTATTTTCCGAAATAATTCCCGCGCTTTATCACGATCTCCCTCTTTTTCCGCGATCTCGGCGGCGCGCCACAAGGCGGTGGCCGCCTTGGCGCCGCGCGGAAAGTTTTTCACCGTGTCGCCAAACGCCGCCAAGGCCTCTTTAAGTTTCCCCTGATTCGCCAAGGCTTCCGCCGTCCAATACTGCGCGTTGGCGGACAGGTCGGTATTGGGAAAACGCCGTACATACTCGGCGAACTCCGCCTCGGCCGCGGCGAAATCCCCCTTCAGATAATCCATATAACCGCCGCCATACAATTCGTCGGCGCTCCTGCCCGAAGGCGCCGCCGGCGCGGCTGCGGGCGTTTCCTTCTTGGCCTCCGCCTTCACGGGCGCGGCTTTCTTCGCGGGGGGAGCGGCCGGCGCCGCCGTCTTTTTCTTCTGTTTCACGACCGCCGCGTGTATCTCCGCCACATCGGTTCTGGTCCGCTCCAACAGCGCCGTCATATCGCGGCGCAACGCTTCTGATTTCAGTTGCTGGTTCATGCCGGTATCGACGAATGTAAGATACAGTTCGCGCAACCGCTCATCCTGCTTCGCCAACCGCCCGTCCAGTTTTTTGAGCATGTGCTGCGTTTCCTCGGTGCCGCCGCCCAAACCGTTAATCTTCCGGTCGATGGCATCGAGATCCGCCTTGATGTCGGCCTGATTACGCACGAATACCTGGAACCGCTCTTCCGTCGATTTCTGCCAACGCTCGAACGTTTCCTGTTTGTGCAGCACGTCGCCAAGGGACGAGGACAACTCGCTTTTCGATTCGGTGGCTTTGCTGGCCAAGACATCCACCTTGGATTCAACCTTTTTGAGGGTGGAGGACATCTCGGTTTTCGATTCTGTGGCCTTGGTGGCCATCACGTCCACCTTGGTTTCGACCTGCTTTATATCGCTTTGCGTGGCGCACGCGGAGAAAACCGCCACGGCCAATGGAATGACGAACGAACGCTTCATGACACCCGTTTAACAAATGGGAGCCGTGCGACGGCTCCCCATATCGCGATCACCGCGGATAACTATGGCCGCTCACTCCTGCGAGAATTGCACGCGCCGGTTCTGCGACCACGCCTTCTCATCATGGCCGTTCACCGCGGGCCGCTCTTCACCATAGCTAATGGTATAAAGCTGCCCCTCTTTCACTCCCAGGGAAACAAGAAACGTCTTGACGGCCATTGCCCGGCGCTCACCTAGCGCCAGATTGTACTCCTCCGTGCCCCGCTCGTCGCAATGCCCTTCCACCACGACTTTGGCGTCGGCATGATCTTTCAGGCTGGCCGCATTGCGCTCCAGCGGCGCGCGATAGGCTTGGCCGATTTCATATTTGTCGAAGTCGAAGTAGACCTTCTCCAATTTTTCAGGGGCCAGCGCGGCGGCGACGGCGGCCTTAGACGCTTCTTCCAGTTTCACTTTATCCAGTTCGGCCCGTTTTTGGCGCGCGGCTTCTTCATCCTGTTGGCGTTTCATATCTTGGGCGGCCGGTTGCACTTCCACCGTTCCCTGCGCCATCGGTTGCGTGGCTGCCGGGGCGGCCTTGGATTCCGGCGCCTTTTTTGATTCGGGACCCGAAGCTGACTTTTCGTCGGAGGCACATGCGCCCATCCCAATCGCTAACGCCGCGGCCAAAAACGTGGTGAAAATTACATTCGATCTTTTTTTCATAAACCAAAACCCCCTTTATATGTGGGTAAACACTTCTTTTCCTTGAGAATACTGTTCATAAGAATATCAAATTCCGGTAATCCCTTCAACCTATAAATCGGAATTGTTTTGTCTCGCCGGTATGGTAGCATTAGACAATGGCAATCAAAGAAGCGGCGGAATTCCTCAGGAATAACGACAATTTCCTGCTTACCTCGCACGTCAACCCGGACGGCGACGGCATCGGCAGCATTTTGGGGATGGCCGGGCTGCTCCGCCAGCTCGGCAAAAGCTTCCACGTGATCTGCGCCGATCCGCCGCAGGATAAACTTGGCTTCCTGCACGCCTACAACATTATCGAGACCTTCAATGAAGCGATGAAGGGTAAACACTCCTTCGGCGCCGCTATCATTATCGATGTGCCGCACATGGATCGCATCGGCGCGACGGTATCGCTGCTGAAAAAAGACGCTAAATTACTGGTGATCGACCATCATATAAGCTGCGAGAATTTTGGAACGGTAAACCTTGTGCTCCCCGAAGCGGCCGCCAGCGCCGAGATCGTCGCAATGCTCTACGATGCCTTGGGCAAAACATTTGACGCCAATAGCGCCGAAGCGCTGTACGTCGGCTTATGCATTGATACCGGACGCTTCCGCTTCAGCAACGTCACCCCAGCCGTCTTCAAGCTGGCGGCCCGCCTGGTCGAGGCCGGAGCCGCGCCGGACATTCTGTCCGACCTCCTTTACTACAACGATCCCATCGAAACAAAAATCGGGCTTGCCAAAGTCATTGAATCCATCGAACTGCACGACGGGGGCAAAACAGCCACCGCCTGGCTTGATTACAACTTCATGAACTCCGAAATCGGAAAAAAAATGGACGATGAAGGATTCGTCAACCAGCCGCTCGCCATCAAGGGGGTGGAAAACGCCTTCCTGATACGCGAAAAGGAAAAAGGGAAACTCCGGATCAGCCTGCGAAGCCGCACCGACGACGTGGACATGAACAAGTTGGCGGAAAAATTCGGCGGCGGCGGTCATGCCCGCGCCAGTGGTTGCCGCATGGACGGAGTCTCCATCGACGAAGCCAAAAAACTGCTGCTTGCCGCGTTGAACGACGCAAAGAAATAGCCGCTCCGTCCTTCTTGCCCGACCCAGCTTGAAGCCCCGCCGAATTGGGAATACAATAATCACATATAGGAGTAACAAATCATGAAAATCATGAAGTTTTTATTGGGCATCATGCTGCTTGTAACGGTAAATGCTTACGGCGAAGAAAGGCCGGTAAAACGCGTCGAAGTTCCAATCGGCGAGGATGGCGTTCAGAGGGTGGAAATCATTGGCGGCGGCTACTATTTCGATCCGAACCATATCGTGGTGAAAAACAATGTCCCCGTCGAACTGGTTCTCACCAAGGAAGCCGGATTCACCCCGCACAACATCATCATCAAAGCGCCGGATGCGGGGATAAATGTAAACATCGACATGGATACGAAACCGGCCAGCGTTAAATTCACGCCAACCAAGCCGGGAAAATACGCCATTGAGTGCGATAAGCGGTTTCTCTTTTTTGCGAGCCACAAGGAGAAGGGCATGGTCGGCGTTCTTGAAGTAATCGAGTAGCGCCGGACACCGCGGCCGCGATGGGCAGCCACCAGACCATTCTCTTGCTGAAATATGCGCATGGCGGCTACAGCCTTCTGCTGTTGTGCGCCTTCTGCTATCAGGGATGGAACGGACTAAGGGTGAAAAAAGCCCGGCTGAAAATGACCGCTCCCCGGCCAGCCGCCGCCAAGGCGCATCGAGAGTGGGGACGAGCCTTGGCGGTTTTATGCCCTGTCGGATTTCTGGGGGGGCTTTCAACCGCTTTGCTGGATAAGGGGGCGCTGGAATATCCACTCCATCTTTTGACCGGACTGACGCTCATGGCGTTTCTCGCCGCCGCTTACGGCGCTTCCCGCAAGATCAAAGGCGAGACGCCGCTCCAAAGGAAGGCTCATGCCGTGTTGGGAATGATCGTGCTCTGCCTATATGCCATTCAGGCGTTTATCGGGATCGGCGTGCTGATGTAGCCTGCGGGGAACAGCGCGCGCTACTTTTTCTTCCCTTCAAACCATTTCGTCACTTTCAGGAAGTCCGTGAGGTTCGACAGAAAACGGAGCCAACTGTCGGGCGACCGCCAGATCATGGTGACGTAATCGAAGAGGACGTAAAAACGCTCGAAGTGCCTTCGGTAGAACTCGTTGAACCGTTCGTCCAGCCGCTCCTCGGTGAATCCGTTGGCGACGAAGACGACGTTGGTGCAATTCATCAGCTCCCAATCTTCATTGAACGTCCCGTACTTCCGGATATCGGCGTAAAGGGGCGAGCCGGGGAACGGCGTGAATTTGGCCACGTTCATGTCGTCCAGCCGCAGACTCATCGCGTAGTCGATGGATTTGTCGATGGACGCTTCCGTCTCGCCGGGCAGGCCAATCATAAATAACCCTTTCACCCGTATACCCGCTTTGTGTATCAGCGCGACTTTTTCGCGGATCATTTCAAGATCGCAATTCGACCGGTGTTTTTTCAGCAGTTCAGGATCGCCGGTTTCGATGCCGAGGCTTATCATCCAGCATCCCGCCTTTTTCATCAACGTCAACATTTCCATGTCCACATGCTCGGAGCGGGCGGCGCAGTTGAAGGTAATGCCGATGCGGCTTTCAATAAGGAGATTGCAGAATTCCACCACACGCTTGCGCTGAAGCGTGAATAGATCGTCGTAATAATTGATGTGGCGCACGCCGTAATTTTTGTTGAGATGCTCCACCAGCTTGAACATGTAGCCCGCCGAGTTGCCCCGAAAGCCGCGCCCGAAAACCGACCGGTCGCAATAAGAGCAACTGTAGGGACAGCCGCGGCTGGACACCACGCTCACGTTCGGCGTAAGGGGATAGTTGAATATCGGCAATTTATACGCTTTCGGGAAACCTTCCAGCTTGTGATACGCGGGAAAGGGAAGCTCGTCAAGGTTTTCCATCTGGCAGTGTTGTCCGCCGCCGGAGAATACGATGTTGCCGCCGTCGCGATACAGCAGCGCCGGCACTTCGTTCAGCGACGTGTATTTTTCATCCATCAGGGCCAGCAGCGGCAGCTCCCCCTCGCCCACTACCGCATAATCGATAATGGGGTAATCCCTCAAAAGAACTTCGCGAAAGGCCGTGATATGCACACCGCCAAAAATAATTTTAATGCGGGGATTAATCCCCCGTATCAATGTTGCTATGCGGACGCCATCTTTAAAGCTCGACGTGGTGGTGGTTATCCCAACAAAATCGGGCGGATCGCGCCGCACGCTGTCGAGTATCCGGTCATCTTGCCCCGGAAAGGCGTAGCAATCGTAAATGGACGCCTGATGCCCGTGTTGCTCCACCCATGCGGCAAGGCTGCACAAGCCTATCGGCGGCATGATGTTGGCGATCCGGGCCATATCCGATTTACCGGGTTGCCAATTGACCCCCAGCGGGTGGATAAAGAGTATCTTCTTTCCCGTTTTCATTTCAGCCGGTTTTCCTTGTGCGGCATTATCCCTTGGCCTTCATTGTTTGCCATGCCCATAATACCGGAAAACAAAGAGCCATTGCCGCGATGCCGGTAAGCGCGCCCATGATGGGAAATCCAAGAAGCCAACTTTCGATAAAACGGTTGGCGAGATTCAGCGCGGACTCATGAAACATGGCCGTCATATCGGCGTAGGTGATCCACGAACCGTTCAGAATCCTCCACCCCAACTGAATGCTGCCGATGATGACAAACGGGCCGGTGATGGGATTGGAAATATTCGTGCCGATGACGATGGCCAGTTTGTTGAGGCTGTATCGGGAAGCAATGGCCAGGCCGATAGGCATGTGCGCGCCGAAAAAGGGGCTGCACCCGATTAATATACCCAGCGCCAGCGAGAAAGAGGCATTGAGGGGGCTTGAGCGCTCGCGCAGAAAAGCGTACCCCATGGCCTTGAGCATATTCCACGTGCCGGCCACCGGGGCCTCATCGGCAGAGGGCGCGGTTTCCATCCCGCGCGGCAAGCCAAACAGCGTGTCCAGCGTTTCAATGGCGAATCCCTTATCGCGCAGCCCCTGTATCAACGCGGGAAGATGCTCCTCCACCGCCGCGCCGTGGGCCTCGTTGGTGATGTAATGCCCCGCCACGTTTATCTTGGCGTCGTGTAAAAGAAACACGTCGCCGTTCCGTGCGTCCCCCACCAGTTTGCGCACCTTTTCTTTTGTTAGTATCCCCCCTCCGCCGTCCACCGCCCAACGCGTCCAGCCGACGAACGCGAGACCCAACTGCCAGCCGACCAGCGCCTGCGGAGGCGTTTTGATGCCGACCGGCGGGCCATAGAACCGGGGAAAGTACCCGGTGATTTTTTGCAGGGAATTGCCGCCCGCCACAATCGATTTTCGCACGGTGTGCGGCATCCAATAAAAAACGCGCCATGAATGTTCATAGGTGTGGTTGGCGACCAGGTGGCCTTCCCGGTGCATACGCGCCACCAGTCCGGGATTCGCCTCGGCGAAACGGCCGATGCAAAAAAAATTGGCCTTTGCATCATGCCGCTTGAGGATATCGAGCACCTGCGGCGTATAGCGGGGATCGGGGCTGTCGTCGAACCGCAAGGCGACCTGTTTTTTCCTGGGGTCGCCCCGGTACCAAGTCTTGATAAGAATGGAACTGTTGCGGTACATGATGGCCCACAAAAAAACGGCGCATACCATCGCCACACCGGCTATCGTCACCACGCGTCCTGTTTCCCTATTCCAGGATCATCGGCCGGCGCTACTGTACATGAAGCGGGTTAAGCGGCCGCGGCTTGAGGCATTGCGCCTGCGCCTCCGCCGATTGCAGCAGCGCCACAACCTTCTCGATATCTTCGAACAGCGGACGATCCTCCTTCAAGACGGGCGAGACATCCCTCAGCAGATCGTGAAATTTCCGGAAATCCTCTCCCATCAGGTGGGGATCGTTCCGCAAATCGGCAGCCTGCACCAAAGCCATCGCTTCGATTGCCAGCAGTTTCCAAAGAATAGGCAACGTCTTCCGCGTCATCTTGGCGGCTATCGTTCCCATGCTTACGACATCCTGATTGTTTGCGTTGGTGGGAATGGTCTGAATGGAAGCGGGGGTCGCCAGAATGCGGGCCTCCGCCGCCAGCGAGGTCGCCAGAAGCTGGCAGCCCATCATGCCGGAATTCAGCCCCACCGGGCCGCCCGCCAACAGCGGCGGCAGCCCCATGCTGTAGCGCCAGTTCATCAAACGCTCGGTTTGCCGTTCGGAAAGCAAAGCCATTTTCACCAAGCCAAGCCGCAGATAATCGCTCACCATCGCGACGTGCTGGCCGTAAAAATTTCCGCCATGAATGACCGTTTGTGAGTCGGGGAAAATTAGGGGATTGTCGGTTGACGCGTTCAACTCGCGCATCACGATCTGCTCCACATGCCAATACGCATCCTGAAACGCCCCCAATATTTGCGGAGTACAGCGTAGCGAGTATGGATCCTGAATCTCGGTGCCCGGTTCCACCGGCTTGTGGTGGGTGCCCCAGTGGTGCTCATCTATCTCTTTCCGGTATTCGGGATGCGACCGGAGGTATTCCGTAATCATGGCGGCCGAGGCGTTTTGCCCGCGATGACCGCGCGCCTTGTGCAGTTGCTCGCACAGCACTTCCGGCTCGCCCCAGAGCGTCTGAAACAGGCACGATGTAAGAAACTCCATCCAGCCGAGAATTTGGGAGGACTCCACCGTCGCCAACGCCATCAAGCCCGTCATGACGGAGGTGCCGTTGACGAGGGCCAACCCCTCTTTGCATTGCAGCACAACCGGGGCAAGCCCGCTGTCTTTCAGCGCCGCCGTGGCCGCCACCCTTTTGCCATCAAACTGCACGTTGCCGAGACCTATCAACATGCGTCCCATGTGGGCCAGCGGCACCAGATCGCCGCTTGCGCCAACGGAACCCTCGCTTGGTATTTCCGGCAGGATGTTGCGGTTAAGCGCGTTAAGCAGCAGATCGACCACCTCTTCCCGGATGCCAGAAAATCCGCGGATAAGCGCGTTGGCGCGGGAAATCATTATCGCCCGCGTTTCCACCGGTGAAAAAAGCTCTCCCTGCCCCACGGAAAGGTGATGCAAAAGATTGATCTGATGTTGCTCTTGATCTTCTTCGGAAACGCGGCTTGCGCTCAACGGGCCAAAGCCGGTATTAATGCCGTAGACCGCCCGCGGCTCGCGCGCGATTTTCTCCACCAGTTCCCGGCTTCTCTTCATTGCTACACGGGAATCGGCGTCTATGCCGCACGGCACGCCGCGCACAGCCGAATCCCACACGCCGTAAATACTAAGTGTATGCCCGTCCAGTTTAATCACTACGACTCCCTATGCATGTAACCTTGATTAACATCATCGAATCATTAGAAAATTGGCAAACGCTGATGCCAACGCCAACGATAAATTACTCCGCAGGAATATACCCCAAAACGGCGTCCGGCGGTAAAAAAACACCTCGCTGTCATGCGCGGGATTACATTTCGGCCTTCCCATCACACTCAAGAATTATGCCTTTCCGCGTTGCCGCCAAGCGGGATTATCAAGAACACGGCCACCAAGCCAAACGTAACGCCCAGCAGCGATGTTATGCCTATCGAATGAAGGGCCGGATGGCGCGCGAAGGCAAGTGAGCCCAAGCCAAAAATGGTGGAGAGGGCCGACAGCGTTATGGCGCCGCTCATATTGGCGAGATAGGCGCCACCTTCAATATCCACACGCTCGCATGCCTCCAACAAAAAAACGGCATAATCGCTCACCACGCCAAAGATGAGAAAAATAACAATGATGGAATTCATGATATCTATGTTTATTCCCAGCAGACCCATCATGCCAAACGTCCAGAACAGGCAGACAAAAAGGGGAACCATCAGCTTAACCAGCTTCGGGCCGCTCTTCTTTGCATAGAACCAAACGGCGATGGTGACGAATAAAAGAATAATTCCTCCCAGCCGCGCCATCTCGGCCTGAATAATGGTGACGATATGTTTCACAAACGACTTGCCATTGGTCACCATGGCGGAAGGAACCGTCTTTTCCAAAATAGCGATGACGGCTGGAGTGTCGCTGTCATCGGCCATTTTTAAGTTCGTCAATATCATCACCCCATCGGGCTTAACGGAAATCTGGTTGGCGGCAATCATCTTCAGGAATCCGGCGTTGAATGCCTCCAGCGTAAGCGGCGGCATGGAGCCGGGAAAGGCGTCCAACGCTGGCATCACCACACGCGGCTGAATCCGCAGTTCTGCGCAAACCCCTTCCACATCCTGCCTCAGCTTCACAAGCCTTTCCGGCGACCAGAAATCAGCCCACCTGCGCCTGTTGGCCTCCTGCGTGGCCTTGCCGGGGAACAGAAGCGCGATGGAGTTGTTGCCCGTTATCCGCCCCTCTTTCTGTAAAACGGCGGTTTTGGCGAACAGTATTTCGTTTTTTTCAAGCGCATCGTCCATGTCCTTGCCCAGAACGACCGCAGAGCTGTCATCCAACGCCGCGCCGAACGATTTCATCACTATGTCCCAATCCCTTTTGGTGCCGGGCATCGCTCCGTTAAGTTTCTGCACATCCCCTTCTATTTTCAGCCGGGTCACGCCGAACAAAGCCACAAATGAAATAGCGGCAACAATTATCAGCAGGATATTTTGCCGCGTGGCCGCCAGTTTAAAAAAGGGCGGAAAAATGGTTTTCAGATTTAAAACCGGGCCGCCCTTTTGGGCTGGCGCCGGTTTGGGTATCAACAGCGGCAGAACCAGCAGGGCAAGGGAAAAAGCCCCAATGATCCCCAACGCCGCGAAAAGTCCCAACTGCCGGTAACCGGGAAGCACGGATAATTGCAGCGTCATGAACGCCAGAAGCGTGGTGGCGGCATTAAATATCATCGGCCGTGATACTCTGTCCGTGATGCGCACGATGGCGCCCCTGTCGGCTTTTTCCGGGGGAATTTGATCCGCGTGAAACAAAACGTAAATCCCAAAATCGACCACCAACCCTATCAACATCGCGCCGCATCCGAATGATATGGCCGATACGCCCGGAGAGATAAGAATGACCATGCCGCTGGCGAAGATGCCGCCGAAAAAAGCCGGCAGCAAGGTGAGAACGGCCATCACGACGGGGCGGCGGTAGACCATGAGCGTCATGAGAATGATGGCGATGGATGAAATGCTAAGGGTTTTTACTATATCCCCCTTGATCATATCCGCATTGTCCAAGGCGAACCGGTGACTGCCTAGATAGGCGATGTGCAACCGCCCGGGTGACACGGCTTCGGCCTCCTTGGCGGCGGCGTCCGTAAAATCCACCAATTCCTTGGCATAAACGGAATCCGTTCCGGGCCGCGCGGGCTGAGCAAGAATAAGGATGTGCTCCATATCGCCGCTAAACACCCGGCCTTCGGCCATCCGAACCTGCCCGCCCATCGATTTGAACTTTTCCAGCTTCTTCATGAGAATCGCATCCATAGCCAACGGATCGCGGTAAAAAGCCTGAGCAATAAACGGAGCCGGCGATTCGGCGAGCAGTTTTTTCCATCCCTCAAATGTTTGCCTGATCGATTCCTTGGCAAGCTTTCCTTCCAGCTCCGCACGATCCTCTTCGGTGAACAGGCTTGCCCGGCGTTCGCGGAGGGAATCGAGCGCGGCGGTGACATCGTCAACATCCCACCGGTACTGAATTTCCCTAAAGTGGTTTGATGCGGACATCTTCGACACCATCGTATCGGCCGCCTTTATCAACTCGTCGCGGGAGGGATGCCCGCTTCCGTTTTCCGGCCCGACGTCGATGATCATGTATTCAAGGCGGTTGAAATTGGCTAAAACGGTTTTATATTTTTTCACCACGGCGTCCCCCGAAGGGACGAGATCCATAACGTCCTCCCGCAGCCTTATCCCGGATGCCACGTACGAAAGAATGGCCGCGGCAAGAACAAAACCGGCGATGACCGGAATTTTTCGCCGGAAGAGCATTTGAAAAAATGCCGTCCCGTAGCCGCCCTTGTCCTCCGCCATTATTGATCCTTGTCCGGAGACGGCAATAACCGCGCATCACCCGGCGTCACGTCTATTTTCAGCAGATCAATCCGCAACTGATACCCGTAACATCTGTTATTCACCACTATCCGCGATGGAAGCGGTTTTTCCCAACCGCGAAAAACCCGGTAGCCGGAATAAACCGCTTCACGCACCGGCGTTCCGTTTTCAACTTCCAGGGAGGACGCCAGAAAGCCGTCATCCGCAAAAACGAATTCGGATACGCCATTTCGGCCCTTGAGAATAAGACTGAGCCCGCCTTCCCGCCGCGAGGCAACATAGGAACCCTCAGGCTTCACCATAAACAGGTGTCGGACATCCCCCATTACACCGTCTAAAAGCGGGCCGGAAGGCATACCCGCGGGCTTTGACAAAATCTCACGCTTGCCATCCTGCTCGGCGAAATCGAACACCCTTCCCCCCATATCCCCAAAAGCCATTGCGCGGTACCCGCCGTCTCTCTTTGCCGCGAGATAACCGATGAAATCATATTCCTTACCATTGATGGACAGAATAATGCGCTGTGAAATCCTGAACTCCGCCGGATATGGCGCAACCAGCGCGGCCATGCGAGCCTGTTCAACATCGGTGTTTTGCGCCGGGGGTTGAATTACATAACGGGGCGAGACGCAACCAAGGTCGGCAAGAATGAAAACGCAAAGGGCGGCGGCTATCGCGGCTCTCATTTGCCGGTGACGGCGGGGAGCAGCGGGTGGGCCAAGTCAAATATGCCGCGATCCAGCGTGCCGTTCTGCTCCTCGGCCAGAAACCGTATTTCAATATAATCGTCATGCGGCTCGTGAATGACGATCTTTGTCACATGATTCGTATTCCGGTCAATTGAAAGCTCCATATCTTTAATCACTTTTGCAAGGCCGGCCGAAAGGGGCTTCAGGACGAGACGGCGGTCATTCCCCGGAATCACTGTAATGCCGTACACCTTGTGAACTTTTTCGAAGTCGCCGTGCATGATGGCGAGAATCTGGTTTAACACTTCTTGCAGGACATCCTCCATTCCCAATTTCATCCGGACGTAGGCCCCATTTTCCCGGTTGAACTTCGCCACATACCCGCCGTTGAAAATAAGGATGGAGGAGAACGGCTCCGTGATTTCCCACCTCAGCTTGCCGGGCATCTCGAAATAAAAAATGCCCCGCGAACTCAGCACATCCAAGAAAATCGCGAGATGACGTTCCTGCGTAAACTCCGCTTTCAGCGTTTTGACCGATTGAAGGCTGGCGGTGATTTCCTTGATTACCTCGTCGACGCCGGGATTGACCGGATTCTTTGCGCCGCCCCCTGCGGCATGTGACATGGAACCGCCCAAGCAAAATAACGCCACGGTAAAAATAATGGAGACAACCATTTTCTTCATGGCGGTATCCCTATTGTTTTGAACCGGATACCGGGCGCCGGCCTTCCAGCGTTATGATGGAGCAGCTTCCGCCCACGCCGAACCCCACGCAATCTATCCCGGCATCGGCGGCGATAGGCGTGGCGGTTCTCTCGTCCTCCAACCGGTACACGATTCCATCGCGCAACGAAAGAGCCGCAAAGGCCACATCAAAACCATTCCCTGCCGGCATTCCCCCATAGAGTGATGCATAGGCCACGACGCTCTTTTTCAAGCTTAGTATTGGCCGGTAATACTCCGCGGTCTCGCGAATGCCATTGGCCGCGATAAACACCTGTTCGTGGGGCAAGTCGGCCGCCGCGTCGAATCTGCCCACCGTGGCGGCGGTCAATCGGCAATAACTCCCATCCACGTCTCCCTTGCCCAAAAGGAAGGTAATGAAACCTTCACCAGGAACATGCGAACACCGGTCAAGGGATAACGGCCGCATCACGCCCGAACAACCGCCACGATTTAACGCCGCCGTCGAATACCCCCTCAAAGGGCAAAATTCGTCCCCCATGCCAGCCAGCACGTAATCCACCTGCCCCCCATGCAGCCAACCCATCGCCGTGGCAAGAACGGAGTGGGCTGTTTGCTCAAAAGATGTGACCGTTAAACAGGGGCCGTTGATTTTAAGCGCAATTGTCGCCTGTGCCGCCAACGCGTTATGCACTGAATTGGCAAAAAGAGTTGGGGACGCGAGCTTGTCGCCGTGATCGATCAAACTGTCAAGAAAACCGAATGTGGTTTGCATCGGGCCGTATCCGCTCCCGAACACGATACCGATCCGCGCCCTGTCCTCCAAAACCAAACCACCATCCTCGATGGCCAGAAACGATGCCAGAAGCGACATTTGACTCAAGCGATCCATTCGCCGAAGCGCGTTGCGCGGCAGAAACCGCTCAAGGCCGTTGATGGATGCGGTATATGCGTTGACCGCCGTCTCGCCAAAAACCGTGTCATATTTATGCGTCTCAATGAGCGGCGCAACACTTCCGGCAAGACCGGCCTTGAGGGATTCTACGCCACACCCAAGGGCGGACACCGAACCAATACCCAGGATGGCGCAGCTCATGCGGACGGCATCCCCACCACCAACACGGCATTGTTGCCGCCGAATGCCAGCGAATTGGATATCGCCGTTGTTCCAGCGACGGGTGTGTTTTCGACCGTTGGCGTGATCACGCCCTCCCCTTCCTCAAATCCCAAGGTTGCAGGCACTCTCCGATCCATAAGGCCTTTCACGGTGAATACCGCCTCGATAGCCCCCGCCGCGCCCAGCGTGTGGCCGGTATACGATTTGGTCGATACCACCGGTATGCGGGCTGGAAAAAGATCGGCGATCACCTTTCCTTCCACTTTGTCATTGTCCACCGTCGATGTGCCATGGGCATTGATGAAGGCGACTTCGCCGAACGCCACACCGGCTTCCGCCAAAGCCATCTTCATGGCCCGCCGCAGACCCAGTCCTTCGGGGTGCGGGGCGGTTGGATGATACGCATCGGCGCTGCTGCCATACCCGTTGATGAAGGCAAGCGCCCGCGCGCCCCGGTTGCGGGCCGATTCATGATCTTCGATGATAAGGATGCCCGCCCCTTCGCCCAGGTTAAGCCCTTTTCTGTTGCGGTCAAAAGGACGGCACGGCTCTTGAGACGTTATCATAAGGCACGTAAATCCTATGTAGGTGGTGCGGCAGAGTTCATCGCTCCCGCCCGCGATAACGATATCGCACAGGCCGGTCTCTATCCAATGTTTTGCGATACCCACGGCATCCGTGCCGGATGAGCACGCGTTGGCGACCGTCATCGCGGGGCCGCCGCATCCGAATAAACCGGCCAGATGCAAGGCCGGATTGTTTGCATGAAATCTTGTGACCGGCGAGACGTCCGGCTTTTGACTCAACCGGTACTCCCGGCAAAACTGTTCGTTGTTCAACGTACAGCCGACAGTAGTGCCCACGATCACGCCAACCCGCGCGGCTTTAAGGGCGGCCGCGTCCAGCCCGGCCTGCGCGAGAGCCTCCCGCGCGGCTTGGATGGCCAGCAGCGTGGTTCGCGTCGCGTTGCGCCCTTCGCCTTCCCCGGTGAAATCGGAAAATATTTCAAATACCGGGCTTATTTTTTCAATATCCGTCCGCACGAGCACGGGCGGCGCGGGATTGCGCTCGCCGGCATAAAGCGACCGCATCGTTTCTTCCACGGTGGATCCGGCGGCGCATATGCACCCGAGCCCTGTAACCGCCGCGCGCCTTTTTTTCATTTCCGGTCTTGTTGCGCCCTGATGTAGTTGGCTAACGAGCGAACCGAAGCAAAAACCTCTTTTGACTGCTCCAGGTCTTTCGTCTCTATCTTATAGTGCCTTTGAAGAAGCACCACGAGCTCCACGGCGTCCAATGAATCAAGGCCGAGGCCTTCACCAAAAAGAGGTTGATCGTCATTGATGTCTTCCGCTTTAATATCCACCAGCTTGAGTTCGGCAATGATCAATGATTTGAGTTCATTCTCTAAAGACAATTCACACCCCTTCCTTATCGCGCATTGTTACTTTGTACTTGCTGTCGGTTTTCCAAAAATCAAAGAAGTTAAACCACATATACGGGTATTTTTCAACGTATTCCTCAAGGCAGGCGACGTACCGCCCCATGAGCGCCTTCACCGCCGCTTCACGGGGCATTTGCGTCCAATCCTCTTCCCCGCTAATACATCTGGCCTCGACGCTGAAAGACAACGCGCCGGTTCTAACTGTCAATAAAACCACCAGATTTGCGCCCGTGGCGGCGACAAGGTAATACGGCATCATTGGAAAAGGGGCCTTTTCCCCTAAAAACTCCATTTCAATTGTTTTTGCCCCAAAAGCCCTGTCACCCATAATGGCAACCACTTCGCCCGCGTTAAGCGCATTGGTAGCCTCCACCATTCCCCCCAGGAAACCGCCGGGCGGAATGAAATGAAACCGGTCGCGCTGACCCGCCAAGTCGAAGAAATGCCGCCCCTCGATCCCCGCAAGGTTAAACAATAGATGCACCCTTTTTTCTATACGGTTCATATTCGCCATGGCCGCCTGCCAATTCCCCGCGTGCGTGGTGAGCAAAACAATGCCGCGCTTTTCTTTTGAAAGACGCTGCAACACTTCGCCCCCGCGCACATCAATCGTGAAACGCTCCTTTTTCAAGATGCCCATGGCAGCTTGGTCTATAAGCACTTTGCCAAACTGGTATATATAATACGCGGTGGTCATGAAAAGGCGTACTCCGCCCAAGCCGGGAAATCGATGCCGAAGGTAGAAGGAGGCCGAAAGCCTCGCGCCCGTCCTCAACAATAGATAGTATGGCACAATGAACGCCAGTAGCAAATACGCGGGTATGGGCCCCAAGGCGCGAATCAACAAATGAAATATCGCGAACCCGGCCCTGTTGCCGTAATTGGGAGGGTTGGGGGCGTTGGCCATGGAGTCGGAACTAACCGACATGACGCTCTTCGCCCCGTGGGACGATAAGGCCCTTGTTCTCCCGGCAAAAAAGCGCTTTATGCGGCCAAGGAACAAGAGTCCTTATAACGAGCCGTGTGTAGGCCCTCGAAATGCGGAGATTATCCATAAACGGATCGAAATGGGAGCCCTTTCTCGTCTCGTCTGAATAATGCACCGAAATGGGAATGGACGTTAAACCAACTCCCGCCCAGGCGCTCCGGACAAGTATCTCCACTTCAAAATCATATTTCCTGCCGAAACAAACGACTTTCCTCAAAGCGGCCACCGGATATCCCCTAAATCCGCTTTGACTGTCGCGCACGCTCCACCCGCAGGTTATCCATAACCACATGTTGGACCATTTCCGGCCAAAGCGGCTTGATAAAGGTACCGTTTCCTTGAATTGCCGGTCGCCGATAACGATGGAAAGGGGGTCCTTCATTATCATTTCAACAAAACCGGGGATGTCGGCCGGATCGTGTTGGCCATCGGCATCGATGGTTATAAGATGAGTGAATCCGTTTGCTTCCGCCCAGCCGGCGCCGGCAAGGATCGCGGCGCCCTTGCCTTTGTTGGCCGGGAAGTCCACGCGCGCGACCGCCAGCCCTTCCAATGTTTCAGGGCCTCCATCCGTGGCTCCATCATTGACGACAAGAACCGGGAGGCCGGATACAATGGCTTTTTCAGCCACTGCCCGCAACGTCCCCCGGTTATTGAATGTGGGAATGACAACGGCGATCTTAATCATCACGCGCGCTTTCTGGAGTAAGAACTCCTTTGACCAAGGAGCAGATCCCATACCGGGCCACGATACCCCATTTTATGAAATGATTTGGCCCTCTCCGATTCACGATCCATTGGATATATCCTGTCGATGCGGCGGCCGAAAGACTGGGCAATCGCCTGATCCAGATATTCGGCGGTAACATTCGCCGAGAAATAGAAGAAAGGCTCCAACAGATCGTCCGTGGGGGAAACTACCCCTTCCTTGACGGCGCGCAAATATATCGGCGTGCCGGGAATGACACGTACCCCGGTCGCGGCGAAAACGACGCAATTTTCAAGGCGGGCGATATTTGCCAGTCCTTCTTGCACCGTCTCCGGCGTTTCACCAGGTCCGCCAAACACGATAAAATGAGCGCAGTATATCCCCGCCGAACTGAAAAGCTTGTTGCTCTCCTCGACGTCCGCCCATGAAAAACTTTTATCCATCCCCTTGAGGGTGGGATTCGACGCGCAATCCGTCCCCCATTCCACGGCTTTCAGCCCGGAACGTTTCAGCAGCTGAACATCCCCTTCGTTGAATTTTCCCGGCTTAAAATAGGCCATCCACGGCACGGCGATCCCGCGCCTGACAAGTTCTTCGGTTATCTCAAGATATTTTCCGCCCGGATCGTTATAAACGGAATCCGCGATAAAATAATAATCAACGTTGTATTTTTCAATCAACATTTGAATTTCGTCCGCCACATCGGTGGCCGGCCGGTAGCGGTAGCTTTTCCCCTCCAAATTCGGGTAGGTGCAATAGGCGCATTTAAACGGGCAGCCGCGCTTGGTCTGTACGTTTATCATGCCGCCGCTTTTCAGATAAAAAGCCATGTAGCCCGCATTGCGCTCCGTAATGGCCACCTCATTCCCCCGCAGCGGCACATTGATGCTCAACACTTTTTCCCGCGGAACGCGGCCGGCAACCAGGTCTTCAATCAGATCGGGGAACACAACCTCTCCCTCGCCGGCGATTCCGTAATCGGCGCCGGTCCGTTCCAGTAAAATATCGGGAAAAAGGGAATAACCCGGCCCGCCCAAAACTATGGGGCTGGGGGATGATGCGCGTATGGCTTTTACAATGGTCGTGCAAAACTGGGTATATGAGATCGTGTTGCCGGAATTGCAGTTGTCGATATTGCGCATGGAAATGCCGATGACATCCGGCGCAAAAGCCTTAACCGCGTCCATCAAGCGCTCAATGGATTCCCCTTCCGCGAGGAAGTCGAACTCCAGCGTTTCGTGGCCGCGCCGCCTTACATCGTGAGCCACCATGGCCATTCCCAACGGATACACGGGATATGGTTCCACCGTGATGTTGGATGAAACCATAAGGACTTTAGCCATTGTTAACGGACAACTCCCGAACCGGCCTGATCCGGCCGCAAGCGGCGGACATAACCCTCGGCGGCAAGCGGTGATTGATACGTGCCGTCGGCTATCTCGCGGCGGATGACCTTCATGAACAGATCGCCCATTTTAAGTTCCTGATTTCTTTCTTTGTAGAAAGTATCCCAGGCGTAATAATACATATCCTGCAACTCCGCCGGGGTCATCTTTTTAGGTTGAAAGGCCACCTTGTCGCATGTGTAGTTGGCCCAGTTGTTGTTTAGTATCCGGCCTTGCTTTTCCAGTTGCGCCCGCAATGGGGTATGCAGGTAGGGCGTCAGAATGGTGAACTCGGCGAGATCCAGTTTCACCTCCAGCAGAAAATCGACCAGCCGCTTGATATAATCCGCGTCCTGATCGTCGGTTCCCAGAAGAATCGTCCCTTCCACCCCGATCCCATTATCATGCAACCGCTTTATTCTGTTGCGAATATGGTCGGACGTATCGAACACCGCCTGATAGACGTACCAAGCCCCAGACTTATAGGCCAAATCGAGCAGCTTGTCGTTATCCTCGATGGGATGACTGACCCACTTCTTTTTCAGGGGGATCATCGCCGTAAAAAGCTCCTCTTCCCATTTCGCATTTTGCGCAAGGGAATTATCAACGATGAACAACCGGTTGTTGTCTATGGATTCAATCTCTTCCACCACCTTGGCGATGGGGCGCGGCCGGAAGACCCTTCCGCCGAGAAAAGGAGCCGCGCAGGGGAAACATTTAAATTTGCAGCCACGCGAGGCGTGAACCAAATCAAGCATTTTTACCCCGCGATGAACATACCGTTCGCGGTTCAATATGCCGCGGCGGGCGGTGCCCACCAGCTCGATGGGAGGGCTGTCCCCGCTAAAATCATACTCGGGCCGCAACTGCCCTTTCTTCAAATCCTCAAGAACTTTTTCCATCCGCCCTTCGGCTTCCCCGATAAAAACGCTGTCAACATGCCGGCCCATTTCCTCGCTGTGCAGAGCGGTGGAGATTCCCCCGGCGATCACTTTGACGCCACGGCTCCTGAAATGGTCGGCAAGCGCAAAGGCGCGGGGAAGTTGCGCCGTAAGCATAACGGAAAGAGCCACCACGTCAGGTGTATCGTCGAGATTCACTTCATCCACGTTCTCGTCGGTGAATTGAACATCGACCCAAGATGGCAAAGTGGCCGCGAATACGACCGGCCCGTGGGGCGGCAAATTGAAATGCGTCTGCCTTTCGAGCTTACGCCACTTGGGATAAATTAGTTTCATTTTCATGGATTAAGTCTCCGCTGGCGTGAAAAGGTTCTCTAAAGAAGGTATCGCATTGTTTTCATAGCTTAATATGCCCTTCTCGTATCTTATTCTAGAGGCGTAGGGTAGCACACGGCTTGGATTAGGGTCAAGCAACACAAATATGGATCCACTGATCTTATGTCCATTCTCAGACATATCCGGCGGGGGGCTGTCTATCCAACCGGCCAGCATCTTTGACGCCTTTCCCGACGCAAGCATCGATACCGCGTTATTGAGCGCAAAACTCCCCAACCCTCCCTGGTTACCCACGCAAAAAGTCGGCCCGGTAAGCCGGAATAAAACGGCACATTCTCCTAACACGATAACCGGCAAGGTGTATGAAAAAAGGTTGGGACTGGAAAGGGTGCCGCCCTGATCAAGCGTCGTTTGATAATATGCCATATCGGTCTCCAATACATCGTATGTAGTGGATACCACCATCCCAACCGGTTCGGTAAATCCCTCTTCATGACCGGCATCCTTTAAAGTAAGCGCCACCGCCGCGCATCCCAGCGTGGTGAAGCGGTCAAATCGTCCATACCGTGAATGGGGGCGGGTGAACACCTCTTTGGCAGGTGGGATAATCGCGGGGCCGGGCACAATCAGGGGTTTCCGCCCCTCGCTCAACCGGCCATGCCCCCCCGCGGATACCCATGCCCCGCCGGTAATCCAAATATCCATCTACGCCCTTTCAAACATGAGGGCGGCGTTGCAGCCGCCGAATCCGGAGTTTGATTTCAATATATTGTTTCCGGGAAACGGCTGTTCGGCGCCGCGCGCTCTTCCCACGGCCCTCTCTTCCGGATTAATCAGCCCCGCTGTCGGAGGCGCTATCCCCTCATTCATGGCGCGGACCGCTATGGCGGTCTCTACCGCTCCCGCGGGTCCCAAGGTATGCCCTATGCTTCCCTTCACGGAAAACAACGGAAAGCGCCGGGAACCGAATACCGACTCAAGGGCGGTAAGCTCCATGGCATCGTTATATGGCGTGCCGGTTCCGTGGGGACAAAAGGCTTCCACCGCGTCAGGTGAAATGCCCGCCTGTCCGAGGGCCGAATTGATGGCGCTAATCAGGCCGCTGCCATTTTTCGCCGGGCCGGTGATATGGTTTGCATCGTTGGCTATGCCCCACCCGGTCAATTTCGCCAGCGGCCCGCTGCCCAGTCTTTTAGCTATTTGCGGATCGGTCAACAGCACCGCCGCCGCGCCATCGCCTAAGCAAAGGCCATCCCGCGCCGCGTCAAAGGGGCGGCATTTGCCCGGCGAAAGTCCGCGCAGGGCGGAAAATCCGGTAAAAGTGAATCGGCTAACGGTATCGGCGCCGCACACCAGCACACTGGAACATTCCCCATCGGCGATCATCCTCGCGCCGATCGCCATTCCCACGGTCGATGAAGTGCAGGCGGCATTGACCTCCCACCCCTCATTCGCTAGCCCCAAACGGCGCGAAACCCACTGGCGATAATGATTGGGCAAAAAGAGATCCATCCCCCCTCCGCCCCCGGCCTTGCTTTCGACGTGCTGCGCATCACCCTTAATACCGGTCCAGATAACCCGCGTATCGTTGGGGATGGGCTTAAGTTGCTCCAACGCCATCGCCATGAGGGCGCAGACAATATTTTCCCCGCCGGGCGCCAGTCCCTCAACGCACGCGCCATCGTGAAATTCCAACCGGTCTGTTTGAAATCGCGTAATGGGACGCACGGCGGAAACGCCTGCCCGAAGCGCCGTCCAAGTGGCATCAACGGAACCTCCCAACGCCGTAACGATGGCGGCATCCATCACGAAAACCTCATTCATGAAAACGGTTTTCCTTCCATCGCGCGCAGAAATCCTCCACAAAAGGGGGCCGGGCCAGCAACAGATCATGTTCATGATTCACCAGAAGCTGCACGGTGTAACCGGTTGCGGCAATGCGCCCCCCCGCCGCGGTAATTTTATACTGAAAATTCATCCGGACCGCTTCCGTCCAATGCAATGAAGCGGTAATGGTAAACTCCTCGCCGAATATGAGGGGGCTGTGATAATCGATGTGCATCTGGACCACAGGGGCCAGAAATTTTTCCCTGTGCATTTCCAAATATCCCATGCCGAACTTCTCGCCGAAGGCCATCCGCCCGTCTTCCATATAGCTGGGATACCGTCCGTGCCACACGATTGCCAACGCATCCACCTCTTCAAAACGGACTTTCCGTTTTATTTCCGCCACCAAGGGGGACGGGTCGCCGGGGTTATGGGGAAAATAATCCGGATTGGCGCGTCTACTCATTGTCCGCTGATTCCTTAATTGCCGAAAAGTCGAAGGTGGCGGCGGTTTTTCCTTCCGAGGATAATTGGGCGCGCACCGCATACGCACCGCCGGCCTCTTTAACGCTTACCGTCACCTTGATCGCATCTCCCGGTAAGACCAGCTTGGTAAACTTCGCGAACGCCAAACCGGATAACAGCAGTGGAGCGCCACACACGGCCTCGCTCACCGCCTTTGACATGGCAACCATAACTATCCCCGGCAGAATGGGATTGCCGGGAAAATGGCCGTCAAAACCAGGAAAATCCTTTTGAAAACAAAACTCCCCCGTGGCGGTTCCGGCTTCCACCGAGACTCCCGCAATCTTCAGGTTATCTAAAATATGGCCGAACATTACACCCCGTTCCGGATGGGCCGCCGAACCGGCGAGCTTCTTTTCAACGGAAGCCGTTGCTGCCGGGATAGCGGCGCTTTCGGCTATGTAAAACTTCAGCTTTCCCGAAGCCAAACACTTTCCGCCAACATACACATCCCCCTCGGCCACGACCACATTATTCATCTCCAGCAGTTTGCGCATTTTCAACTGCAGGGTATCGCCAATGACGGCGCGGCCCTTTATGGAAAAATCATTAACACCCACCAGATATCCGGTTCTAACAATGCCATCCCCCGTTGTCTTCGCGTTAAAACCTTCGGAGGCAGCGGTCAGTTGGGCGAGGCATTCCACGAAACAGACGCCGTCAAGCTTGCCCTTTGAATCTAAAAACGGATTGTTGGCTGCAATAACCGATACGCCCGCCGCGTTCTCAGGTGTGGATTCGCGCAATTCGCCGATAAGAAGCATCGCCCTACGGTGAGGCACAAGCCCCACGGCGTTCGCCGGCAGATGCAATCTTTCACTTATCATTTTCTCACTCCTGATTTCCGTTTTTTCGAGTTTACCGGAGAAATGTAATCCCCACCAGCAATTTACTGGAATTCAAGGGTACATTGGGCGACGCCGCGCCGGCATTTGATATGTGATGAAACCGGTATTCCACGATTAAATGGTAATCCTTGTCCGTTTTGAATGCCACTCCCATCCCCGTCTGATAATTCCCGTTCAGGCGCGATCCCATGCCTGGAATATCCGCGGCGATGTAAACAGGGCCGCCGCCCAGAAAGATGTACGGTTCATACTCATCGAACGAGGAAAAAAAATACGAGGCAAGGAAGTTCACCGCTATCATCGGCGGAACATCGGCCGCAAGGAAACTGGCCGGAAGCTCCACCAGCAAATCGTGACGGCCCTTATACCAAGAAGCGCCCATATCGTCCACAAGAACCCGCTCATATCTCAACACGATATCGCCCGTTTCAACATGTTCGCGCGTTAAACCCATCCCCACATGCGTAGCGCCATACCCGCCCAGAACCGACCAGGACGAATCGTCCGCGCGCGCGGGCCCGGCCACACACAGACAGATGAGTGCCGCACACGCCACACGATGAAATAACATCCGTTACTGCCGTCTTAAATCAAAAAATGTGATTTTCTTCCGTTTCCCGGGGGGAAGCGTTTTGCCCAGATATTCTTCCTCTGTAATGAAAATGATTTCCGGCACAACACGGGCGCGCGCCCGCAAGCAATCCGATATCGCTTCCACGGAAAGCGAAGGATCGGTAACGGCAACATAAAGAAAAATGTTGTCGTTCCCGTCTTCCTTCTTCGTTGCCTCCACATAGGCGCCAGCCACTCCATCCACCCCTTCCGCCGCCGAAATCAGGAACGAGGGAAACACGGTGGTTCCCTTCACTTTCAGCATATGATTTTTTCTTCCAAGCACTGGCCCCAGCCGCGGAGTGCGTCTTCCGCATTCGCACTGGCCAATAATCATAAAGGAGATATCCCCGGTTCTGAACCGGATGAGGGGCATTCCCGTAACGCCCAGCGGAGTTACCACCAGTTCCCCCGTGTGGCCGTGCGGCACCGGCATGCCATGGCCGTCCACAATTTCCGCCACAACCAGTTCGGGGCGCAAATGCCCCCCCTGCCGCTCATGGCAATCGCAAAAGGCCGTCGCCATTTCGGTTGAGGCGTAGGTGGAATAAATGGCGGACCCCCACATTTCTTCCAGCTGCCGGACGGCGGGCAACAAGGCCATATCCTGGCCGCGGATGCTTTCGCCTATCGCCACCAGTTTGCGAACGCCGACGCTTTTTGGATCATCGCCGTTCTCGATGGCATATTGCCCGATTTTCCGTATCAGGGAAGGAACGCCGACGATTACCGTGGCCCCGCACCCCTTTAACAAATGCCAGTGCTGCGCCGCGCTGCCCGCGCCCGCCCGCACCATGCGCGCTCCGACCTTCAGTCCGCCCATGTAATAAGCTAGCCCGGCCATAAAACAGCGGTCGAGAGCGGCGCAAATAATCACCGTGTCGGCGGCGCCGATGCCCATCATCCCGAATGCAGCTTCTTCGTTATATGCGAGCCGCGATAAGTCCGATGAGGTTTGCAGAAGCGCGTTCGGCGTATCCCCGGTGGTGGCCGAGGTGAGACATACATCGGCTATCTCTTCGGGAGAGCAGGCTAAAAAATCATTATTCCGGAGGGTAAGGTCATCCTTCGTGGTGCAGGGAATTTTCAACAGATCGGCCACGCCGCGTATCGAATGCGGATCAATCCCTTCCCGCGCGAACAACTCGCGGTAAAAGGGAGACCGCTGAGCGGTATATCGCAGATGTCCGGTCAAGAGCCTGTCTTGCGCGGCGGCAATTTTTTCATACCCCTCAAATTCCAGTCCCGCATACTCTTTCGCGGGAAAATCGGCAAGCAGGGACTGTCCGCGATGGCCGGCGTTAGTGCTCATTCAGGTGTTCCTTAATCAGAGCCTCCACATGCCGTTTCAATTTCAGCGCCCGTTTTTCGGGGGGAAACGCCGCGGGATACACGGGGGGAAGTATTGTTATGACGATGACCGCGGGCCGGAACATATGATCCTTCATGGACTGAAATGTTTCCGTACCCGTGAGACAAACCGGAATTACCGGAATATTATATTCAACCGCCGTCAGGAACGCCCCGGAACGGAATAGTTGCAGCTTTCCGGTGCGCGACCTGTGTCCTTCGGGAAAAAAGAGAAACGAAACGCCCCGGCGGAACAACTCGGCGCCCGCCCCGGCTAAAAAATAGTTTATATCCGATTTTTCCATGTCGAGATACCCGGCGCGCCTCATAAACCACCCCAACCCCCAAATCCTGAAAGGCCATGAACGGACAAACACCGTGGTATTCGAAGTGGTAAAAAACGGGCTGAAAAACATATCGGAGGTGGAGCGATGGTTGGCGACAATGACGGCCGAGCCGTTCCGGGGTAAATTTTCAGCGCCCGTACACCGTATTCGCACCAGTGGCCAAGAGCACTTTACAAGAAAAAAGCCGTATAAGCGGTTGGTGCAGCGGATGGCGTCGTCAATCCGGTAATTTTTTTTCCGCGAAAGGTAGAACATGATAAGCGGATACGCGGCCACATACAGGCCGCTGAGAAAAAGAATGTACGCTAAATACACCCCGCTTAATAAAAACCGCAATGCCTTCATACAATGGCGGGGCCGAAGTCCTACTTCGGCTCGCCCTGCATCGCCTTCTGCTTTTCCATGATGAATTCATGGATATCTTTGAGCTGGCGGATGGCGCGTATTTTCTCCTCATCCAGATTCCTGACAACCTTGAAGCTGAACTCGCGCTCCAGCGCCACCACAAGATCGACGCTATCAAGACTATCAAGCCCCAATTCATCGTACAACGACGCAGTGGGCACAAGAATTTCCTCTTTCAGTTCGAACTCCTCGACCATGATTTTTTTTACCCGTTCCGCTATTTCCTGTTCAGTCATTATCCGCTCCATACCGTTTAATTATTATCACGGAGTTAATGCCGCCGAACGCGAAGCTGTTCTTGGCAAACGCATTAATCCGGCACTTTCGTAACTCGGTGACATGGTCAATGTCTTCACATCCTTCACCGGGGGTCTTCAAATTCAACGTGGGAATGAGTATACCGTCATTCATCATTTTAAACGATGCTGAAAGTTCCAGCACTCCGCTGGCGCCCAAGGTGTGCCCCATATGGCCCTTTAGGCTGCTGACCGCCGGTCTTCCGCCGCCGAATACCTCATGAATGGCTTGAGCTTCCGCCGCGTCACCTAAAAGAGTGCCGGTGGCGTGGGCGCTGATGTAATCAACTTTTTCCGGGGCCATATGCGCGCTGGCCAAAGCCTCGCGCATACACTGGGCGATTGAGGCGCTGTGCGGCTGCGCCAAATGCGAGCCGTCCGAAGAGGTCGAAAATCCGGCAACCTCCGCGAGGATCGACGCTCCCCGCGCGAGCGCGGATTCTTCGGATTCCAGCACCACGCACCCTGCCCCTTCACCGCACACGGTTCCATCACGGTCCCGGTCAAAGGGCCGCGGGGTTTCATTGGGAGTGCCGTTATACCGGCACGAGGTGGCATTCAGCAGATCGAACGAGCCGCATACGATGGCGTTCAATTCATCGGCCCCTCCGCAAAGCATCATGTCCTGAATGCCATACTTGATGGCTTCATACCCCATGCCAATGGCTTGGGCGGATGACGAGCAGGCGGCGTCGGGCGAAATAACCCGGCCCCGGATATTCAGAAAATGCGCGATGTTCGCGGCGCATGTATGGCTCATAACCTGAAAGAACCCCCCGGAAGAAACATTCTTCACGAAAGCGCCCTCGAAATACTCCTTGAAGTATGCGGTGAGCGACGCGGCGCTGCCGGTGGTGGAGGAAAAACTGACGCCGGTTCTTCCATTGGAGAACACGGCATGGGGAATGCCCGCGCCCGCTATCGCCTCTTTGGCGGCAAAAACCGCCATGAGGGCGGTGGGGCCCATGGTGCGGCGATACTGCCGGGGTATCTCCTGCGAAGGCAACCGCTCTTTGAGCGGCGCGCCGACCCAGCAATTAAGCCCTTTGACCTCGTTTTCCCACTGTTCTTTTAGCGAAACCACCGCGGATGATCCGGCATAGAGGGCGTCCATCATCCGTGGAAATCCGATGCCAAAAGGGGAAACGGCGCCCACGCCGGTTATGACGACTTTTACTGACGCCACTGTTTCACCTCATTCCAGACGGTTTCCAAACCAATAATATTCGCCGCGGTCACAACGCCAGACACGGCCCCCCCCATGATTCCCGGCATCAAGATACTTTGGCCGGCCAAATAAAAGCCGCGTATCGAGGTCATCGAGTTGAGCTTTATCTGGTTCACCGAATGCTTCACGCCATACATGGAGCCACCCGGTGTTCCGGTATATCTCTCATAGGTATGAGGGGTAGCGCTATCGGCAACCCGTATTTTGCCGCGCATTTCAGGATAGCACTCTAAAAGACGCTCAACGGTATTCGCCGTCTCCATCTCCTTATATTCAACATATTCGCTGGCACGGCGCGAAGTGCCGTATAATTCCTTGGAAATCGGGCTGTTAGGAGATTCTTTTAAGACACAGAGTCCCTTTTTCCTGCTTCCGTGGCTCATCGAACCGGCCATCATGATAGCCAAAATGGAATTATGTGTCAATGCTTCGGGGTGGCGCATCCGGTAAAAATTGGCGTCATTCAGCCGCGCGGGAACATCGTCAACCTCAAGGTACGTGGCGAAAGCGGCCTCGGTGTTTTCAAGTCCCCGCAACCGCGAAAGAAATGCCGGGCGCACCGCGCCCCCCGGCAACAGATCCACCAATAATCCCGGGTGGATGGTGCTGATGCAACTGCCGCATTCCAGCATCTCGCCATTACCTAGCTTCACGCCCGTTATCGTGCGGTTGTTATCTACCTCGATCCCCGCCACCGGGGAGCCGCAGAACATGACCACCCCTTCCTGATCCAACCTATGCAAAAAGGCGTCGACCAGTTCATCCCCTCCGTTTGCCAGCGTTTGCGATGACCGGTAAAAGGATCCCATTATCAGCGCGTGAATATAGAAGGGAACTTCATTCCCCGGCACCCCGTATAAAAACTGGCCGTATTGGCCCAGAAGTTCCTTCAGGTTTTTCTCCGCTCCCAATCCGTCCAGAAACGAATCCAGGCTTTCATCGATCATGTGTTGATTGTTGCTGAAATCACGGTAATCAAGGTCGAAACTCAAAAAAGGGGTCAATGACATTATGGCATTGACCTTTTCGATGTAACCGCGCACGGCTTTTTCACTTTGCGGAAAAGCGGCGCGCAGCGCATCTTCCACCCTGTCCAGGCCAACGGGAATGGACACTTCCATATCGCCCATCCGCAGAATGTCGAACCCGTCGGCGTTCATCGGTACCGGCCGGATGCTATCCCCCATGCGGAGATACCGGAATATCACCGACAGAGCGCCCCCCGGCTCGAAACCGCCGGAGTAATGAAACCCCGGATCGCACCAAACACCGCCGCGCCTGAACCGCCGCAGCAACGGGGCGGCGAACCGGTTTTTCTCAACGATAGCTACCCGTTGTCCTCGTTGCGCCAAAACAAGGGCGGCGGTCAACCCGGTTATCCCGGAACCGATGACGACCGTATCGTATTTCAAGGGGCGGTGCCGATAAGAAGGCAGGAATTTGTGCCGCCGAACCCGGCCGAATTGCAGAGGATGACGCGCGGTTTCTCGTCAATGGTCTCGGCCGCGATATTAAGGGGGGCCGCTCCTTCCTCCTGCCGCTTGAAATTGATGTTCGGCGCTATGAAACCGCCCTGCCCCATGATGACGGAATACACCACCTGCGCGGCGCCAGCCATCCACATCTCGTGGCCGGTCATGGATTTTGTCGAAGAAACCCACGGTTTCGCGCTGCCAAAAACGTGGTTGATGGCCAACGCCTCGGCGGCGTCGCCAATCGGAGTGGACGTGGCGTGGGCACAAACATAATCGGCTTTTTCCGGCGATAGCCGGGCCAGCTGAAAACACTCGTTCATGCACCGTTCCAATCCCTCGCCCGATGGCACCGACAGCTTGTACCCGTCCGAGCTGAAGGAATAGGCCAGAATCTCGCCAAGGATGTTGGCGCCCCGAGCTTTGGCCAAATCATACCGTTCCAAAGCAACCATCGCCGCCCCGCCGCTCGGCACGAGGCCATCGCGCCCGCTGTCAAATGGCCGGGGCGCGCCCGCCGGGTCATTCTCTCGCAGTGAAAAAGCGTTGGTGGCGTCGAAGCTGCACACCGATTCCCACGTAATTTCCTGAACGCCTCCGCAAATCATCCGGTCCTGCCGCCCCAGCGCAATCAAATCGCTGGCTTGACCGATCGCGTGGCCGCCGCTGGCGCATGCGCCGCTGAGAGTCCACGATGCGCCCTTGTTACCCAACAATGTGTTCAGGTTCATCGACACGGTGGAATTCAACGCCTGAAAAACAAGGCCACCCCCTATGGCGAGGGTGCTTTTTTCACGGAGGGTTATCTCGACCTGTTGATAATTCGCCACAACCGTGGAATCGTTGCCGACGATGCACCCCGTTCGTTCGCTTTGAACCAGCGGCGCATCCCAGCCGGCGGTTTCCAACGCCTCGATTACCGCCGCATAGGCGTGCAAACCGAATTCAGACATGGAACGGCACTTCTTGCGGTCAAGTTTTGGCGGCACGAAATCGGTGATGCGGCCGGTCAGGGCACTCCGGAATCCCAAGCCTTTCCGGACGGGATCAATACCAACCCCCGACCGTCCCCTCTGAAGGGAATCCTGTACCTTCTCCACGCCGGTGCCCAGCGTGGAAACGACACCGATCCCGGTTATGGCGACTCTATGCATATTTCCCCATACCGCTTTCTTCCGCTTTTCGACATCGCCTGATCACCTTACGAAATGCCCGCGCCGCGAACGAACCGGGCGCATGCTTGGCGTGCGCAAACTACATGTATAGGCCGCCATTAACGGATATTGTATGCCCCACGATATAGGACGCCGCATCGGAGCAGAGGAACTCCACCACGGCGGCCACTTCATCCGGCTTGCCAAAACGGCCCGCGGGTATTGAGGGCAAAATCTTTTCCAATGGCAGGTCTTTCGTCATGTCGGTCTCGATAAAACCCGGTGCGACACAATTGACAATAACCCCCCGCTTGCACACCTCGGCCGCCAACGACTTGGTGGCGCCGATCAAGCCGGCCTTGGCCGCCGCGTAATTGGTCTGGCCGGCGAGGCCGCTTTGCCCCGCCGTGGACGCGATATTGATGATGCGCCCGGACCGTCTCTTCATCATTCCCATCAATACCGAACGGGTAACCAGATAAAAACCGGTGAGGTTGACATTTATGACGCCTTCCCATTCCTCACGGGTCATCCACATCATAAGGGTGTCTTTGTTGTGCCCCGCGTTGTTCACCAACACGTCCGGGATGGCTGCGGCTAGCAGCGGTTCCAAGGCATCGGCGACGCCTTTTTCATTGCCGACATCAAACGGGAGGAGTACGCACTTCCTTCCCAGCTTTTGGATAACCTCCTGAACCTCTTTCGCGGCGGCGTGGTTGCTGTGATAGTTGGCCCAGATGTCATATCCGGCTTTCGCGAGGCGGATGGCGACAGCGGCCCCCAATCCCCGGCTTGCCCCTGTTACCAAGGCAATTTTGGGGGCGGATTCTTTTGTCGAGGCCATATTTTATTTTTCCATCCTTATTGATTCCGTGCGGATTGTATTATTTATACAAATGCAAGTCAATGTGAGGGAGGGGCAAGGGATAAAATATTGTTTATCTGCAACAAACAAAAACCTTTAGCCTCACCATGCGGTGCTTCGTTCCAGACGGCCCCGGCAACACAAAAAAAGCCGTTTTTTCCATTTCGTGGGAAAAATCCGGCCAATTTCCTCATTGTATAGCAGGAAATAACCGGCACCGGAATGCCGAGGAAGGCAACAGGGCACTTCCCCGCCTTCTCCGTCCCATCAATTTTTGCCAACCGGAATAGCGCCGCGTCTTTTTTTATTCCTTTACAAAATCAGGGCGTTCATGATAGATTTTTGGGCTGAAATAAAAAAGTTTAACAAAGAAAGAGCGAGAGAAATAGCACTATGCCACAAACAAAAGAAAAGAAGACCCAGATCATAGAAACCTACAAGAAAAGCGAGAAAGACTGCGGATCGCCTGAAGTGCAAGTGGCGCTTTTAAGCGAGCGGATCAGCTACCTCACCAAACACTTTGAAACACATAAGAAAGATAATCACTCCCGGCGCTCCCTGCTGCGAATGGTAAATCACCGCCGCAGATTGCTTGATTACCTCAAGCGCATTGAAGTGGGCCGCTACAAAACCATCATCGAATCGTTGGGTCTGCGCAAGTAAGCGCGGATCCTTCGTTAAATTCCGGCCGGCTAGCCATGAATCGGGTTGTTCCATGTGCAGTACCGCGGCCGATCCTGCCATCGTGGCTTTTCGTAATACTTAGGAGAATCTGAACCATGGCCGCTACCAGAGTAGAAGTTGAAATCGGCGGAAAAATAATCGCCATCGAATCCGGCGAAATCGCCCGCCAAGCCGGCGGATCCGTCATGGTCTATTGCGGCGAATCCATCGTTTTCGGCGCCGCCACCTCCGCGGCTTCCCCCAAAGAAGGGCAGGACTGGTTCCCCCTCAGCATGGACTACCGCGAAAAATTCTACGCCTCCGGTAAAATCCCCGGAAGCTTTGCCCGCCGCGAAGCGCGCCCATCGGAACGGGAAATCCTCACCTCGCGCCTGGCCGACCGGCCCATCCGCCCGCTCTTCCCGGACGGCTTCATGAACGACACGCAGGTATTCACCTACGCCCTTTCCTATGATGGCATAAATGAATGCGACGTTTTGTCGATCCTCGCCTCCTCCGCATCGCTGTTTGTTTCCAACGTCCCGTTCCACGGCCCGGTCGGAGCCGTTCGGATGGGCTACATCGACGGCGTTCTGGTGGTTAATCCCACCGCCGAAGAACGCAAAAAATCCCTGATGGATATCGTGGTCGCCGGTACCGACGATTCGATCACCATGGTTGAAGGGGAATCCAAGGAAATATCCGAAGAGCTCCTCATTCAGGCTCTTGAAGTGGCGCATACCGCCATCCATAAACTGTGCGCGGCGCAAAAAGAGCTGGCCGCCAAGGTGGGCCGCCCGAAAATGGCTTTCACCGCCGCTGACCGCGATAACGAATGGCACGAGAAAATCCGCTCGCACCGCGCCGATATTAAGGCCGTCATCTGCATAAAAGATAAGCATGCCCGCATTGAAGCCATGGCCGCCGTTAAAAAGACGATCATTGAAACCTACATTACCCCCGAGAACAAGGCAACGGCGGGCAAGATAATAAAAGGCGCGTACGACGACGTGGAGCAACAAGTGCTTCGCGAAATGATCCTTAACGAAGGATTGCGCGCCGACGGCCGCACCCTTACCGAGGTTCGCCCGATCACCATCCGCACCGGCGTGTTGCCGCGCGCGCACGGCTCGGCGCTCTTCACCCGCGGCGAAACCCAGGTGGTCGTCGCCATCACGCTCGGCACCGGCCAGGATGAACAACTTATCGATAACATCGAGGGCAAAAGCCACAAAAACTACATGTACCACTACAACTTCCCCCCCTTCTCGGTGGGCGAAACAAAGGGCGCGCCCGGACCGGGCCGCCGCGAAATCGGTCACGGCGCATTGGCCGAGCGCGCGCTCCAGTGGACGCTGCCGGACGCCAAAGAATTTCCTTACACTCTCCGCATCGTTTCCGAGGTCATGGAATCCAACGGTTCCTCCTCGATGGCATCCGTCTGCGGCGGCTCACTGGCGCTTATGGACGGCGGCGTGAAGATCAAGGCTCCGATAGCCGGCGTGGCAATGGGCCTGGTCGCCGAAGGGGATAAGTTCGCTATCCTCACCGACATCCTCGGCATCGAAGACGCGCTGGGCGACATGGACTTCAAGGTGGCCGGTTCCCGCAAGGGCATCACCGCCATCCAGATGGACATCAAGCTCACCGGCATCAAGATCGAAATCATGAAACAGGCGTTGATGCAGGCTCTCAAAGGCCGTCTCCATATCCTCGACCAGATGGAAGCCGCCATGCCGAACGTCGCCCCGGACATCTCGAAGTACGCGCCGCGCATGATCATCATGAAGGTGCCGAACGACATGATCGGCGCCATCATCGGACCGGGCGGGAAAAACATCCGCGCCATCACGGAAGCGACCAAAACCCAAATCGACATCGAAGACGACGGCAGCGTGAAAATATTCGCCGCCAACAGCATCGACGCCGAAAAGGCCAAGTCGTTCATTGAAACCATCATTGAGCCGGCCACCATTGGCAAGCTCTACTTCGGCAAGGTTACCCGCATCGTCGATTTCGGCGCGTTCGTGGAAATCGCCCCCGGCACCGAAGGGCTGGTGCATATCTCCCACTGCTCCGATAAACGCATCAATAGCGTCTCGGAAGTGATGGCTGAAGGGGATCAGATTTGGGTAAAGGTGATCGACGTCGATCCCCGCACCCGGAAAATCCGCCTGAGCCACAAAGAAGCGGTGGCGGATCGCGGCGAACAGCCGAAGCGTTAACCTGCTTTACCGGCCCCGCCCTCTCCGGGCGGGGCTTTTTTTACCCCTCACTTCTCATCCTTGGCTTGAGCCGACATGACAAAACAGAGCCGCACCCATTAAAGCAAAGCTGACGGATTTGGAATAATGCACATCAACGCCGTGTATAATCCGGGTTACTATGAGTGAGGACATGTTCGAACGCCTTGTTGCCGAAGCGGTGACGGCTTTGCCCGCTCAAATGCGGAGGGAAATGAAAAATGTGGCGATCATCATTGAACAAAAACCACGAAGGAAGAAATTACGGGAAGTCGGCATCAGGCTGCATGAGACGCTGCTGGGCCTGTATGAGGGCATCCCGCTAATCCAACGGGATTCCGGCTATTCGGGCGTGTTGCCGGATAAAATCACCATCTTCAAAGAACCAATCGAGGAACTTTCCGGAGGAAATCCGGAAAAGCTCGCCGACCTCGTGCGAGAAGTGGTATGGCATGAAATCGGCCACCATTTCGGGTTAAGCGATCCCGAGCTTCGTCACCTCGAGAAAGAGCGAAAAAAAAATAAATAGAAATGACCCGTTGCTCAGCCAATGGGGAATTCCAAAACGACCGTCGTGCCAACGCCGTTTTTGGATTCAATATCGACTGTCCCGTTGTGGCTTTTCATAATGCTGCGCACGATTGAAAGCCCCAGCCCCGTCCCCTGCCGTTTGGTGGTGAAAAAGGGATCGAAAACGAACTGTAGGTTTTCGCCGCTAATACCGTCGCCGTGATCCAACACTGCTATTCGGGCGCGACTATTCGGAGATTCGATAAGCGAAGTGGTAATTTCCACCACGCCCCCTTTTTTGGATGCCTGAACGGCGTTCAGGAAGATATTCAAAAGCGCCTGCTGGATTTTCACTTTATCGATGGAAACCATCGGCATATTAGCCGCGAAGTCCTTGACAACGGATATTTCCGTCTCCAGACATTGCGGCTCCACCATCGCCAAGGTATCCTCGATGGCCGTGTGGAGGTTCTGCCGCCCCACTTTCAGGGGCATCGGCTTTGCATAATCGATAAACTCGGTGACGATCTTTTCCAGGTTTGCCACCCCCTCGTTGGCAATCTCGAAATGCGCCTGTTCATCCGGCCGCAGCTTGAGTATTTTTCCGAGAATGGCGAGATTCATCTTGATGGAAGAAAGCGGATTGCGGATTTCGTGCGCGATGCCGGTCGCCAGCCGCCCCAGCGAGGCAAGCCGTTCCTCATGTTTAAGCTTTTCCTGAAGGGCATGCGTTTCGGTGACCTCATGGATAATCCCCATGACGCCGATAATCCTGTTTCGGTGATCGTGAAACGGCGAGGAGCTGACCACAACCCGGTGCAGAACGCCCCGCTTGTCCTCTATGACCATCTCGAACTTCCGCTTGATGCCAAGCTCCGACGGCTCGCTTATCCGGTTCCCCATATGCTTTACATTCAGAATCTCAAGCATCGGCATTCCCAGCAACTCGTCCTTATCGTACCCCCATTCGGTGATTTTGCCGTTGATATAGGTGATACGCCCATCCACATCGGCCGCAAGAATTAAATCGCTGGCGTTGTCCAAAAGACGTTTGTAAAAATGATGGTTCATCGCGCCGCCGGAAAAAGCATATTTTCGATGAAGTAGGCGATGAATTCCGGATGATTCGCGAGATTCAGGTATTTCGCTTTGGCGGGAATGGCCTTGGCTTCTATTCTGGCGTTGCGGGAAAGCAACGCGATTCTCGCCCCGACCCCGGCGGAGTTCTTTATGAACCGGACTTTCGCCCACGGAAAATCCGGTATCATCCCGATCATTTTCGCGTTTTCGACATTGACCGAGACGCCAAAGGTGCCGGACAAATAAATATTGCGAATATCCTCCGGCCGTATTTGCGCCTCTTTTATGAGCAAATCGATAGCGGTACGAATGGCCGATTTTGCTTTCTGTATCTCCTCAATATCTTTGCCTGAAACGGTGATGGGCTTGAAAATTGCCGTCTTCTGTTTGGCAACCACGATATAGTGTCCGTTCTTGATGCTCGGGTTCTCCGCTTCGCGTAAAAATCTTCCCCGGTGGCCAATCAGCTTGTGACGGACAAGCTCGGAAATAACATCAATGACGGACGAACCGCACAATCCCAACGGCACGGAACCGCCGATAGTTTTAAAAACGAACGTGCCGCCTTCCATTTTCATCGAGCTGATAATCCCATTTCTCACCATGTGGCCGTGCGTCAGGCTAGGCCCCTCGAACGCCGGCCCCGCCGCTACGGACGTGCAGAACAACTTCGACTTGTTCCCCAGGATCACCTCGCCGTTCGTGCCAATATCCACAAACAGGGAAACATCCTCTTTTTTGTGCATCGAGGTGGCAAGCACGCCGGAAACCGCATCGGCTCCCACGAATCCACCGATGCTGGGCAATATCTCCACTCTGCATTTCGGATGGACGGAGAAACCGGCGGGAGGTTGAAAGTCTACCGCAGTCATGGAAATCCATCCCGTTACCGTAGGAATAAAAGGGGATTGGGTGAGCATCTCCGGATTGAGTCCAAGCAGCAGATGGATGATCACCGGGTTGCCCACAATGACCATATCGTAAATTTGGTTATTGGGCAGCGAGTGGCTTTGGTGGAAAGTGGAGATAAGATAATTTATCCCCTCCATGAGGCTCCGTTGCAAGGAACCGAGCAAAGAGGGATCATTGATCACGCTGGTGCTTCTGGATATGATGTCTTGCCCCCACCGGTTCTGCGTGTTTTCGGTGGAGCCCACACAAACCATTTTCCCATCCCGCAGATCATGCGCATACGCGGAGATCGTGGTGGTTCCAATATCAACCGCGAGGCCGTATATCTTTTCTGAAGCGGTAAAATCCAAAACCTCTTTCCTGTTCACGTCCAGCACGGCGAACAGTTGCGTCCTCACCTCTCGCGCCATTGATACAAACCGGCCCAAGACATCGGGGTCTATCCGGAAGTCCGGGTACTTCCGCCGCAACCACTCTTCGCAGGAAAGTTGCGCCGGCCATGACATCAGGGACACTTCCCCCATCGGCTCAATAACGATGGAACGGGAAAAACCGTATGAGGCGATCTCATCCTCCACAGACGGCTGTATCAACCCCTCCGCGGCGGCCGTGGAACTGGAAAGTATCCTGCTGAAATAAGGGATGTAAATTTCCATCTCCTCATCCACCCGTATATAACACGCCAAGCGTTCATGCGACGTTCCGTCCCGGCTTTGGAGCTGGATGAACTCGGCCCCTGACGGGGAAGTCACCGAACCCCGCTTCAGCTTGACCAAACACTTCCCGCACGAACCACTGCGCGTGCAATAGCTGGTCACCTGAACGCCGGATTCATTTATGGCATCCAGCAGGATGGATCCCGTTTTTACATATATTTTCTTTTTGTGCGGGAAAATTGAAACCGCCCGCGCCCCTTTGAAATGGTTGTTCACTTTTTCAAAATATGTTTTCTCATCTTCGGCGGCCCGCACGAGCGCTTTGATGTTTTCCGCGGCCGCATACAGGGGAATCTCGCAGCCGCTCCCTAAAATAAAGCGCTCCCGCACCCGCGCGGCCTTAAACAACCGGCGAGCTTCGGCATAAATCTCATCTGGATTCGATTCGAGAAAAAGAATCGGTTTCACGTTCCCGTTAATGGCGGTAATCCCCGAATACTCCATCGCCGCTTCAATCGGAACGACATAATCAACCGTGGTAATATCCGCCCCGGCATAGCTTATGATCGCGGTGTTATTCTGAAGCGGGCCCGCGACGGAATACCATGTGAATTTTTCGGGAAAGGCCTGTTTCAAACGGGCGAAAATGGAACCAACGGATGCTTCCACGAATTGCCGGTAGACTTTTGCCGGCAGCACCGATGGCGAAGACGTGGGATCCGACATAATTAAAATATCCGCCCCTTCAGCGGCAAGGGCGGACATCCATATGAAGCATAGTTCGGCGCAATAATCCAGAATCTCGCGGAAGCGGTCGGGCTCATCCACGATCATATAAAGCATTTTTTCAATATCCATGATCCGCGAGGCTATCGTCATCGGGCCGCTGGCGCCCGCCACGACCGGAATACGCCCCCCCATTTTCTTTTTCAGGATGCGCACCGCGGCCAGCATTTCAGGCATCCGCCCGCTTTTACGTGGATCCGGAAGGGAGAGCTTTTTGAAATCCGCCGGATTTTGAAGAACCGGTTCCTTCACAAAGGGATAATTGTCAGCCGGGTAAACGATTCCGCATCCAACCGCTTCCGGCTCCACGCACAGATCCGTAACGGCGAAGACGGCATCGTGGCCGATCATCTTCTGCGCTTCGATCTGGCATTTGGCCATAACTTCGCCGGAACGAACGTAGTTGCGCGGCGTCTCGCCGATAAGTGTGGCGGCTACGCCGAACAATTCGGGGATAACGGGAGGATGGTCAGTCTCCAAGAATTTCAATAGGGAAAAAACGCGCTCGGTGGAATTCATGGTTGCTCTCTGCATGCTGTAGATCAGGTTATTTTACAAAGGTAATCAAGTCCGTCAAAAGCGTCGTAGGCAAGGTAATCAAGCCGCAGCGTCTCCGCCGTGCTTTGCTGAACGGCGGAACCGCCCCCGATAACCTTGATATGGCCCAATCCCTGCGCGGCCAATGCCGGCTTTATCATCTTTATCTTAGGAAGACACACGCTCATAAGGCTGGAAACCCCCACAAAATCCGCACGCTCTTTGCCCGCGGCGGTGATGAAACCTTCCACCGGAACATCCTTTCCCAAATTTATCACCCTGAGGTTGTTAAAGCGGCACAGCGTGGCCACCACATGCTTCCCCAAGTCGTGCACGTCCCCCTGGATAGTTCCGATAACGATTGTTTTTCGTTGGAGCGTTCCGGCGGCACGCTCATGATTCTCGGCAACGCTGTCCAATTGCTGTTTCAGCTTAATCGCCACGCATTCGTCCACCACCTCGGTCATCGCACGGCAGGCAAGCAATACATCCAGAAGCTGGAAGTTTTCTATCGTGCATTTGTTGCGGAGGATGGCGACCCCTTTGGCGACGGCATCAACTATCTGTTCGACGGTGTATGATTCAGCAAGAAGCTTTTCAGCGCAAAGCACTGCTTCCCTGTTCTCGCCATGTTGGACTAAAAGAGCAAGATCCATCAGCGGATCCATTGATACCCCCCTGGCCGCGGCGGCATCAATCGTCCTGGAGATATTGATGTAAGGAGACTATCCCGTATTTTTTTATTTTTCTATCGAGACGGGGGCGCGTAATTCCGAGTATCCGGCATGTTTCGCCCTTGTGCCATTTCGTGTGATTCAGCGTTTTGGCGATCTGTTCCTTCTCAACCTCATTCAGGGAAACCGGCCGGTAACCGTTCTTCGGCGTGACCACGGGGGCATCGATATTCACCTCCGGCGTCAGTTCCTCAGCCCCTGTTTTCTCTTTGTGGGCCGCCATGAAGTGTTTGAGAAATATCCGGTCGCCGCGCGACATAATGACCGTGTGCGTGATGGCATTCTCAAGCTGGCGGACATTGCCCGGCCATTGCCGGTTCATTAGCCAATTGAGGGCCTCGCGGGAAACATATTTTATGCCGCGATCCGTTTCCAGCCCTTTTTTCGCGATAAAATAAAGCGCCAAAAGCGGAATATCCTCAACCCTCTCCCGCAGCGGGGGAATATGTATGTTGATCACCTTTATGCGGTAATAGAGGTCGTCCCTGAACTTTCCTTCGCGAACCATCTGCTCAAGATTTTTATTGGTGGCGTACAGTATGCGGCAGTTGGCTTTTATTTTCGTCTTCCCCCCCACCTGCTCGAACTCGCGCTCCTGCAATACGCGCAGGATTTTCGCCTGAAGGCCAAAACTCATTTCGGAAATTTCATCAAGAAATATGGTTCCGTCCCCGGCCAGGGCGAACTTGCCCTCCTTGGCGTTAATGGCGCCGGTAAACGCTCCTTTGACGTGCCCGAACAACTCTGATTCAAGCAAAGTATCCACGATGGCTGAACAGTTGATGGAAATAAAAGGCGCCGAGGCATTTTTGCTGGAAAGATGGATTGCCTTGGCAACCAATTCCTTGCCGGTGCCGCTTTCTCCGGTTATAAGAACGGGGGATTTGCTCATGGAGACCATCCCCACCATCTTGAAAACCTCTTTCATAAGCTGGCCCTTGCCAACGAAGACGGTATCGGTGCTATCCAGCGGCGGTACGGAAACAAGCGATTCGTCGTTCGCCTTGAGGCTGGAGAAAAAATCCTCCGCTTTCGCCACGGCATTGTCCAGCTCCTGTATGTCTATCGGCTTGTGGATGTACTCGCCAACGCCGTTCTGCACCGCTTTGACGGTTGATTCCATATCCGGATATGCGGTGATTATGATGGAATAGTAGTTCTTTCCGGTCTTACTGAGCTCCTTGAGTATTTCCACGCCATCCGTATCGGGTAGCCGTAGATCAAGGATAACGATAGCTGAATCCAGCTGCTCGAGTTTTTCCAATCCCTCTTTGGCGAAGTTCGCGGTGATGACCTGCATGCCCTGAGATTCAAAATGCAATTGAAGGGTTTTGCGGATCGCCTTGTCATCGTCGATGATAACTATCGGTTGAGGAGACACCCCGCCCATCCCCCGAACTCCAACAATCTCTTCCACAACGATCACCCTCTAAATAGACCGCCATATCCGTCACCCTAGACTTTCCGGACAGGCTCTTGATATCAGCGATTTTAAATTATGCGCTCCAGCGGTTAGAGAAGCCGCATAACTTATAACCCGTTGATTGCGCTACTATTTACCTAGTAAAAACATGCCAGACAATATACAGCGTTACCACCATGTTCGCAAACACGCCAAAATGAATCATCCAATCCAACATGGTGAAGTTCTTAAGAAAAGACCGCATTCCCATTTTCAATACCCCTTCATAAAAGTCCGATATTATAATGTTTTGTTCAAATTCAAATTGTATACAATTATATCATAGAATCGTTCCTCGTATTATCTGTAATGATGGCGAGGAAGTGCCGACCTGATGATAGGAATTATTCATAAAAAAAAGGGCGGTGAGTGATGCTCACCGCCCCGTAAAGCCACCGCCTTACAGCGATAACCCTTAGTACCTTTAAATAAGGCTAGGTCCTTATTTTGCGGCGCCCGTGCACTTGCACATTTTGCGAAGGTGGGCAACGATGTCCTTAATTTCCGCAGCAGTCAAATTGTGTTTCCAAGCCGGCATCTGGGTGGATTTGCCGACCGCCGAACCGCCTTCAGTAATGGCAAGAGCGACGTTGGCATCGGAAAGCTCGCCCATCGCCTTTGCATCAGAGTGGTTCCTAGGGGCAACCGCCAGATACGGTGCGTTGATCCCTTTGCCCGTACCGGCGGTGCCGTGGCACTGAACGCAGTACAAGCTATAGTTATCAGCGGCGGTTTCCGCCGAAGCCGAACCAACCATGCCGGCCGCCAAGAAGAGTGCCGCCGCGAACATCGCCGCGGAGAACTTCGAAATTACTATCGTTTTCATCTATGTCCCCCTCCTTATTTCAACGACGCGATGTAGTTCACAACAAGCTGCATGGACGCGTCATCAAGATCGCGCTTGCCCATCCATACCTTCGGATCCCAGTACTGCGGATCTTGCACGAAGGAGTAAACCCAATCCGGGTTCAACCGTTTGCCGATTCCTTCCCACGTCGGGCAGGACAAGCCGCCGTTGCCTTCGATGGAGTGGCAACCGTTGCAGGCTTCGGTTTTGATGATAAGCATCTTGGCCTTTGCCTTGGAGAATTCGCCGATCTTCGCGACACCGGTCTTCATCTTGGCGTCCTTGAGGGTCATAAGGTAATCGGCGGCCGCGGCGGCGTCACCGGCGCTCAGCTTGGAAGCGCATTTCGCCGGAGCAGCCACGGTATCGGTATCGCCAGTGGTCTTGATGTTGTTGGAGTACACCGTGCCCGCGGGGCGGATGACGGTCGGGTTCTGCAGGAATCCCACCAGCCAATCTTTGTTGAACTTGCTGCCCGCGTAGAACAGATCGGGCGCTTTCCGCGCCTTCACTTCCGCTATGGTCTTCACCGCCGGACCCGCCAATTTGTGGCAGCTGCCACACGGTTTAACGATGGCCGCCCCATCCGCCGCAAACGCGGACGGAACCGCCAGCAGGAGCGCTAATGCAAATACGGTAATGCCTCTTTTTATCATGTCCCCTATCCTTTCTGGTTAAAAAATCAACCTGTTACTTTCTATTTTTCTTAAGATACGCCGCTGCCGCCAACTGGCCGCCCGCAAGCAATACCAACACCAACAACGGAACCAAATACACTTCTTTGCCGGTAGGCGGTTGCAGCAACAGCCACGCCCAAGAGGTCATGGTGTGCTTGGAACCCTTTTCACCGTTGGAGCCATCCCAGTTAGCGAACGCAATCGGGATAAACCGGCCCACTTCAAATTGGGTGTCCTTGTCCTTGTTGGCGGTCACAAGCTTCCGCTTCATCATAACTTTCCAGGTACCATCTTTGTACGTACCGGAAGAGGTAAAGCCGGCGGCAGCCGCATCACCCGGCGTTCGTTTGCCCGAACCCGAGTAGATCATCGTCATGCCAGCGGCCGGAGCGGTGGTCGTGCCAGAATTCCACGCCATCATGGCAACCGGATGGGCCGCATCGCCGTGGCCGAAATAAGGCTTTTCCGAACCGCTGGGAATAACAACCGGCGTCTGGATCGCAACCTGGTCGGGGGAAATTGTATCCCACGCAATCAGTTCCGCTGTCGGATCGCCTGGGATACTCTTGGTGCGGTCATCCCACTCGAGCAAGAACGCGATTTCCTTGTCGTTATACAGCGCCTTCACCTTGATGAGATCGTTTGCCGGGGTAAAGAAGCGCTCCGGCTGGATAATCTGGGGAGCCAGGAAATACGCGGTGCTTGCCGTTTCGTTCCAGACGGCGTCGTTTTCGTCCTTCGGCATTACGTCGCGCTGAAAACCTTTCACGACGGTCTGACCGTCAACCGTTTTGCTGGTCGGCTCGGCGAGGGACATGACGTAATTGACCACGTGCCAGCGGTCTTCCACCGACAGCTTGCCGCTAGAGGTGGTATCAGCCGCAAATGACGGCATCGGCGTGTTCGGAATGCCGTTTGACACGCGGGCGAAAATGTCTTCGGCAGTATACCCGCCGCGGAAAGTCCACGGTTTGGTCAGATTTCTCGGCCAGACACGGATACCGCTGTCTTCTTTGAGCTTTTTCGTCAGGTCGCCTTTGCCGACCTGGCCATGACACTCAAAGCACTTTGCGGTCTGGAACGCCTTCTTGCCCAATTCGATGCTTTCCGCCGAGCTCTTTATCTTCTTGCTCACGTCGATCTGGGGCGGATTCGCGGTTTTGCCAAACATGTCGGTAAGCGACTTGACGTAGGCAACAACGTCCCACCGATCCTGCTCGGTCAGGATGTCATTCCAGGCCGGCATACCGGTACCCGGCATACCGTTGGTGATGACCTTAAACAGGTCCTCATCGCGCGGAATTTCTACTTTCGGGTCGCTGGATTTGTACTTGTACATACCAAGCGTAAAGTCACGCGGCGGAGGAATCAGGAAAGTGGTGGCAGGCCCGTCGGCCGCCCCTTTTTTACCATGACACCACCAGCAGCGCTTCTGGTAGATCGCTTCGCCTTTTTTTGCGTCGCCGGCGGCAAATGCCTCGGGCGCGGCGAAAATGGTGACTACGGCGAAGAGCGTAGCCATCGCCAAGCCAGTTTTTCTTACGTTCTTAAATAAAGACATGGTAGTCATTTCTCCCCTATTTCTTCTCTGCGACAGTCGCGGTTACGCGCGGCTTATTCCCGCTCTGTTCGTAGATGAACATTACCGCTTTCCATGCTTCCTCCTCGGAAATCATGGTGTGCCACACCGGCATGGCGGTCGCCCACGGCGCACCTTCGCCCGGCAGACCGGGACCACCCGTGCCAATGCGCCAGAACACGAAGGACTCGGTCAACATCGCAATGGTGCCAACGTCAACAAAGTTCGCGGGAATCGGGTTGAACGCCTGATAGAAGTGGCCCTTACCGTCCTGCTTGTCGCCATGGCAATAGAAGCAGTTCTTGTAATAGACAATTCCGCCCTCTTCCACGTTCTTGGCGAAATTCGCCTTGTCTTCGCGTAAAGGATTCTTGAGCGTCTGTAATTCAAACGTCTTACCCCACATGTTAGCCGAGGAAGGCGGCGCCGGATGAACCGACCGCAATTCGACGGGCGCTTCAAAAGACGGCTTCACATATTGGTAAGAAACCCAGCAGCCAAGGAGACTCACAGCGGAGATGGCGCACAGGCGAAGTGTCGCCTTGGACGGATTACTGTACAGATCCACAATCGGCCCAACAAGGCCATTGTACCCTTCATCGCTAAACGTGCTGGCCAGAAATGCGCCCGCGATGATGAAGAAGAGGTACATTTTCATAACGGCCGTCGGAACCACCGGCCATGTGCCGGGATGGGACAACGAACCCAAAAATGGAACGCCTATCTTTATGAGGAGATAGGCTACAAAAACGCCAATTATCGGTTTTAAAAAATGCATCTTTCTACCCTCGTCTCCCTATTTCTTCCCAAGCAACGCGTTGACAATCAGGTTCATCTCTGACATCGTGATCTTCTCGGCAAAATCACTGGGCATCATGTCGGGCTCAAATCCCTTAACCACATACGCATTCGGAGTCGAAATCGACTCGATGATGTAAGCTTGTCCGCTCATACCGGGCTTCCTGGAACCAGCCTCTTTGGCCAACTTTGTCAGGTTGGGTCCCATATCTCCACCTTCGGCGATACCCGGAACCACATGGCATGTAACGCAACCATACTTGTTGAAGGCCTCTTCGGCGGTTGTTGCCGGTTTGGGCGCGGCTGCGGCTTCAGCGCCACCTGCCGGTGCCGCCGGTGCAGCGCCAGTCGGGAGCGGAACAGTGACTTCCACACCGCCCGATTTCTGCAAATAAGAAATAACGGCGTTGATCTCAACATCGGAAAGGCCGATGGCCCCCTTGTTGATCTGCGGCATCGGACTTACGGTATCGTTCGTACCCGGTTTGCCGAAGCCAGCGACAACGTAGGTCGACGGTTCCATCATTGATTCGCGGATGTACTCTTCGCCGGTCTTTGCTTTGCCCTTGTAGCGAGGGTCTTTTATCCGCTCGGAAGACCTTGGGCCAACCGCGTCAAGAACCGGTGCGCGACCGCCGACCGGGCTGTGACAAAGTGTGCAGGTTCCCTTGCCGTGGAATATCTTATCGCCCATCGCGACAAACTGGTCTTTGGTCATCGCGCCGGTGATCTTTTCTTCAACCGGAGGCGCTTCCGGAATAACCAGCGGTATCCCAAATTTAGCATAGCCCGCGAAGGCCAACATTATCAACAAGCCGTAAACCAGGATTTTACCCAGTTCTGAGTTACCTTTATTTCCTTCCATTTTTTCCTCTTAATGCTCCCCTGAAGAACCTTTTTTGGCTGCCAACATCGGCATCCAGAACATGAAAAGGACAAGGGCGATGAATACACAGACGATTACTGTAACCACAGCCGCGGCGTAGGGCAACGTCGGCGTGAATGCGCCGGGCGAATTATCCCTGAACACCGTGTAAACGTGCCAGTGCTGGCGAATGGCCGACCGGACGTACCCCATAAGACCCATCAACCAGGTAAAGCCGATGGTCAATGTGAAAAGGGCATACTGCGAACGAACCGGCATATTTCCCCATTTGGTTTCGCCCAGTTCTTCACTCTTATTGAAGATTTTGCCATCCATTATGAAGGAGGCAACGATAACAATGAGGGTGGTGGTAACCTGTGGAACGGAAAGACCGATACGGACGCTGGCTGGCAGATAGTAACTGTAAATACCAAGCGCCAGAATGTTGCACAAACCGGCAACGTAAAGACCAATCTGGACGGAAGTGCCGTTTTGGGCCCAAAATCCGTCACCGAGCGCCTTCTTATTGCTGCGGTTGTAAATCTGGAAGCTGAGGAACGTTAGCACGATAAGGAAGTTAACCGCCGTGTTCTTCGCGGCCATAACCCCAAGTTTACCGAGCAACGGATGGTGAGCGCCGCCGATCTGGGTCAGTTCCGTCGAGCTCATAACCAGCGTGTGCGGGGTAAGCCATGCGAGGAACATCGTCACGATAACAATAGCGATCGGCTTGATCATAAAGCTGTACCGGTGCGAACCGTTCGAACGCGCCAAGCAGCACCAGAGGTAGTAGTTGGCGGAAAGGAATATCGCGCCGATAAGCACCGCCTGAAGAATGAACAACCACGCGAAGGCGCCGCCCATGAGGGTGATGCCCATCTGCTGCGAATAGTCGTAAATTTCCTTGGTGAGCCAGTAACCGGCGAACGGCAACGGAAGAAGACCGATGATCGCGATGAAGAACGAGGTGTACCCCATCCAGTCATAGTGGGCCTTTTCCTGCGGCGTTTTCGCCATGAGGAACTTGTATCCCGCATACGCCGCGGTCAGCGAACCGCCATAGGCGATGTTCGCGACAAAGCGGTGGATGTTGATCGGGTTCCAAAGGTGTCCGTTGATGGCCGCCCAGACATTACCCTGGAATACGCCAGAATCATCCAATCCCGAAGGGGCCATCATGAACGATGCCCACGAGTTGGAAACCATCATAAGGAACACGCCGGCCAAGTTTAGGCCCAAGCCCAAACCGATGTGGACGATCTTGGAGTTCCCATCGGACATCTTGTCCCACCCGTAGTAGTAGGTGTACAAAAAGAAGCTTTCCGCGAAAAACGCGAGAGCGTAAAAAATCATCACCTTGCCGAAAATACCCGTCATGTAAGTCATAAATTGGGGATAGAAAACAACCAAAGCGATGGAAAGGAGACCTCCGAAGCTCGCGGCAAGCGAGAACCCGGTCATGGCCACCTTCATGAACTCGTGCGCCATATCATCATACCGCTTGTCCTTGGTGACAACGCCGGTGATCTCGATGAGCCACACGAAGATCGGAACCGCGAGAACGAACGCACCAAAGAAAAGGTGCAACTGGGCGATGAACCAGACGGTTAAGCGGCTGTTAAAGCCTTTGACGACCGGGTAGTCTTTCTCTTCCAGTTTCGGAGGCGGTTGAGGAGCCCATTCCGCGGGACCCTTCTTCTCCTCTTTTTTAGCTTCAGCCGCAGGGGCTGCCGCCGGGGCCGCTTCGTTAGCCCAGGCTTTTTGGGCCAAGACCGCATTGGCGGCGGACTTCAGCACCGGCTGGCTGATGTCCATATAATCGAACGAAAGCGCCGGGATTGCAAGCAGCAGGGCCAAGGCCGCGCCAAACCTGTAAACCCCAGTGCTACATTGAGATAACACTTTCTTGACATGTGAAAACATAAACCTAACCTTCATTTTGTCCCCTAAGCCGTTAATATTCTTATTCCCCTTTAGGAAAGAGCGCCAAGCCCTGATAAGCCTGCAGAAAATAATCCACTGAAAAGAAAATAACCGCAAAAACCGCAAAGGCAGCAACAAACGTAAAAATCTTTTGGTTCAAACCATCCCCCTTTTTCAAGTTAGTACCAACTAGGTTGTTAAGAGCGCTTTCCCAATCAAAAAAACGCCGTTAAATAAATACTCTGCTAATTATTCGAAGTGTGCAAGCTGGGTTAAATCGAAAGCAACCTCCCACTTTTTCCTAACCATCCACAGCAATACTTTTGACATTCCCCCCCGGGAATGCCCCCACCTTGTTTGTGCAACACCGCTTTTGCAATTTAAAACGTGCCTTACTAAATACAAGAGCCATGCCGCAATTCGTGCAATATTAGCATAAGACCACCAAAAGCCAAGAAATATTTTCATCACTATAAAAATATTCGGCCAATGGGCGGTTTTACCCGGAAAGGTTAGTGGTTTCATGGGGCCAGCTTCCTAAATAACATGGCGAAAAAGCTTTGAAAAACCGAACCGCCTGTACACCACGTTAACATTGGTTGTAACAGGATGTTAAATACCCCCCCTTAAACGCCGGGATGCTGCGATTTTGCTTTCGTGCGGCACTTTCACCCATTATAATGTCCGCAAGTTTTTACTGTAACATCCTGTGAAGGTAACAGGGAGGCGGGCATAATTTTATAAGGACAAAATGACTAACCAAAGCCCCAAACAAATGCTCCTGGAGCAATTTGCCCGTATTGGAAAAGCGATTTCAAGCCCCACGCGGATCGAGATGCTGGAGTTCCTCGCACAAAACGAAAAAAACGTCGAGACTCTCGCGGCTATGACCAAGTCCACCGTTGCCAACACATCGCAACACTTGCAACAGCTCCGGCAGGTGGGCCTCGTCACCTCGCGCAAGGACGGGCAGCGGGTGTATTACCGCCTTGCGGACGAAACGGCGGTTGAACTCATGATGCTCGTGCGGAAAATCGCGGAACGCAACATCGCGGAAGTCGAGCAATTGATAAACCTCTACCTCAAATCCAAAGACGCCTTTGAAGCGGTGCCGGCGGATGAACTGCTCGAACGGGTGAAAGCCGGCACGGTCATTATACTCGACGTGCGGCCGCCGGACGAATATGCGGCGGGACACGTTCCCGGAGCCTTGAATGTGCCGTTCAAGGAACTTGAAAAGCACGTGCACAAACTGAATGCAAAGACGGAAGTAATCGCCTACTGCCGCGGACCGTACTGCCTGTTGGCGTACGACACGGTGGAAAAATTGCGCGAAAAAAACATCAAGGCCCATCGGTTGGAGGACGGATTCCCGGAATGGAAACGCCGGGGGTTCCCGGTCGAAAAAGGGGAAAAAAAGTAATATCACGCCCTTTACCTCGCTCTTGGGCACGGATTCATGGCGCCGCGGGAGAGCCATCCCTTATTCACCAAGGAGATTGTTTTGATGTTTAATCTTCCGCTTAATGGAATTTCATCCCCGCAGCATGAATAAAATGGGGCGTGCCGAAGAAATAATATGAGACAGCGATTACGCCGGCTGAACGATCAACGAAGAACCGCCAAGAAACACATGGAAAACAGGCTCACAATCCGCCTGTGGCTATTCTTCATCATCATGTCCACCCTTTTAATCATCGTCATCTGCCACGTTTTTGAAGGACACATAAGCGCTCTTTTGGCGGCCGGTGGTTTTGCGCTTGGCATCATTTTGGGATTTCTGGCGGGAAGGATGTTTATCATTTTTTGGCATCCCGAAACCGAGAAGGTTGTTTCGCGCCTGGATAAAGTCGGCATTGTCATTCTAGTGATGTATATCCTCCTTGCGGCCGGAAGAAGATGGTTTTTGGGACATTGGCTCCACGGGGCGGAATTGAATGCGTTCGGTCTCGCGATATTAACTGGATTGTTGTTGGGACGGTTGCTTTCAATGGCAATAAAAATAAAGAATATCTTGATAGCGGAAAATAAAATATTCGTTTCGCGGCACAAATAAAAAAGGGAGCCGTTTCAAGGCTCCCCGTATCGCGATCTTAAACGCCCGGCGGCATGGAAGCCGAAGGGTTACTTGCAAGCGTCCTTGTATCCCTTTGCGCAGGCATTGGAATAGTCTTCCTTGGCCTTTTTCATTTCGCCGTTTATCTCGTTTGCCTGCGCGCGGACATAATAGGCTTCACCAATATTGGGGTCCAGCTCTATGGCGCGGTTAAGATCCTTCAGGGCGGCGTCAATATCGCCCATATCCTTGGAGGCCTTGCCCCGGAGGGAATACGCGGCCGCGAATTTTGGGGATTCCTTTATCGCGTTGGTGGTCATCTCGATGACCTTGGAATAATTCGCGCTCCCGTATGCCCTGCGCGCCTCGGTAAAATAATCGTCGGCCTTTCCGCCTTGGGCGGGGGCAGGGCCCTTCTTATCGCCACCGCCTATGCTCATCCCGCCGAGACTGAACGCCGAAGCGCCCGAAGCGAGTGTCATAACCATCACAAGAATCAAGAGTACCGCTCTCATCTTTGCCCCCTTCTTCACAATCCTGTTTACGTAAGCTTGCCTAGCGCTTCAAGTATGGCCTTCCGCTCGCTTTCCGACGGATCAAGCGTTAGCGCATAATTATAATACTCTTTTGATTTGATTTCATTTTTTAACACAAAACCATAGAGCCCCGCAAGGTTTACCGCGGCCATCAAATATTGGGGATCCAGTTTAAGGGCCTCGAGGAATTCCCGTTCGGCTTCGTAGCTGCTTCCCAGGTTGGCGAAAAACATCCCCTTGAGAAAATGGGTCTGCATCCTGAAAAGCCCGCCGGTATCCATCCGCTCGGTATCCATAAGCAATTGCATTCCCATTTCCGGCTGGTTTTTGGATAACGCGGCATACAGGGTGGCGATGTTAAGGGAAAGATGGGCGTAGCGGGCATCGGCGTTGTCGGAATTCATTTCAAGCGCGAGGCTAAAGTGCTTGGCCGCCGAGCCGATACGTCCGTCACTGAGTTCTATTTGGCCCCGCAGAAATTCCTCTTCGGACCGGAAATAATTTTGGAATGTCTTTTCCTGGTCCGCCGATGCGAACACGGCTTTTGGCGGCACGCGGAATTTAAGGAGATTTTCAAGATTGCGCCCCTTGAGGGCGACGCCCGCCTCGTGTATGCGGGGCGCGGAAAACTCGATGTATGGACGGTCGTCGGTAACCGGCGTGACGCCCGCCGCGAACCGCCGTATCTGCCCCGCGTCCATCATGAAATTCGAAAGGAGTTGATGGACGTTCATAATACCGATCCCCTTCAGGCTTTCGGCGACCGCGCTTTTCGCCATCCCCTCCTGGAGCTTGGCGACATCCATGGGCATATCTCCATCCGCACCCACCATGATGGCATCCCATTTCGTGTACCACATCTGCGCGTTGGGAAAAACATCGATGAACGTAGCGACTAGCGCGCGGAAATCCTCCTCCGAGAGATGGTGCAACGGTATCCACTGCGAAACAATCCCCTTGTCGGCAAGCCTTTTTTTACACAGAAGATAATATTCCCTCGTATAAAGACTCACAATGCCGGCGTTGGAGGGAGGCGGAGGTTCGGAGGTTATCAGATCGTATTTTTCCCGCGTCGTCAGCAGGAAATTCCGCCCGTCTTCCTCCACCATGGAAAAAGAAGGGTTTTTCGCCACGTTAAAATTGGCCTCGGCGAACTTGTCCGCCGCGCCAAATACTTCGCGGGAGATATCGACGGCGATGACCCGGTCAAGGCCGTGCGCGGCGGCGGTACCGGCGGTGCTGCCGGTTCCAAAACATACAACAAGCGCCTTCTTCGGCGAAGGATGCATCAGCAGCGGTATGTGGGCCTGCAGCCGTTCCAGCTGCAACGCCTCGCGGAACGCCCCGGCTATGGGATCGCCATTTATCCATATCCGGCTGACCGGTTTGCGGTTCGCCGAGAGATCGGAATCCACATACGATACCAACACGGTCGCGGAAGGCCCTTCCCGGTAATATTTCACCCGGCTGCCGGCTTCCAGCTTTTGAGCGCTCAGTGCAAAAGCGGGATCGCCAGCGGCAACAACACCGAAGGTTAACGCCAGCAAGCAAGCCGTCACGAAAACAACGCGCGAGCGCTCCTTCTTGTCCGAGGATTTGCCCTGAAGATAGCCACCGGCGATGATGGCCATCCACGACACCGCCACGATACCGAACCGTATCCCCATAAACGGAATAAGCAGGTACCCGGCGGCAAGTGAACCCAACACGCACCCGGCGATATTCATGGCGTAAAACCTGCCCACGGTGCCCCCCGTTTTTTCAGGCGTCGAAGAAATGGCCCCTAAGATAAGCGGAAAGCCGCCCCCCATCAGAAACGTGCAGGGAAATACTATTATCATGGAGAAAATGACCGCTTCAGCCATCGGATTGCCGCCCGGTATCACGGAAGCAAGAAAACCGCCGCCGGACGCCGCCACGCCCATCAGCTCGCGGTTGAAAAGAAGCCCCGCCAGCGAGACCAGCGCGAAGAGTCCGATGCCCATCTGAAATCCGCCAAACAGAAACGCGCCGTTGCGCGGCGCCTTTTTCATCATACGGGCCGTTAACGCGCTCCCGGTGCCAATACCTAAAAGAAAAATCGCCAAAATCAGGGAAAATGCATAGGTCGTGTTGTTCAAAAGCAGGATGAACATTCTTGTCCAAAGGACTTCAAGGGCCATTGCGCAAAAGCCGGCAACGCCGAAAAGAAACAGGATGGACCGGCGCGATACCATGAAGTCCTCCGCCGCCGGGGCCGCTTTCGCTTCTCCGGCGGAAACGGATACCCAGCCGGCCTCCGCCGCCAGCAGGAATGCTCCGATGCCGCATACCATGTTCATCGCCGCCCCAACCCTAAGGGTACCCGACAGACCGATATGCTCGATAAGCCAAAAACCCGCAAGAACACATCCAACCACCGCGCCCAGCGTATTAACCGCATACAGGATACCCACGGATTTGCCGATACCCGGCTCGCGATGCGCAAGGTGGCGGCTTAACGCGGGAAGTGTGCCCCCCATCAATGCGGTCGGGATCAAAAGCGCCGATATCGCCAGAACAAAACGCAATACCATGACGTATAGAAGGTTTCCCCCGGCGCCCGGATGTAATTGCACGTAGGCCTTTTCGAGGTGCTGAAGAATAAAGGGAAATAGAACCATATACACCGCAATGGCTAACTCAAGGGCGGCATAAAGCCGTATCGGCGCCGCGCCACGATCCAGTTTTTTCCCAAAGTATATCGCGCCGAAGCCAAGCCCTCCCATAAACGCGACCAAAACCGCGCTCACCGCGTAAATGCTTACGCCCAGCAAAAGGGTCAGCTCCCGCACCCAGACAATCTCGTAGATAAGACCGGCGGCGCCTGAAATGAAGAAAAGAATGAAAAGGAGAGCCCTTTTCACCTGAATATCTTCTCAGTGGTCTTTATTTTAACCCGCATCTTTTTTGATTCGTCAAGCAACGCTGCGGTGTCCAGCATGCCCAGCTTCCCGGTACCGGACTCGGTGAACCAGACGCGCCCCTTAGTATCGATCGCCAGTGAATTTGGCTTCGATTCCCCTTCGGAAAGATCGAACATTTGCATCGTGGCGGTTTTTGTGTTGAAACGGAGCAAGCGGTTATCGGTATGTTGAACCATCCAAAGGTTATCCGACTGGTCCATCGCTATTTCACTGGTTCCCTTGTTTTTCGGCATATCGAAAGTCTCTTGCTTCGCGGTTTTAGGATCGAAACGCACAATCATGTTATCGACCATTTGAAGATACCAAATCATCCCCTTGGAATCGAACACCGTGCCGAGAGGAGACTTCATGGCGGGCGATATGCCCCATTCGCGAAACCTCTTCTTTTCGGGATCAAACATGGCGATCTTGTTGCCGCTGCGTTCGACAAACCACATATTACCCGAGCGATCCTCCGTCAAATCAAAACTGCTGCTGTTCGGGGTCGGGATAATGAACTTTTCGAATTTTTCGGTGCCGGGCCGGAAACGGATCAGCATGTCATTGTTCCAACCTAGCACCCAAATATCGCCGGTGCGCGCGGCATAAACGATGATCGGATCGACATTCTTGAAAGGAATAACGTATTCCTTGAATGTTTTTGTTTTTGGATCGAACTTGGATAACACGTTAACGTCCTGCTCAACCAACCATAGAATGCCGTTCTTGTCCGCGGTCATATCCATGGCGTGGCTTTTACCCGAGAGAATGGGATATTCCTTCATCACGCCGGATTTAGAATCAAAACTTACCAGCGCGTTGGCATTGAACTCGATAAACCAGACGGTGGCGTCCCCTGTGGTGGTAACAGCGGTGGGATAGCTCTCCTTCTGCGGAATGTCGTACTCCGTTATCAACTCGCCGCCACGAGCCGCCGGAACAATGGCAACCGATACCATCAGGGCCAACACGGTTGCCCTGAAGGAAGTCCCGCTAAAAAAACCGGCAATCCGTGAAAGAGGCCCACCTTGAAAAGCGCGGTTGGGAAATGTCGAAAACAACATGCGAAGCTCTCTGTCCGGATTTAGTGGGAGTGGCCGCTTGGCGCTTCATGAACATGGGGCATCGCTTTGCCTTTGGGCACCGATGAACGGATTAGCATCGATATCTGATTAGCGCCCCTGTCGCTTTCGGTAAACCACACGTCCCCTTTCGAATCGACGGACAGGCTCATCGGTTGCGCGCCCATCGAGGGAAGGTCGAAGGAGGCGAAACTTACGGACTTCTGGTCAAAATAACCGATAGCGTTCATCATGCTGTCAATGTACCAAATATACCCGTCTTTAGCCGCGGTTATGGCCTGGGGAGCGGTATTGTAGCCCGGGGGATCGGTCAGCCCAAACATTCCTTTGTCGGTATAAAGAACGCCGATCTGCTTGGAGCGCAATAAGCAAAACCACAGCATCCCTTCTTTGCCGAACTGCATCTTCCCCGGCTGCGACTTCACGGCGGGAATCGGGAATTTCTTATACTTTTTGGTTTCCGGCTCATACCTGCCGATATAGTTCTCGCTAACCTCGCTGAGCCATACAACGCCCGCCGTATCCACCGCTATCCCCATTAACTGGCTTCCGGCCGGAAGCGGAATTTCCGCTATGGTCTTCTTAGCCACGTCAAGGACGCCGAATTTCGACCCGTTTTTTTCCACAAACCATATCCGCCCGCGCGGATCTTCAGCCAAATCATACGGCTGGGCATTTTTGGTCGGCATGAGGAACTCGGTCATTTCCTCGGTGACCGGATCGAACCGGACGACGCTGTTGCCCAGATGCATCACAAACCAAACGATATCGTTTTTTCCAACAATTACGTTGCCGGGACTGCCGACACTGTACACGTTAAAGGCTTTGTCCGGCGATGTCCGGTTTTTCGAATCGTATTTCCAGTCTGATTCCGGCAATCCTTCGGTGGAGGGAATCCGGTATTCCTTGAATTCCCCTTTCGAGGGATCTAACCTCACCAAGGAATTGGCGCTCATCAAGGTGCACCATATGTTGTCTTTTGAATCAACCGCGATGCCGTAAGGTGTGGCATAACGGGCAGGCACCGGATACTGAACGATGCGCACATCGCCCTTAACCTCTTTCGGCGCGACGATGGTAACTTTTGGCTTTACTTTTACGCCTAAACCCGTTGGCGCGCCCGCAGCGTCACCAACCGAGACAAAGGCCAGTACCAACACCAGCCCCGCTACAGTCAAGATTGATCGAGGTGTAAACGTCCGCCGGGAAATGCTACCAGGTGAACGTAGGTTCATACATATGCCTCATCTGCCAATTTGCATCCTTGTAGCCCTGTACTTCGCTTTGGCCGGAATTCCCGCCTGATCCGGCTTCGGCCTCTATTTTTCCGGCCCGATACTTGCCAACCCCGATTTGCAACGCGCGTTCCGTCGCATAATACTTCGCGACATTCGCGGGAGGAATGGCCATTCTTGGCCCCATCGAGGCGTTGTGGCACGAATCGCAACCAAGGATTTTTGCCTGATGACCGCTCCTATAAACCCCGACAAGTATGACAAAAGCGAATATCAACGCCGGCAATGCATAGATGACGCTTCTTGCAAGCCCCTGCATCCCCCGCGCTTTTTCAATGATGTTTTTAAGCCCCGGGATGCGGTCAAACGGCACCCTATGCATCGACGGCAGGAAAATAAAAAACACCAACGTTACAATCGGAATGACCGGCATTAGAACAAGATATTTTTTTAAGCTGCCGCCAAAATACCAAAATCCCTGCCAAAAAAGCAGAAATATCCATTCAGGCCCGGGAATGTTCTCACCTTCGTCCGGCATCGGGACTTGGTCAGGGGCCAAAAACGGCACGGGATATTTGATCGACAAAAATACCATAACCGCCACCAAAGCGGTCATAAGGATCGAAAGGATCAAAAGGTACGTGGGCCACCAGAATAATCCTTTTTTCTTAGCGATGTTTGTAATGCTCATGGCTGGACTCCCCCTATTTGCCGAATCATACTTTTTTGGCCAATCCAAGCCGTCTCGTCAAAATGATATGAACGAAAAGAACGGCGAAAAACAGTATCGGCAACATTATGATATGCACCGCGAAATTGCGACCAAGCGTGAATGAACTCAAAATGAGATCTTTAACCGATCCGCCAACAAGCGGAATCAACTCAAGCCAGTCGGCCCAGATAATCAGTTCCCAATAACTTCTCCAGTCCCACGGCGCGATAATGCCGGAGATCAGAAAAAGAAAGAAAATCAGCCCCAAGACAAGCCCGGTGAACCAATTTAATTCGCGCGGATTTTTATACGCTTTCCTTCCCATGGTGTGAAACACATGCAACATGACAAAAAGAGCGCCAAACGTAGCACTCCACCGGTGAAGGCTTCGCATGATGGCTCCCAGATTCGACAACTGACACATATCCCGAATGCTCTGGTGCGCAAGATTCGGTTCCGGAACATAGTACATGACCATGTAAAAGCCGGTTAAAAACTGAATACCGACACAGCCGATAGTCAGGCCGCTGAAGAAGTGCCATATGGTGGCGCTTTCAGAAAGCTCAAATGCAATATGATTGTTATAAAATTGAACAATCCCAAGGCGCTCGTCAATCCATCCAATAATTTTTTTCATGATTAGCCTTATTTAGTTGCCAGTTCCGTGCCATTTGCGTCTTGTGGAGCCTTGATGAACGCTGTCTCATCAATTGTCTCCGCATTGAAATCTATCTGCCATTCATTGCTTGTCTTATCAAGGATGAGATTCAATTGGCTTGTCGTCTTGAAACTGTCCTCAAATTTTGACGGAGCGGATACTTCCAGTTTTACCACCGCGACCCAGTCGCCATTTTTGTTTGGCTCTTTCGGAAGAAGCGACTGAAGCACTTTTATCTTTGCTTGGGATGTCCCGTAATTTTCCGTCCATTTTCTGAATGAATCGATATTCATGACGCCATATTTTGTCGATACCATTTTATATGCTTCCTGGTTCGCGAGGCGTCCGCCATCAGCCAGCAGCTTGAAAAATCGGCTGGCGACTTCCTCGGGCTTGGCATCAGGAAACTTCGCCTGAGCTTTTGTGCAAGCGGAAAATACGCCGAATGCGAGAAATAAACAGATAAAAGCTCTCATGACACGCTTCATAACTTAAACGATCCCCCGATTATTCAACGATGCCAACGCATATTACATCGTAAAAGCAATGTTCCGCAACAAAAATAAAGGGGCCGGTTTTTCAACCGGCCCCTCTTTGTACCGCCAATCAGGCAGAAGGAAAAACCAACCAGTTAGATAACCGGTTCGCTGCCTTCATTCAACTTGTTCATCAGCTTGTTGGTGCCGACGATGAATTGGCGCTCGCCTGGAGCCAACATGGTATCCTGTTTGGACATTTCGTCGTAATCGCCGACGCCCATGGAGGCCTTGCCGCCTGGGGGATCAACGAAGAACGTGCCGCGCATTTCAAGGTGCAGCGGTCCACAGAACTGCTGGCAGTAGTATTCGAATTCGCCAGCCTTATCAGCAACGAATTCGTCAACAGCGGACATACCGCGAACGGCGAATATCATCGTTCGCGGACCGTAATAGCCAGCGGCCGTGAAGCCCATGGTGACGTCCGGGTTCTTTGTAAGACCGGCCGCCTTGTCTATATTGGTATAGATAATGCGAACTTTCGCGCCCTTGGGGACGTGGATGAAGCGGGGCACGTAGCCGTAGGAGAATCCTTTGACTCTCACAACGTATACGTCACCTTCCTTCGTCACGCCGGGTTTGCCGTCGTCACGGGGAATCCAGGTGCGGACGCTGTCAGCCGTATGTGTCGGCTCGAGCTGCGAATGCACGTTCGCGGGGAGACCGGGCCGACCCGTCGCGCCAAAGCTGACGTGGTAGTCGCCGAGGTCATAGCCCTTTTCGAACAGATCTTCACCTTTGCCGGTATTCCATCTCTGGATGTACGTGGCAAATATCTGGCGCCCTTCGTGCGGCTCGCCGTCAACCGGCGCCAACTTAACGGATTTACCGTAGGTCGGGCTGGTTTCGTCGATATCCTGTTCCTCGAAGTTAACGGCAAAGATGATGCCGGTCGGGGTAAACAGGCCGGTGGAGAACTTGTTCTGGGACATATAGTAAGCATCGTCCGGGGCGATCGAGTTGTGACCGCAGCGGTAGTGGATCGGGAATTCGTCAACCAACTGCATGCGCATCACGTCGGTCTTCGAAGTGGAGTCCGACACGAAGCAGGAGTTGTAGACGTATTTACCGAGCGAGTCAAACTGGTTGTGCAGGGGACCGGCGCCTACCGGGATAACCTTGCGCACGCGCAGTTGATCCACGTCGATGATGGAAATCGTGGCGGAAAGCTTGTCGCAGACGGAAACCATGCGGCCCGTGGGGCTGACGTTGGTGCCGTGCGGGTTTTTGCCGACCGGGATTTCCTTGATCAGCTTGAACGGATCCTGGCTGAACACCATGACCGCCGAGTGATAGTAGTTACCCGAGAAGACGTATCTGCCGTCTTTGCTGGTATCCGGATAGTCCGGTGCGCTGGGGGCCGGCGGTATATCAAGAACCGTCGTCGCGCCATCGGAAAGCCGCAGTTTCAGCATTTTGCCGGTGAGTTCGCCCGTGGCAAACAGGTATTTGCCGTTCGGGGAGAGCGCCGCGCTGTGGTGAATGCCGAACGGTTTCGGCAAAGCGAAAATCCGCTCCACCCAGCCGGTCTGCAAGTTCACTTCATCAATCGTGTCCGAGCCCTTGTCGGAAACATACAGGTACTTGCCATCGGGCGTACCGTTGTTGTTACCCGCGTTGGAGCCGGAGAACGGGAAATTGTGCATGTCGGTACCGCACTTGATGTGGCGGTACGTCTTCATGGAAGGAATACCGATGACGCCGATCGCGCCGTCAGTGCCGCCTGCATCATACAGGATGGCGTAGTCGCGCAACGGATAGTCGCTATCCTGGGGCGCGATGACGTGCCAGTCACGCGCATCTTTATCCGTAAGGATAACTTTTTTTGCTTCCGCGGGCAGGTTAAGAGCAACCAGCGCGACGGAAAGAGTCAATAAAGAAAATAGCTTTTTTTTCAAGAGTTACCACCCCCTCCGTTATTTTTCGTGCTTGTAATAAACGCCGGCCTTGGCGTCTGCGTCAAGCCGTTTAATCAAGTAGCTGTTGGCATCAAGAATGACGATCCTTCTGGCCACGTAGTCGTTGCCGGTCAGATTCCATCCGTACACCGCGACGAGATCGCCAGCCTTCAACTCGGTAAACTTTTTGAAGACGCCCCTGTCGCCGGTCATCACGTATGCATCGGGATGCAACTTCATCGTGTACTTCTTGCTATCCTTTTCAAATTTGGTAGCAATCGTAAGCTCACGATTTCCCAATTTCTCTATCGTGCCAATCTGCAAATTGTCTTTGTTGGTGGAACCGTTGCCCATTTCGGCAACCGCGTTCTGGGCCATAAAGACCATCGAGACCAGAGCAAACACGAAAGCAAAACCCATTGACTTTATTTTCATCTGCTATCACCCCCCCTATATTCCAAAAAAGTTAAATTAGAAAACTTTTAAACCCTCACCTTTTAATCGACGAGACGCCCTTTCGGACCGTCTCGTACGACACTGGCAAAATATACCACAAGTACCCGCACCCAAATCAAGAAAATAATTGAGCACTCCAATTCCCGGATAATATAGGTGTTTTTAAAATCCGAATCAACCCCAATTTGATGACGCGGAGGCGGGCAATTACCGCTAAAAATCGGGACATTTTACCCAAATGGGTCATAGACGCGCCCCACGCGGAAAATGGCCGGTCAAATCGCGCCTCACGCTTACGGTTTTGCCCCCATTTTACCCATCATATTCGCAATGGCCTTTCGTGACATGAGCCGCGACATAAACGTAAAAATGTTATTCACCGCGCCCGATATAACCGTCGGCTTGCAACGGCATTTAAGCGCTTTTAACGCGGTATCCACCAGATGTTCGGGCGTCTCCGTCATCAGCTTCGGGGTCGCCGCCGTGCCGCCGCCCGAGTGTTCATTGAACTTTGTCGAGGTGATTCCCGGGCACAGCCCCATCACATACACCCCGCGCGGCTTCTGCTCGAACCACAACGACTCGGAAAAAGAGGTGACAAACGCCTTGGTGGCGGAATACAGCCCGATGATCGGCATCGGCATGAAGGCAAGCGCCGAGGAGACGTTTATCAACGCGTCCCCCTCGGTGGCCGTCTTCAGATAGGCGTGGGAGAGCTTCACCACCGTCTCGCAATTGAGCGTTAACACCTCGACATGCCTCTTCAGGGGAATATCGGTGAACGGGCCCATGGCGGCTATTCCCGCGTTGTTTATCAAAAGATCAAAATGCGCGGCTGAAATGGCCTGCATGATTGCATCCTGTCCGGCCGCGGTTGTGAGGTCGGCTGCGATATACGAATGGCCGCCGCCTATCTCGGCCATCAACCGTTGAAGATTTTCTTCATTCCGGGCAACGGCGGTGACCTCGTAACCTTCGGCGGCCAACCGCTGCGCGAATACATACCCGATGCCTTCACTGGCGCCTGTGACCAAAGCTCTTTTTTTCATGATCGTTCTCCGAATTGTGGTGTACGTGCAATGCCGATTATCGCACACCCTTCATGAAATTACGCGGCGGACGGCGGCGCGGGCATTTCATCAGCCCTCTTTAAAGGGACGGGCCGGCCTTTATTAGGTGGGTACACAATTTATTGTGTACATCATGCCGCAAGGCATGACCTCTCCCTTGGCGCTGGTGCGCCAATGTACACAATAAATTGTGTACCCACCGGGTAGAGCAGATCAGCCCTAACGAACTGGTTTTCCCACTCCCTCCGCCGTCATCCTGAAGCCGCAGGCGCGGAAGCGGCGGAATAAAATGCAGCGACGAAGCCTGCGCAGCCAGCCGCACACAATCCGCCGCGAGAATCCCCTTTAAGGGGACTGGGCACAACGAAAGCCGACAGCGGTGCCACGATAAGCGGGATCGGAGTAGAACCGGTAGGCGGTGCGCAGACCAAACGCAATACCCGAATACGCACCGCCGCGAATAATCCGGGCCTTCTGCTCCTTAGTATACCAAGTGTCCGTCCACTCCCATACGTTGCCGCTCATATCATATAACCCCAGACCGTTGGGCTTCTTCCCGCCAACAGGGTGCGTTTTTTTATCGGAGTTCTTATCGTACCAAGCATAATCACCCACGCTCGATTCGTCACTCGTCCCGGCGTATACTTCCCCCTTCCCGCCGCTGGTCGCCGCGTATTCCCACTCCTGCTCCGTGGGTAGGCGTTTCCCCACCTTCCCGCAATAGGCTGCGGCTTCGTCCCAATTCACTACCTCCACCGGGCAATTGGGACAACCGGTGAACTTCGAAGGATTGTTTCCAATAACCCGCTGGTATGCCTCCTGCGTCACCTCCGTCTTGTCCATAAAAAATCCGCCGGTTACCTGTTGCACATACACCATCCCCTCAGGCGGATTGGCTATCTTGTCCGCAAGCGCCTTCTCTGCGGTAATCCGGGCTTCTTCCGCAGCGGCCTTTTCCGCCGCTGCTTTCTCAGCCGCCAACTGCGCAGGGGTTTTCACCGCCATCTGAATCTTGGCCAACGCAGCAAACTTACCGTTTGGATACTCCTTAAGGTACGCTTCGAATACCGCAGGGTTTGTGCTATCTTTAATGCTGTTCCAGAAGGCAAACTCCACGTCATTGCCACCCGCACCCTTGGAAGCTTGGGCCGCAGGGGTTTCAGCGGCGGGGGCCGCGCCGCCGCCAGCAAGCGTCTTCAGCACGTCTGCCACTCCAAACTCGTCGCACCCTTTACACGATTTCTGCTCGGCAAACACCGACTTTTCTTCTATGACATCATTGATGGTAAGGGAGATCGAATACCCGCCACCGCTCTTCCGTATGTTCGCTATTGCTATAAACGGATAGCCCTCTTTCGACTGGAAAGCCATCGCCACATCCTGAAGACACTTCGTCTCGTCGCACTCGTGCCCCGCCTTCGCCTCGGCGCTCCGCCTCTTGTACACATCGGTCACTTTCTCCGTGACCTTCTGGCCGGAGTAGACCACATACTTCTCGGAGAGACTTTTCACCAACGCCGCCTCGTACTGCGTCATCTCATTCCTGCGGAATATCCTTCGTCGGCCGCAGCGGCATCAGCACCACCGATTCCCTCGCCGGTTTCTTCTCTGCCTTCTTCTCCGCCCTGGCTATGGCGGTGGAACCCCACGCAAACACGGCAAGTACGGAAATCACCAGAACGCAGTACGCTTTCATCTTCCCAGTTCGGCCTCAACCGCGTCACGCACTTCGACGGCAATTTGCACGGCGCGCCGCACAACCGCCAATGTCAATTCTTCTTCATCCATTGGATACCGGACATTGGCGGCGAAGGGGGTGAGTGTTTTTGCCTCTTCCAAACGCACCGCCAACGCACTGTTCTTCCGGGCGGCCAATATAAGCAGTTCTTTCATGTCATGCGTTTTGGGAAATTCAATTTGATGACGCACCAGAAAGGCTTTGAGATATTTTTCTGCGGCCTGTTGGGCATGAAAGGCGATGGCGCTAAAAAACGGCGCATCATCGTGGATAAGTTTTAAGCAAAGCCCAAGATCATCGCCAGCCTTGTTCAGCCACTGCTCAACAAGGCCCGCCCTGAACAGGCCCTCATCCGGCGTCATAGATCACCTTCCCGTATTTATGGGCCGGATAGGCCAAACCGCCAAAGATGTTTTTGGTGTCCTCGAAATAGCCGCATGACACCACAAAAACGTCAACGGGATAGCCAACATCATCGAGCGCATCGCGAAGCCGTACGCTTTCCGCGCGTGGACTGGGAACATCCTTCTCGATCACCAGCAGGTCTATGTCGCTGTCCGGCGTCATTTCACCTTGCGCGGCGGAACCGAAAAGAATGATTTTATCAGGTTTGACGACGGAGGTTATGCGCCGCACTATCTCCCGTATCATGCCTTCATCAATGCCCATATTCCCGCCTTAAGGTGTCCTTCGTGTCTTCCTCTCAGTATATCCCATCAGCTTTATTCGGTGAATAAAACGGGCATTCCCGCTTTTGCCCATTACTCAACCAACCCCGCGGCCGTTTCCGCCAGCTTACCGCTGGAGCAGTCCTTGCAAACGGCCTTTGGGCCGGTTACCGCGCTATTCTCCGCCACGTTCACATATTTCAGAAAAAGCTGGTATTCCCCCTCGCCCGACTTAACGATATTAAACACTGTGATAAGCGGGGCGCTGTAATGTTTTGAAATCTTGCGGTAGCACTCATCGGCATCGCAATCCTTTTTGCGGTTCTCTTCGCGGAACACTTTTTCCACATAGGCGTTCACTTCGCCGCCCTGAACAACTTCATACTTTTTTGAGAGCGCGGCGGCCAACTTTTCCGCCACCTGCTGCTTTTCATCCGCCGTGAGCAGCGTGCCGCTGATCGGCATCAGCACCATTTTTTGCTTTGCCGCAAAGGCGGTTTCCGCATGCATGCCAAGCACCAATACCAAGCCCGCGATGACGTACTTCATTGTTCCCCCAGTGAGCGAATGTAGACGATAAGCGAATCCACCTGCTTTTCCGTGAGCGGCGGCGAAACACCCGTAACAAGAGGCGGCATATCCTTTTCCGGTATGCCGTCCTTAACAACCTGCCTGATGCGGTCGTCGCCGATGGCCGCTAACCATTCGGGATCGTTGAGCGCCTTGGCGCTGGCCCCCGCCCCCTTTTTCCCATGGCATTGCGCGCAAACGCGGTGGAACAGGAAAATCCCTTCCTGACCCACGCCGGAATCGAGGTGGCACGACTTGCATTTGGGTTCTTTGGTAATGACCGTTCCGCGCTCCACCGCCGGATGGGGGGCGGGAATAAGCTCGGCCATCAGGGTCAATTCGCCCGTCTTCTCGGCGGCATTGGTCAAGCTCAGGGTGATGGTCTTCGTAATCACGCCATGCTTTCCTTTAGTGTCGATGGTAACCTCCAACACCCCATCCTCGCCGGGGCGGTAGGCTTTCAGCGCGCCTTTCGCCGTGGTACAGCCGCACGAGGTCTCCGTCTTGGTTATGCGCAGAGTGCCCTGCCCGGTGTTTTTGAACGGGAAGCTGTAATGAAGGATATCGCCCTCGGTCACCTTGCCGAAATCATGGAACTGCTCGGTGAATGTGAGAACCCCCAGCCCCGCGGGCGCGGTGGTGGACTTGCCCATCCCCCCCGCACAGGCAAACAACGCCCCGGCGGCAAGAATCAGTAATCCCAAACCCGGTTTCAAACGCATGGGACTTCACTCCACCTTATTTATCGCGGCTTCAAGCAGGCTCATGTTATTTTCCGTGTATCCGCTCAACACCAGCTTTACGTTGTTATCGGCATCCAGCAGCAGCGTGTGGGGGAACCCTATGAAATTGAACTGCTCGACTATTTTGGGGCCGGTATAAACCGCCCGCGCCGGATGCGCCTTTACCCCCGCCAGGAATTTTTTCACATCACCGGCAGTCTGATTGCCAACATGTACCAGCAAAAAATGGGTGCCTTTGTGGCGCTTTTCCAACGCGGCCATTTCCGGCAGCTCCTTTTTGCAGGGAAGGCAGGTGACCTCAAAAAAACTGATGACTTTTGGGCCGGATTCCATTTTGTTCAGCCTGAACAGTTCATCCTCCAATGTGCGGGCGATGAAATTGGGGGCTTGGTCGTTTACCTTCAGCCCCTCATCCGCGCGGGCAAGCCCGCCATGAATCCCCATCAACACCAGCAAAACAACAAAACACTTTTTCAACATTCGCTATTCCTTCAACAGGTTGAACCGTTCGCTGCCAAGAACCTTGTCCACCGCCAATTTCCAGTCAATGCCGTCTTCAGACCAGCCGACCACTTGCGCATACTCCTCGGCGGGGCCTTTTAGCACCGATCTTTTGGCGGCATCATAGAGGGTCACCTCCACCCGCAACGTCCCCTTGTATGCACCCGATGCGCTTTGGGATATTTGTTGCTCGATTTTCACCAGCGCAAGGTTTGCATATCCCTGGCCGGTGGCAAGATCAAGGCAGGTATCGGAACTTTCGCAACTGCCGAGCAACCGCTCTCCCTTTTTCACCCTCGCCTTGATGGCGCCAATCACTTTTTCCACGATGGCCTTATCCACATCCTTGGCGATATTCAAAGGGGAGACAAGCGTTTTCTCCGTGTTCGAGCCGACATCCCCTTTAAGCCTGTCTATCTCGCGCTCCAGCTTGGCTTGCCAGTGCGCCTTGCCGCCCGACTCGGGCAGATATTTAAAGTTGATCCCCTCCAGAAGCGCCATGGCGTCTTTCAGATATTCCAGCGCCACTTTTTTATTCTGCTTTTTCAGCAAGTCCGCCGCCGAATCGTAGTAGTAGGTAATCTTCTCGAATTTGCGCGTGGATTCAACGGAATCCCGCGGAATTTCCGCCACGGCCCACAACACGCAGTTGTCCCTGTCCAGCCATTTGTCGATTATCTCCACGCCACGCAGGTTCTCCTTGACGCTGGTCTCCACCACCTGTTTGATATCCTGCTCGAACTTTTGCTTGTACTCTTTGGAGGTTTGCCTCATCTCATCCCTGAAGCTGCTTTCCACGTTAACGGAGATCGTCCGTGAAAGACTGTTGATTGCCCCCTGTTCGGCGGCATGAATCCACTCCTCCGCGTTTTTACGCTGATCGATCCGCCCAACGCCGATGTAGTAGCCCGGTTTGTTCCACCCTTCCTTTACCCATTCCGGCTTTGGTTTGTCCGCCATGGATGGAATGGCGCAGCCGCCGAACGCCTTGCCCACATGCGCTCCGAGACAGAGGGCCAATATTGCCACGGCAACAAAATGCCTTGCGCTTTGCTTTGTATAACCCCTCACGTTTCCCCTCGCTTGTATTTTAAAATTCGGTAGCAGCCCCAGGCAATTTTAGCACTGACGCCAAGGAAAATGGAATACCGCATAATAGGGATCGAATGATCGATTGCCGCGGCCATCTTCGATGGCCTCGCAATGACAAATAGCTGTCATTGCGAGTGTTAACGAAGCAATCTCATGCTCCGTTCAAACAGTAATTTCAAACTGAGACACCTTTTTGAGCAAACAGGGTTGTCCTGAATCGCCGTTCAGGGGATAATGCAATTTGTCCGGCGTTTTGCCATAACCCCGCACGAAAGAAAAGGGCACGGGATGAATAGAACACCAAAAAGAGCGGCACGAAATCCTCTGTTTGGGAAAGCCGCCTTTGTTGTCCTGCTTGCGTTGGCGCTTGCTCCTTTTTCCACCGCTTTTGGGGAAACCAGATCGTTCCAACATGAGTACAGTTATAAAGCTTGCGAGGCTGATAGCAAGCTGACCGCCCGCGCGATCGCGCTGGAGCAGGTTAAACGGCTGCTGCTGCAAGAGCTGGCAACGTACCTTGAAATCCAATTCGAGATGAAGAACATGGAGCTCACCCCAGGCCAAATCGCCGCCTATCTGGCCGGCATCGTGAAAACGGAGATCGTTTACGAGAAGTGGGACGGCGAGCAGTATTGGCTGCACGCCAAAATTGACGCCGACCCCGGGCATGTTGTGAAAGTGCTTGATACGGTGCGGAAAGACAAACGGAAGACGAATGAACTTGAGGACGCCCGCCAGGAGGCGCAGGGGCTTTTGAAAGAACTGGAACGGATGAGGACGGGACTTGCCGCCGCGAAGGACGCCGCCGCCAAACTGGAGCTGTCAAATCGGTATCATGAGGCGGCACAACAATTGAGCGCCGCCGATTGGTTCAATAAAGGACATGCCGCATACGAAGCGAAAGACGGAAATGAAGCCCCCGCCGGCCAGGCAAAGATCATGGAATTGAATGCAACCGCGGCCATGCCGCCTACCACGCACCAATATGAGGTAACGGTATTTTACGGCACCGACCGCTTGGAGGAGAACGCCGCCAACCCGCACGAATACTACGGCAGCCGGCGCGGCAAGGGGCTGCAATTGGGCAGCTGTGTTGTGACGATACCGAAGGATCACAAGATGGGTGAAATGGAATCCCCCGGCTGGATCAGCGCCACGTGGGACACCTCGAAACATATCGTGCTGGGCCGTATCGCCGCGATGGACGAGAAGAAATTTATCGAGCAATTCCGCGCCAGCCTGGCCGCGGCCTCCAGCAAAGAGGTGGTGGTCTTCATACATGGCTACGCCAACAGCTTCGAGGACGCCGCGCGCCGCACCGCGCAGATGGCGTATGACCTCAAGTACGGGGGAATTCCCTCCTTTTTCAGTTGGCCTTCGCACGGCGGCATGGCGGGCTACACGGCGGATGAGAACAACGTGGAGTGGGCCATACCGCACCTGGAGGAGTTCCTCGCCCTGATCGCGCAACGGACCGGAGCGGTAAAGGTGCATGTCATCGCCCACAGCATGGGAAATCGCTTGCTTACCCGCACACTGATGGCGCTGGAGCAGCGCAAATCGAAACCCCATTTTCACAACATCATTCTCGCCGCCCCCGATATCGACGCGCAGGTTTTTGTGCGCGATATCGTGCCACGCATCAAAGGGGCCGGGCACATCACCGTGTACACCAATCCGGGCGACCAGGCGCTTTCCACTTCCGAAAGCATCCACGGCGAATATCCGCGCGTGGGACAGGGGGGAGATGAGTTAACGAAGGCCTCCGATATCGACATGGACATCGTGAACGCCGAGGCGGTGGATACCAGCCTGCTGAAACATTCGTATATCGCCGGCAGTTCTTCCGTTATCGGTGATGTGTATCTGCTGATTAAAGAGGGAAAACAGTCGCCGAAAGAACGCTGCCTCTCCCCAGAGGGAGCCGCGTGGCGGTTGGCGCCCGATAAACAGCTTCCCTGTATGCCGCCTCTGCTGCGATAGCAAACACGCGGGGCTTTGCGGCATACCCCGTGCGGACAATTCATCAGCCTCCTTATAGGGTCGGCGTGGTGAATCAGTTTGAGATTGCCGCGGCCATCTTCGATGGCCTCGCAATGACAAATAGCGGTCATTGCGAGTGTTAACGAAGCAATCTCATGCTCCATCTTGGTACCACAGGTTTAAGGAGCCGCGGAATTGGCAATTCAATCCGCGGCGGAAATGGTTGAAAGACCGCAACCTGTGGCTGCGCCGACAGGCGCAAGAAAACCGCGGCCTTCAGGCCGCGCAACAGGATAAATCCTGTTGTACCAACGCAAAAAGGGCAACGCACCAAGAGAGAGGTCATGCCTTACGGCATGATGTACCCAATAAATTGGGTACCCACCGGGAAGAGAGAACCGATGCCGGACAGGTCACACATGAAATCACCCGGTGAGCATCCAGCCCAAGGGAAGGGATTCCCTTTGGCATAGCCGCCGCGTCTTTTCAAAAGGTTGGCGGAATTACCGTATCCGCTTCAGCGGAATATGCTTTATCGATGCGAGAATCTTCTGCCCCTCTTCGCCCAGCGCAAAATCGATGTACTCTTTCACCGCGCCGGAAGGCTCCCCTTTCGTCACGATGTTGTAGTCCTCGTAAAACGCGTACTTCGCGGGGAACGACTTCGCGTCCGGAAGGTTCCCGTCAACGGTCAACACCTTCACGTTCAAGCTCTCGTGGCCGTACAGTTGCATCCCTATCGCCGCCTCATCCTGCTCGACCAGGGTGTTCGTGCCGGCCACGGGGTTGCCCGGCTTTTCCGGATTCAGCCGGTTGATGTCGTGCCCGTAGTGTTCGGCCTGATACGACATCGTCTCCACCACGCAGGGCTGAAGATAGACATTCTTTATCTCCACGTCCTTGCCCCCCACCTCTTTCCAATTCCTGATCTTGCCGGCGAGAATCGCTTTGAGGTTGGCCTGGGAAAGGTTGTTCACGGGATTCGCCTTGTTGACAACCATAACAATCGGGGCCTTGCCCACGACGGTGTCAATCAGGCTTTTATCCAGGTTGCTCTTGTCGAAATTGAATGTGGCAAGCCCGATATCGGCCTTGCCGTCCAACACCTCGGAAACGCCGGTTCTGCATTTTCCCGGCACCAGCACCACTTCCACGCCCGTCTTCTTCGTGAAGGCGTCAGCAAGGGCCTTTGCCTGCGGAATGGTGCACGGATCGCCGGCAATCGTAATTTTCCGGGCCTGCGCATCCGCATGCGCCAGCGTGGGGGCTAGCGCCAAACCGGCCATGGCGATTGCGATTATCAGTTTCTTTTGCATGTCATTTCTCCTTTGCCCCTTCATGGTGATTTCCGCGGCCTGTTGCTTCAACAACCAGTCACGATTTCTTGAAAGTAATCTTGTATTTCAGTTCCTTCTGCGCCGCCAGCCATTCAAGCGGTTTCCCGTCAACTTCGGCATAGGGGTACATGAAGTAATTCAAGGGGCCGCCCTTCTGCGGCGGATTCAAAGTGACCGCCCGGCCACCGGTCGCCACGGCAACCCGGTACGGATCAACCGCGTTGAAAAAGTATTCGCGGTATTTCGCCGCTTCCGCCGGATCGTTTTCCAGTTTCTTTTCCAATATCGCCTTTCGCACATCGGCGGGATCCGCCGGCACCCAGCCCGCGCCGGGCACATAGTATTCAACCCAGCAGTGGTGCCCTTTCGTCATATCCGAAACGCCGTCTTCCTTCCCGAGGCGGATACCGAAGACTTCCCTCGCGGGAATTCCCGCCGCGCGCGCGACGGAGATGAATACGGAGCTTATATCGACGCACTTCCCGCCCTTTTTATCCAGCGTCTGTTCCACGTCACCCACGCCACACCCCTGCACGCCGGGATCGCGGCACGTGTTGTCCACAACCCAGTCGTACACGGCGCGGGCCTTCTCCGATATTTTCACTTTCCCGGCCACAACCTTATCGCTGATATTCTTTACCCGTCCACCGGTGGGAACAAGCGCCTCATTCTTGATGAACTGCTTCAGGTTTGAAGGAACAGGTGAACCGTTGTCGGTAAAATCCCGGTTGACCCGTTTATGCGTCGTCACCTTGAACGAGAGGGTAAGGCGTCTTTGCTCCGTGGGAGCCGTGGACCAGTCGGCGTACACGATGCTGTGCCCGGTGGTCTTTTCCTTGTACACCCCCTGATGCGCAAAGTTGCCTTCAACCTTCACGTCCTCTATCGCCTGAAACTTGTCCGACACCGGCAGAGGAACCCAAAGCTTGGTATCCGCATTATCCGCCGGGGCATCAACGGTCACTTCAATGTTCATCTCCCCCATCACCGTCTCCGGCTCCGCCAGCGCGGCGCCGGGATGCTGCATGAGGAATGACATGGCAAAAAACGCCATCATAAACGGATGCGCCAACAACTGCTTTCCCGTCGAAACCAATTTTAAATTCATTTAAGTACTTCCTTGTGCTAAGTTGACAAAGATATTCAAGTATTCAATTAACTAATTGAATATCAACCTCTTCTGGTAGATATATTGTGCGGCCAAAATCCTCTTTTTAAAAATATATTTTTGCGGTCTATCTTAATTACTATGAATATAGCGGGCCGGACATCCACCCTGACAAAAGTCAGCCGACCATTTTACACACGGGGGTATTATTAGTATCTGGAAAATAAAGGAAAACATATGGCGACAAATGATGAAGTGTTGGCGGCTCTCAAATCGGTGATTGATCCGGAGGTAGGCATCAACATCGTCGATCTCGGCCTTGTCTACGGTGTGGCCATCGACGGCGGCGCGGTGAAAGTGACCATGACCATGACCACCGCCGCCTGTCCGGTGACGGAATACATGAAAACCCAGGCGCGCGACGCGGTGCGGGGCGCATTGCCCAAAATCACCGATGTACAGGTGGACATGGTGTGGGATCCGCCGTGGAAAGCCACCATGATGTCGGATGCGGCAAAACGAAAATTGGGGGTTGGCTGAAACGCCGCGCCATGAACAACATATGGATCCGCATCCGGTTCCCGTTGTTGGGAGCGGGCATGTTCTGTCTTATCGCCGGTGTGTACGCCGGTCTCTTGCGCGCCGGAATCGGTATCCCCGTGCCCGCCCAAAACCTCGCGGCTTCCCACGGCGCGTTGATGATCGGCGGTTTTCTGGGGGCGGTGATCGGCCTGGAGCGGGCCGTGGCTCTCGGCGCGCCGTGGGGGTATGCCGCTCCCGCCCTGGCAGGATTCGGCACGTTGCTGTTTCTGGCCGGCGCCGAAATCGGCGCGGCGGCGGTAACACTTTCATCGCTGCTGCTTGTGGCAATGTACGGCGTGGTGCTCCGCCGCCAACCGGCGTTTTTTAACGCTGTCATGACGCTGGGGGCGGCGTCGTGGCTGGTGGGAAACATCTACTGGTTACGCGGCTATCCGCTCCCCGATTTCGTGATGTGGTGGGGCCTTTTTATCGTTCTCACCATCGCGGGCGAACGGCTGGAATTGAGCCGCTTTCTCCAGCACCCGCCGCGCGTGAATGCCCTGTTCGCCGTTTTCGCGGCTATCGCCGCCGCCGGCATTTTCGCCGCCGCCAACGGCGCGGCATGGGGAACCCGGTTGACCGGCGCGGGCGTCATCCTGCTTTCACTCTGGTTGCTTGTGTACGATGTGGCCCGCCGCACCGTCAAGCAGGAAGGGCTCACCCGCTTCGTGGCGGTCTGCCTTCTGCTTGGCTACCTGTGGCTGGCGATGGCGGGCGCAATGCTGCTGGGGGGAACGGAGTTGGCGCCGGGATACCAATACGATGCTCTGTTGCATTCGCTGTTCCTCGGTTTTGCCTTCAGCATGATCTTCGGTCACGCGCCAATCATTTTCCCCGCCGTGCTGAATCTGGGGGTGCCGTTCCGCCCCATATTTTACCTGCATGTGGCGGTACTGCATCTATCGTTGTTGATGCGCGTGGGCGGTGATCACGCAATGAGCGAAACGACGCGCGCCGCAGGGGCGGCCCTCAACGGCGCCGCATTGCTGATATTCCTGATCAACACCGCGTTGGCGGTGCGCGCCGGATTTATTTCCCGGCGGACGGTTCCTCCGCCTCGGCGGGAAGGAGCTTAATCCCTTCGGTTGCCCACCGCAGGATGATTAGCTTTTCATCGTTAGTGAGCCGCTCTTTCCAGTGCGCGATATTATAAATAAACGGCGGCATATCCCCTTCCTCCACCTCTTTTTGAATGGCTTTGAGGTCTTTCAGCGGCGAGCCGTGCCCCTTGAACGGGTAGTCGGCGTTCATATCGACATGTTTCCGCGCTTCCCTAATATCGTAGTCGATGAATTGACGCACGCCGGGAATGATGTAATACGACGGATACCGGGTTTGCTCGGAATGGCAATCGAAGCAGGCTCTTTTAAATATCGTCTTAACATCCCGCAGGTAACGGTTGTTGATCACGTTTAATGCCGCGGTATCAAGCGGCGGCGGGACGGGCTGACCCGTGACGGGCTGGCTGGCGTCGGCGGGCGCTACGCCTTTGCCGTGCTCATGCCCCTCATGGGCCAAGGCGGGAATGGCGGACAGAAGAAAAGCGGTGGCGGCCACGGCCGCGGCACAATTGTTTAAGCGAAAATGGATCATGATTTTCCCTTCGTAATGTTGCGCGTATTATAAATCATTTTTCATTGAAACAGGGGTTGGCCGCAATTTTTTCCATCTCCCTAAAAGCGGTGGTATAATTCGGCAATGCGTCCAGTCAGTATTGGGGGAATTGCGGTCGGCGGGGATGCGGCGCCGCTGGTGATCGCCGAAATCGGCATCAATCATAACGGCGACCTGGAACATGCCAAGCGGATGATTGAATCGGCCCGCCTCGCCGGAGCCGCGCTGGTGAAGCTGCAGTCGTTCCAGCCCGAAAACTTCATGAAATCCGACCTCCCCTATCACGATAACATCCGCCGCCTTTCATTCAGCTTTGAACAGCACAAAGAACTTTTCGCCTTCGCGAAAAAAACCGGCGCCAAGCTTTTTAGCGCCGCGTTCGACGCCACCACAGCCGACTTCCTCGACCAGATGGGCGCGCCCGCATTCAAGATCGCCTCGATGGATTGCAACAATTTCCCGCTGCTGCGGCACGTCGCTAAAAAAGGAAAGCCCATCATCCTGGCCACCGGTATGGCCGGCATGGAGGAAGTGGACGCGGCGGTGCGGGCCATCCGCAGCGAGGGAAACACGCAGCTGATATTGCTGCACTGCGTGTCGGACTATCCAACGAACATCAAGCAGATAAACCTGAACGTCATGCGGACGCTGGCGGAACGTTTCGACGCCCCGGTGGGCCTTTCCGACCACAGCGAAGGGTTGCACGCTTCGTTCGCGGCGGTGGCGATGGGCGCCGCGGTGATCGAACGGCACTTCACGTTGGATCGAAAAATGGCGAAGATATTCCCCTTTTCGGATCACGCCATTTCCATCGAACCGCAGGAACTGGAAGAGCTCGCGCGCTACTGCGGCTCTATCCGGGCGATGCGGGGAAACGGCGAAAAATCGCTCTCGAAAAACGAAGCCAAAAACCGCGATAACTTCCGCCGCGGCCTTTTCGCAAGCCATGCCCTGCGCGCGGGCGAAACCATAATCCCCGAAATGCTGATCGCGCTCCGCCCCGTGCGCGGCTTTTCCGTGGCCGAATGGGACGGCGTCATCGGCAAAAAACTCGCCCGCGACGTTAACGAGCGCGACCCGATAACCCCCGCCGACCTCGCGTAAACACCTTTTGCTGTTAGGCGGAAGGTCTCCGCTATCTCGTACCAGTTCACCTCCGAAAGCGCGGCGTTCAGCAGATCGGTAAAAAGCGTTGCGGGGAAACATGAGAAAAATCCAGAAAGGAGCGGCGGAATTAAAACGCGGCGGCGGAGCCTGCGAAAGGAGGAGCGGAATATATTTTCTTCCGCTCCGGAAATCCTCGAAAGAGGGCGCCAACCGCGTACAATCCGCCGTGGAAGTGCCCTTTAAGGGCGCGGACGTGATGGAGGAATGGATAACGTGCCGGAAGGGAAGCGGACGGCACAAGTCAAAGCTCCCCGTTCACACGGGGCGCGGTGGCGGAAGAACGGATGAGGGGGACAATCGGGGCATGTTCCTTCCTCCCACCGGGAGGGTGGGATGGAATAATGATTATAGGGATAGCTTGCCCCGGTGGATTTGGTCGTGGCATTCAAAACAAAGAGCCACGCCGTTTTCGGGATTTAACTCAAAGCCGAAGTGGAAATGAGAACCACACGCAGCTAACACCCGGTCGTGTTAATATTTATTGGAACCTAGGAACAGTTAATCTCGATGAGAGCAAGAAAAAGAATTATGCAGTTTTGTGGAGAATATGTGCGCCAACTTGATGATCTTTTCAATTCTGAACAACTGAAGATGATTCATGATGCTCCTTTGTTTATGGGAACTCGGCATCCCACATGGTTCCCTTTGTTCAACAATCCGCGAAGGGCCATCGACCATTTAGTAAATGAGGCAGTCGCCAGAATTAGTTCAGAGTCCAATGGGGATATCTGGCTTCATGATTTAATCGACCGGCTTCTGAATTTGACGGATATTAGAAATGCGTCATCTGTACTTGCCGAAATACGCGCTTATGGAGCATTGCTTGAAGCTGGATTCAATGTTGTCCCCATCCCGCGTAAAAATGATTCAACACCGGATTTCGAGGTTAATGCTGGCGATGGTTCAATTATCGTTGAAGTATTTGCCAAGCATCAAGACGAAAGTCAGGATGAACTGCTAGAAGCTATCCATTCAAGTGATTCACCCTTGCCGGACGATGTTGAGAGAAAAACCATCGCAGGGAAGAACCATCGCATCACGATTACTACAGCGTGTTTAACACCCGGTGGAAGGCCTGACCCCGCAAAACCTAATGATAGCGTACAGGCAAATTTGGTTAGCCGTATTTGTTCCATCAAGCAAAATGAAAGCCAAATTCCAAACAATATGCCAGCACTTCTTATAATGGATTTTGTACATTTCGGCGGGCCATATACAGCCGAGCTTCTCAAGGCCGGCCAAACAACACCATTGGAATGTGGCCATGGTGGTTTCACAAGTGGTTCGATTTGGTATGGACTTTACGGATGGAAAGGTGCGCCCATTTATGAAGCAGGTCTACGTCGCCCGGTAAAAATGGGGCACGATGGTCGTTTCCGACTGCAGGGGAATAAAAAATCAAAACTATCAGCCGTATTGGTGATACTGGCAGAAAGCGTCATTTTATTGGAGAACCCTTGGGCAACCCATCAATTCCCGGCTTCGGCAAGGTTAAAGTGTTGTCGCTATCCCTGGTTCGATCTATCTCGCACGATCGCTAGCTGGCAACCCAATCAGTCAGCCGTCCAAGTTGCGTTGCACGAGCAAATGATAGAGACTATAGAACACGATCTGGACACCTTCCGAGCTTAAACGCTGTTCGCGCACAAGCGGTCGAGATTTTTTACAATTTGACATCTCCATACGTGATCAGTACCATGTAGGCATATGGGGGTTATGGAAAAATTGAGGCTTGTAGCACTGTCGGTTCTTCTGTCTTTTGCTCTTACATCTGTGGCATATTCTTTTGAAAATGAGCCCGACGGTTTCAGGGGAATAAAATGGGGTACAAATATAAAAGACTTGCATGATATGACGTTTTCGGAAACTAATAAGTCAACTCATGATGACATTTACGAACGAAAAGGGGACAGTCTAAAAATCGGAGATGCTAAATTAGCTTTGATTGGTTATCTTTTTTACGAAGGCAAATTCTGGGGAGTCAGTATCATGTTTGAAGTGGACAATTTTTCGAGCTTAAAATATACATTGATTCAAAAGTATGGAGCAGGGAGGAAAGTAAATTTTTCGAATGATATGGAGTGGGATGGCGAAAACGTTAAAATCGACATACGTGAGGCTTCCAATAAATATGGCCACATTTTCTATCAGTATGTACCCATACTCAAACATAAATTAGCAGTTGAAAAAGCTAAAGCCAAGAAGGCAGGCAGTGATTTATAGATATGCTGCTGCATAATCAGGTCGCCTTACTAACGACGCCCTTAGTAATTGGCGCTTGAGATAAGAGATATAAACGAAAGTTGTGGATGAGGGAATAAAAGCGGCGTACCCGCACAACGCGATGGGAAGGCGGATCGAATGTCTTTGCATTACAATCCGCCTACACTCCCAGCTAATTAGTAAAGGATGCCTAGATGCAACAGTTCTATTCGCCGTGCGTGGTTATCCCGGGTGATGCGGCCACGATGGGCCACAATCCGTTGCGCAGCTTTGTAGGTTTTAACCTTTTCCATTGATCGTGCAAGCCGGATATAGACGTTTTGATATTTATCGATCTCATCCTTTACACTTTGAATTAAAGCGTTCATGCAATACTCCTTTCTCGTGACGTTCTTAATCCTGTTCTGGGACGGCACGATATCCCGAACAGTTACTTATGGATATTGTACACTACTAACGCGTTGACTCATGGGAAAAGGTAACCGAAGGAGGCGTGGATTTTTGATCGATGCCTCAAGATACAGGTAACCGTAAATCATTAAAGAACCTCCTGAGTTTTTTCTCAATCTCTTTTTTCA
>JAHFEK010000036.1 GCA_023248495.1 Nitrospinales bacterium
TTTGAGGGTTTCCTTATCGGTGCCCAGAATCACCTCCCCTTTGGGGATAAGCGCCCGCGCGGCCGGTTCCGCGCACCACGCGGTTAGGGGCAAACAAACCGCCAGCAGCGGCGCGAGGGCCAATGCCGTTACTTTCATTTTTTCCTCATGGAGATGATTTTTTCATAGCCGGTTAACAAAAGGAGGTAGAGGAGCGAAGTCCACACCAGTACGATCACGCCGAATAAAGCCATCTCTCCGGCAGGATAGCCGCCGCGAGTCACTTGATACCATTTACCCGCCACGCGCTGCGCCGGCGTCAATAGAGCTTCCCTGCCAAATCGCTTGTAGAAATAGGAAACAATATCTTCTTTGCTGAGGCCGGCTTTCAGTTTTTCCCCTATGAGGTTTTTCCAGGAGAGACCGCAGCTCATGTGGCAATCCTCCAGAACCATCGGGCATTCGCAGGGGCAGGCAAGCCAGTGCGAGATGCCCGGAACGGTATGGTCGGACGCGGAAGTGAGGAAGATATATTTTCCGCTCATGTAGGTAAGCGTCAAAATCAGTGAAATACCGAACAACACGGCCTTCATGCCTGTTCCTCCTTTTTCGGCGACTTCCGCCCTCGGAGGTACAGGAGCGCCCCGATACCCGCCACGCCCGCCCCCAAAATGAGCACGGAGGTGTAACCCCGGAAAATATGGGTCTCAGACATGCCGGTGTATTTGGCGTCCACCGATGGTTTATCGTCGGCTTTGAAATAGGTGATGCGGAATTGTTTTCGTTCCCCTTTTTTAACGTCCTTCAATTCATAGCGGTAATTTTGGTATCCCTCTTTTTCGAATTCCTTGCCGCCCGCAGGCTCAATCGTGAACCGCTCGGCCCGGTAGGGTTGCTGTATCACGACCGAAAGGTTTTTGATGTCGTAGTCCGATTCCACGGTGTACGTGAAATCCCTTTCTGAATTCGGTTTCGCTTTGAAGGGGGCGTACTGGAAATCGATGAAAAAGTCGGAGTAGGGGAGTTTTACATTGAGCAGGTTTTTTTCGGCGCCCTGCTTGATGTCGAAAAGCTGGCAGAAGTGCTGCCCGCCCGGAGAGAGGGAGCAAACATCGGTCAGCTTGGTGACCCCAAGCGGCAGGAAGAAGAGAACTTCGCGGGGAAACGCCTCGCGGTTGAAAAATTTTCCTTCGTTGATGACCAACACCGAGGTGGAATCGTATTCCGGCATAAGGCTCACCTTCATGGATCCGATGGTGATTTCCTTGCTGGCGGTTGGCATGGGCGCATCGGCCGGAGCGGCCACTGCCGGGGCGGCGCTGTCCGGATGATTATGTTGGGAATGATCTTCGGAAGCCAGCGCCGGGAAAGCGGTGGTTAAACTAAAAGCCAGAAGGAGGGTACCAAGCGCACATAGGGGGGGTAGTCCCCGCGGTGCGGCGTGCCGATGGGCGGTTATCATCATGGCGGTTTTATTTTTCATGTTCCATATCGCCGTGCCGGGAATGACCTTCCTCCGCGGCGGGGGGCTGAGGGCCCCCGTGATCATGGTGGCTATGGCCCGATCCATCCTCGGCGGCTGGCACAAAACCTTCAACGAGCATGCTCTTGTAGATGGTCATTTTGTCGGTGAGCATAAGCAACGCAACCACCAACAAAAGCGCACCGCATCCCCGTTTCAAATATAACCTTATGTTGGCCGATTTTGCTTTCGAGGCGAATACCGCCAGCGGAGCGCCGACGAGGAGAATGGCCGCCGAGATGCCAAGGGTGTAGAGCACGAGGAGAGTGCCGCCCCACATCATGTTATCCGGCGAGGTGTTTATGTTGTAGATAATGGTGAGGGTGGGGGTAACGCATGGTTTGTACGCGACAGCCAGGGAGGCTCCCAAGAGAACCCCAAAACCTGTTAAAAGACCCTTCTTTTTTGTTTCGGAGGATGCGCCAAGGGTCAGCAGTCCGATGAAGTAAAGGGCGATCAGGCCGATAATGACTCCGCCGAACTGGTTAAGCAGATCCATGTATCTGAACAGCATTTTGCTGGTGGGAGTGGTGACCATCCCTATGGCGCTGAAGATGGCGATAAAACCGCCGAGCACCGAAACGGCGCTAATGGTCAGCGGCTGCCAGTCCGTTTTCTCCGGCGCCGGGCCGTCTTCACGAACCGTTGATGCGACGATGAACGCGATAATGAAAGGAACTATCTGCATAAGGCAGAAAACCCATATGGAAAAAAAACTGTGGAACCCGCCGAAAAAAGCTCCGAATGCCGTCATGCGTTTATCCGTATTGAAACAAAATGTTCTGTAACGTTCATTACCCGTGTCTCCATAAAAAATACCGGAAGGAAAAGCATTCTTCGCTTGCCGGCGGGTTTAATCCGCGAGTTCAGCCAACCTTGCCGCCCGTGATGGCCGCGATTCCTTTTTCAATCGCCTCGTATTTTTCGATTTTGCCAATGAATATCCATTGCACGACGCCATTGGCATCGACGAACAGCGTGGTCGGGGTAGTCCGAATTCCCAGCATGGCCGCCACGTCATTTCCGCCTGAAACCCCCACCGGGGTTGATATATCGTGCTTTTGGGCGAATTTTTCAAACTCTGATGCGCTGTCCTGTATACCTATGCTGAACAGGGCCAAACCGCTTGGTGCGTTGTCCGCCGCCGCCTTTTTCACGAAGCCGATAGAGGCGTGGGAGCAAGGGCACCAGTTGGCGAAAAAGTAATAGATGACCGGCTTGCCCTTGAACGCGGCGGTCGAAATGGAGTTCCCGTCCGCTTGCTTTACGGAAAACTCCGGCAGGGGGGTTCCCAGCTTTATCAGCTCGGCGGAGTTCTTGCGCGATTCAAAGAAGTTCACGGCCCCGTTTAGCAATACCGCAAGTGCCGCGAGCAGTATGATGAGGTTGCGCCGTTTTGCCGTGCTGGCGGATTGCGGGCTCACCGCCGTTCCATTTTGGGTCATGATAGTCTGGCTTTCCTGAAAACCGGACGCGCCGGGTTATTATTTATGCGTATGCTCCGCATGCTCGGCTGATTTTTCCGCCGCCGGTTGCTTGGCAGTGGCTTCCGCACCTGACTTCGAGTGATCGTGTGTTTCTTCCGCCGCCGGTTTTTCAGCTTCGCCTTCCATGCCCTTTGCCATGGTCTTCTTCATTTCGGCCATATAGCCTATTTTCAGGTCTTCCCGTCCCATCAGGGCCATTTCAATCGGCCTTTTTTCGATGGGCGTCAGATAAAGTTTTTTCAAATGTTCGTATGGGCCGATCAGTTTCAGCATGTCCTCCTGCCTAAAATCTTTTTCCCAATTGCCGATTATCGCGTTCCATACCTGCACAATGGCGACCGCTTGGACTTCAGTGATGTTTTCAACTTTCAGTCCGGGTTTGGAAACCTTGTAGTTTTCTATGAACGACTGCATGTGGGGAACAACCGCGATGAATGGGGGCCCGCACCGCTCGCAATATTTTTTAATCCGTTCGTCGGTGTGGCACTGGGTGCATATTTTCTTTGCCATCGTATAGGCTTCGGCCGGTTCATACGCAACCATGCCGCTGGCTTTTGCTTCGCTGATGAGGTATTGACCAGCCGGGTTCGGAACGAAGAGTACCCCCGCGGAGATGATGCAGATAACAACTAAAACAATTACCACTATTGTCAGTTTCTTTTTCATTTCACGCCTCTTTCACTTTTTGAGTGCAACAGCCTACGCTTAATTTGAATACAATTTATGTGCCATTTTCAACTTCTGAATAGCCTGTTGATTAATGAGAACTTGTTTTTCGACTTATCCGCTGGCTTGTCCTTCTAAATATCATCTTTTTAAATTATACATCCATTATCCCTAGAAGGGAAGGGATTGTGGATGCAAACCATCGCTAAATCCATGATATTCAAGGTGGTACTTTAATTCAAGTAATTAGCGAATTCCAATGCGGCGATCAAAGGGAGCCAGTTTCTTTAGGGTTTGCTCATGAACTTTGAAAATGGCATTTTTGACATGGCTTCTTCAATAGCTTCTTCGGTGATCATTTTGAAGCCATGGTCACGCGCGTATTTTTCCACCGCTTCTTTGGCCATTGGCCTGAACGGAGCGGGGGCCTTTTGCAGACGTTGTCTCGCCCCTTCGGTCCAGCCCATCGTGGTGGAGTCATCGGTGAAGAACGATTTGAACTTCGCTATGATATTTTCGTTCTTCCCCTTGCGGCTGTTGAGGAATTCCACGATACCGTTTATTGTTTCCGATTTACCGGGGACTTTGGCGAATTTTTCCTTGGCGGTTTCCCAGGATTTCATATCGATATCTTCATAACCGAACTTCTGCATCCGTTTGGTTACCAGCATCATGGATTCGTCCCTGATCTCGCTCAGGAATTCGGTGGTGATCCTCTTTTTGCCGCGTTCTTTCGCCCGTTTTTGCATCAGCTTGAAGATGCCGGGCCGGACAAAATCGGGGGCGTTCAAGGGCCGCAGTTTGGCGTCATCATCCCACGGGATGCCGCCGTTTTCTTCCTCCTGCTTTGGTATATCGGTAGAGGGAATGCGCGCCCTTCCGAAACGGTCGGCGGGGGCCGCGGCCTTAAGAACGTCCGTCGTAATTTCTCTTATATCCCGCTCTTTGGCGTATTTTTCCGTGGCCAACCGCACGATGGATTGGGCGAATACCGGTATTTTACGCAGAAAAGCGTCGGCCTCTTCCGTCCAAGGGATGGTGCTTTCGGATCCGCCGCCGAACTTGGCGAATGTGTCGATGCTGGTTATGGCCTCTTCCTGGGTCTTCGGCTCGTACACGCACCAGTTGTCTTCCCCCATGTCGCTGCCGTTGGTGGCGAAAGCGCGCGCGCGGCAGCCGCCGCAGATGAGGCGGTACTTGCAGAGACCGCATTTTCCTTCATAGACCGGGTTGCGGTACTTGGCGAACACCGGGGAATCGTTCCAGATTTCAGTGAAGCTTGTTGACGATATATCACCTGCGGATATGTCCATGTAGGGGCAGGGCGTGACGATGCCCGCCGGGTCAATCCGGCAATACTGCGTTCCCGCCCGGCACGCGGCGATGTACGTGGAGAGCAGCGGGTGCGCGGGATTTTGTTGATGCAGTATCCGCTTGAAGTGCGGCGCGCATTTGGGGCGCACCATCATGCCCGGATAGCTGTTTTGGATGGAGGTGGCCCAGCGGAGGGTCTCTTCGTACGCTTCCGGCGTGATGTCGGTCATCTTTTGGCCCCGTCCGGTGCAGACGAGAAAGAAAATGTTGAACGCCGCCGCTCCGATTTTATGCGCCCAATCGGCGATGGCGGGCAGCTCATGCACGTTGCCCAGGGTGGGGGTCGTCTGTACCTGTATCTCCAGCCCCGCCTCGCGCGCCGCAGTGAGCCCAGCGATGGATTCCTTCAGCGAACCGTTTCGGCCCCTGAACAGGTCGTGTTTTTTTTCATCGAGCGAGTCGATGCTTACCCCGACGCCGGAAACACCGGCATCCTTCAGTTTTTTGGCGGTTTTTGGGGAGAGAAGCGTGCCGTTGGTTCCGAGGACAACCACGAACCCATGGCTGGCGGCTTTGGCGCAAATATCGAAGATGTCGGGCCGGGCAAGCGGTTCACCGCCCGTTAGAATAAGAACCGCGCCACTGTTTATTTTTGCTATGTCGGCGAGGGTCTCAAATATTTTGGCGGTGGAAAGTTCCTCCGGTACGCCCACCTGGCGCATCCCCGCGTCAATATAGCAGTGTTCGCACGCGAGATTGCATCGCGATGTAATGTTCCATGAGATGACGAATGGGACAAAGCTCACGCTACATACCCATCTTTTTTCTGGCTTCGAGCATCATCTCCAAGGTTATCTTTGTTTTTCCTTCCTTGTGGGCGTTGGCCTCCATGTGCCCCCTGACCAGATTACGCACGAATCCCGGCACCCGGTTGAGCATCTCAAGCGCTTCGGCGGTCCATTCGACTTCAGGCCGCTTTTCTTCGACCGGTTCGGGTTTGGCCTTCCTGTTAACCAGCAGGACATTGCAGGGAGCGTTTCTATAGAGAAATTCCGAGTTGGAGCCGATATCGAGACCATCGTCGTAATGAACGCCCACTTTGCCAAGCAGGAGGAGCGCGATGTCCTTTCCGGAGAGCCAGTTGAGAATGGCGTCAAAGGGCTTGCCGGGAAGCACTTCCGACTTTACCGAGTTGCCGTTGGTGAGCCCTTGACGCGTCGCCATCTCCATGGCGCAGTTGAGGTGGTCGCGGTAGATTTTTTCCAGGCCGGAATCGATGATCTCCTCGTGCAGTTTTTCCTGCTCCTTGAAGCGGAATACCTTGCCCGCCTCTTCCGAAAGAACCTTGGTGATGTTATGAAATACGCGGTAGTGGAATTCGGGGTCGAACACGGCCAGCGCCGTTACTTTGCAATCGAAACGCTTTGAAAAATCTATGGCGGTTTGCATGGCGGCATACGACTGCGGGCTTCCATCTATTCCCACGACGATATGTCCGCCCTTTAGGGATTTGGCGTTTTTCGCGATCAGGATATCGGTGTTTATCCGGCGCGTTACCCGTTCGCAAACGCTGCCGACCTGGCTTGATTTCACCTCTCCTTGCCCGCGAATACCGAGGGTCACGAGTTCATAGGAATTAGCTTCGATCTCCTTGACAAGGCTGGAATAGTTTTTTCCTTCCATCACCCGCCGTTTGTTCGGCACCCCTTTTTCATCGCAGCGCGCTTGAAACACGTCAAGGTAAGAATCCGAGATGATTCCCAGCCCTTTCTCTATCAATTCCCCGTGGATCTGTCTTTGGCGCATCATCTCATCGGGCACCTGGTATCGGGCGGGAAGGCCCGGCTCCATCTGTATGAACCGTTCTTCATGCAGACGCGCCGCGTAGGAGTGTGTTCCGTAAATGGTCGAACCGAACTGGTTCGCAATCTCTATCGCCCGGTCAAGGCCCCAGAGCGAATAATCCGAATTGTCGAGGAGCGCCAATATGTCTTTGTACATCGTTTTGTCCCGTTCCTGTTGCGCAAAGGCCGTTTCAGTTTAAAGAAAATATCCGCGAAATCATACCTTATGGGTTTCTACAGTTCAAGTGCTTATGAACCTGAAAAACCACTCTATTTTTTCGATCCCAATATTTGCCCGCTTGAATCGGCCATCGTATCGGCAAGTCAGTGGCTTATAAATGTGCAATTACCATACCTGCATCCACGGGGGGGGGATTGTTCATCCACATTGTCCAGTATAGGGAAGTAGAGGCCCTAGCCGGAAAATATCCGAGAATAATGGGGTGCCCGTCTGGATATGCCAGAAAGAAGTTATCGTTTCATGCATATAGAACATTTCATTAACCCCGGATTTAGGACGATCTCTCACCATATAGCCGTTTCAGCCGGGCGCGGTAGCCCTCGGCATCGCCGTACTCCTCGAAGCCGGCGTAGAGCGAATGTGCCTCTCGTATGCGCCGCGCATGTTTGATGGGGCACCAGTAGCTTTCCGTACGGGCCCCTACTTCGCGTGCGTAGGCGATCAGGCCGTTGGCATAACCGCAATAGGCGCAATTGAACCGCTCAAAGATATTCAGGTAATGCAGATAGTGACGGTCTATGACTATGAACGCCTCGCGTGGCACCTTTTTTAATCCGTAAATCGGAAAGCAGATGGTTTGGTAAACCGTCACGAAGATGTCGAGCATCAATAGCGGGATAATCAGGGCATAGATGAACGGGGAGACCAGCAGGATGGGCAGATGGATATTCCGGATGAACTGCCACAGATTCTGCCGCAGGCGGCGGTGATACGCGGCGACATCATGCTCGAAGATCACCCTCCGTTGTTCGATGGTGTAACGGAACTTGTCCGCCAGTTGCGCCATTTCCAAATGCAATTCGTCTTGCAGATCGTTTATTTTGCGGAGCAGCAGTTCTATCCGTTCGTTCATGAAAGTCTCTCCGGCATTGCCCTGCCGCAATGAAAATTGGAGGGATGTGGATAAGCGCTCGTTTCATGGCGGCACCCCACACTGCTAGAATATCATTCCGGATTCAGCCTGTCCGCTTTAAAAAATCAGAAACTTAAGACCGGCAATGACCAGAACCACCGCAAGAATCCGGCGCATCATGATGTTTGAAAAGTGGCGGCTTCCATACGCGGAACCGATCAGTCCCCCGGCGATGGCTGCAACTGCCCACAGTATGAGAGAGGGGGAGGAGGGCAATGCATCCATTACGGCAAGATGGCCACCAATTCCCGCAATCGAATTAACCAATATAAATGCGGCGGAAATTCCGGCGGTCTGCCGCGGATCGGCCCACCCGATTAAAAGCAGCAGGGGACTTAAAAAGATGCCCCCGCCAATGCCCGTAAGCCCGGACAACAGGCCGATGCCGGAACCAATGAGAAGCGCTAAATAAACCGGCACCGGCTTGGCGAGGGGGGCAGGTTTTTGTGAACTCCGTAAAAGCTGGAAGGCGGCGAACAACAAAACAACCCCGACCACGGGCCGATATACGGATGCGGGCAGTGAAAGCCCTCCGCCGTAAAACGCAAAGGGCACCGATGTCAGCGCAAAGGGAAGGAAGAGCTTCCACGAAAAGCACCCGGCCCGGTAAAAACGAACCGTCCCAATAGCGGAAACAAGGATGTTGATGAACAGTGCCGTCGGCTTCATGAGGCCCGGCGCAAACCCCGCCAGCGCCATCACCGCCAAGTACCCCGATGCCCCGCCGTGTCCCACCGACGAATAAAGCACCGCCGTCAGGAAAAAGAAGAGTGAAACAATGATGTCGGCTGTCTGCATCCGTAACCTTATACCATCTTGAGGCGCAATATCAGCCTTTGGATTTGAGGGGAGAAAGAGATGCCGCTATTTTACCAAAAGGTCGAAGGCGTCGGTGACGGCTTTACCGGCGAGGGGTGATTCCATCCACTCGTCGGTGCGTTTCTTGATGAAGGCGCGGAGGTTTTTGCCAACCGGGCCGCCGTTCACGCGGATGCGGGCGGCGGGTGAAAGCGCCGCGCCGGGGAGCACGTCGCGCATCCAGAAGACGGCATCGGCGTTTGCCGCGACCGGTGTTTCGCTAACGATGACGGCGCGTGATTTTTTCGCCAGCTTTAGCGTGGCGGGGGATTCCGCGCCGGTGAGAAAGACCGCGCGTGTCCCTTTAACCATCTGTTTTTCCAGCGCGGCGTGACTCATGCCGCCATCTTCGGCGGGGAGCAATGTTACGCGCAGTCCGTATTTCTTAAGCCGGTCCAGCAGCCAGCGTGGGCTTTTCTTCCCCGCTATCACCGCGTCGCCGCGCCCCACGCCGCAGGCGCGCAACAACAGGTCGAACGCTTCACCCGCGCGGATGAAATCGAACACTTTTTCCGCGCCGGGACGGGGAGCCGCCATGCGCCGTTTGCCGCCCGCAAGGATGCGGGCCGATTCCTTCATCCGCACGATGTTGAAAAATTCGCCGGTGCTGTAATCCTTCATCACATCGCGGTTCACCCATACGGCCACTTCGCGTATGCCATCCACTATGGAGTGCGCCGCCTTGAAGCCGAGCGTCCGCGCGATCTTTGAAAAATCGACGTTGTAGTTGCGCCGGTCGGCATCCGCCGGGGCGATTTCCACCTCCGCCCCCACCTCTTTGCTTACGGTGCGGGCGAGATCGACTATTTTTATGTTGTTCGCGTTGCTTCCCACGTTGAACGCTTCGCAAAACACCTTTTCACGCTTTGTCTCCAGCGCCAGCCGGAATGCCGCCGCCGCGTCGCGCACGTGGAGGAATGGCCGCCATTGCTGGCCGCCCCCCAGCACAAAAATTTTGCCGCGCGTGATAGCGTGCAGCGTCATCTGATTCACCGCCAGATCGAAGCGCATACGGGGGGCGAGGCCGAAGATGGTCGCCTGCCGCAGATAGACGGGGCAAAACGAGCCATCCGCCATCGCGGTCAGCTCGGTTTCGGTTTTCAGTTTCAGTTTGGCGTAGAGCGATACCGGATTGCAGGGGGAGTTCTCGCCCAGCATTTTGCCATCGCCGTAGCCATACACCGAGCAGGAGGAGGCGAAGAGGAATCGGCCGCAGCCCGCCGCTTTTGCCGCCGCCGCCAGACGGATCGCCGCTTCGTGGTTGATCGCCACCGACCAGCCGGGATCGAGATCGCACGACGGGTCGTTGGAGAGCGAGGCGAGGTGGATCACCGCCATGCCGGGCTTTAGCAGCCGCGCGAGTTTTCTGTGTCGCGGATGTCGCCCCGAACAATGGTGAGGCCGGGCCTGTTTTTCAGGTGTGCCACCGGCTTTTGGCCGAAGAGGAAACGGTCGTACAGAATCACGCTGTAACCGGCATCGAGCAGTTGCTCGCAGAGCGTCGCGCCGATGTATCCGGCGCCGCCAGTAACCAGTACCTTTCCCGTTTTTGCCATCTGTGGGCTTAGGGTATCAAAATCGGGGGGAAAAGGTAACCGTGACTCTGAAAATAGTTGCAAGGGACTTAGCATGATATTCCCTTATCGGACGGAAAAAGCGGCTCTTGAGCGGGAATCAGGCTTTAAAAATCCCTCGGCGGGCGATGGTGGCGAGCGGGTTGCGCCCGTTCGGCTTTTCCATATCACGCAGATCGGCGGGGAGCATGGCCGCATCGCCATAGCGGCCGATGGCGATGGCGCAAACGGCTTCATAGTCCCCTTGAGGCACACCCAGCAGGCTGTGGGCGGATTCTTTGCTGAATCCCGCCATGCCGTGCGTGTAGAGACCTAGCAGCCGGGCTTGGATGGTGAGCGACATCCAGGCTGCGCCGCAATCGAAGACGGCCCAGTTGTTTGGCTTGCCGTTATGGGCAAAACGGCGGCGGGCGAAAAGGATCGCCAGCACTGGCGCGTTTTTGCACCATACGCGGTTGCCCTCGGCCAGAATCTCAAGATAGGTGGCCCGCAGCTCGGCGGTATCGGCATACATGAAGAGCCACGGCTGGTCGTTAAAGCATGAGGGAGCCCAACGGGCGGCCTCGAGAAGCGTTTGGATGGTTTCAGGGGGGATGGGGGAGGGATCGAGCGCGCGGGGTGACCAGCGGTTTATGAAGAGGGGATCGACGGTTGCTTCTGCAACTCGTTTGTTATCAGGTTCTTTTCCCATATCTCCTCACGCGGGTCTTCGCAACGTTGCTGCCGAGAGTAAAAATAATGTAGCTGCCAACCTGTAACCAATTGATATAGTAGGTGATTTGCATAATATGGATGGTGAATATTGCCAGCAACGATTGAATAGATTAATTATAGCATACTATCTCTTCGCAGCAACAATTATTTTTCATATTTAAAAATAATTATCAATTTGATGTATGTGCTGGTTTATTAACGTGTTATGTCTCTGAATTGGAATTTATCCAACCAAGTGCGACGCTTGAAAATTGAAAGAAGAACCGGTATGTGCGCCAACCGGCCGCCGCTTGACAGTTATCCCCGCATCCCGTATAAATGAAAATCATTTTCATTTACAACGTACAGGGGAATCACGGATGGGTATCAAAAAGGGGGCGCTGGCTGTTGCGCTCCTGCTGATATTCGCTGCGGCCTGTCAGCGCCCTGCCGCTCCCCCTACGGGGCGTCTGCGGGTAATGGTCACCCTTTATCCGCAATACGATTTCGCCCGCGCCGTGGCCGGGGATCACGCCGATGTAACGATGCTGCTTTCACCGGGCATGGAGCCGCACGCCTACGAACCATCGCCTTCCGATGTTGCCGGCATCATGACTTCGGATATGTTCATCTATACCGGGGCCGCGATGGAACCGTGGGCGGAGCGGATATTGAAGAGCGCGCCCAACCCCCGGCGGCTTGCGGTCGATACCTCAAAAGGTATTCGGCTCACGGAAGATGAGGGGGACGACGGGCATCATCACGGTCATGGATGGGATCCGCATATCTGGCTGGACTTTGAAAACGCGCGGAAAATGGTTACTTCCATAGCCGATGCGTTTTCGCAATTGGATGCATCTAACGCGCAAATATACAAGGATAATGCATCTGCATATTGCAAACAACTGGAAGTGCTTGATGCCGAATATCAGAAGGGATTAACCCGGTGCGCCACGCGTGAATTGATCCACGGAGGTCATTACGCCTTTGGCTATATGGCGCGCCGTTACCGGCTGGACTATCACGCCGCCTACGGGTTTTCGCCCGAGGCCGAGCCATCGCCCAATACCATGATGGCGCTTACGAAGCGGGTAAAAACATCGGGCGCGCGCGCGGTTTTTTACGAGGAACTGGTGCTTCCCAAAACGGCGCGGGCGATTGCCGGTGAGGCGGGGGTACCGATGCTGCAATTGAACGCCGGGCACAACGTCACCCGGGAACAGATGGCGGGGGGAGTGACCTTTCTCGGCCTGATGCGCGAAAACCTGAAAAACCTCCGCACCGGTCTTGCCTGCGAATAAGGGGAGTGGCCCGGCTCACCGTTTTCATGGATAATTCGCATCGAATGGTTACGGAATAGCCGTCCTTGACGGTTTCCTCGTTTCGCGTCCTGTATTTTTCTTCCAATTTCTCCAAAAACGCCAGCGGCTCCAAATCCTGCACCACCGCCAAAACCGCCAAATGCGCCTTTACCCCCAATTCCTCCAACACCGCTTGATTCCATCAGTAAAAGCGGGGGTGAAGAAAAGGGGGCGCGAACTGAACCGGGGATGGGGAATATTTTATTTAAAGACGGGGGCTACATTTTTGTAAACCTCGTATGCGTCGAGATCGGCCCAGCCATCTCCCTTTTTTATCTTGGGCGGAACCCGGCCCTCGAGAAACAGGAGGCTCTTGTCCGGGGCAAAGGTGAAATGAATTGGATCCACCAAAAGGGAAATAACATAGCTTGTCGGTTTCATCCGTATCCGGACTTGGCCGGGGGAAGACTTGACCTTTTCAAGCTCAAAGCCAACCGTCTCCATCCTGTGCATGACGCAATACCTGAACGGAACGGTCTTTCCGGCCATAAGGGCGTCCCAATTGTTATACATAAAACCGAAAAACGCCGGCCCGGCGACGACGGGAAGCGAGGGTACCGTTTCTTCGGCATGCTTTTCCTTGCCGCCCGAAACGGAATGGAAGTAAACCTTGTTGCCATCAACCGTCATCTTGCCAACGGTGCCGAGCTGGAATTGGTTCTCGGTGAACGCGCGCACTTTGTAGTTGGCGTCGTGGATGGCCGTTTCAATAAGCACGGGCTTTTGGCCGTCATGCGTATACGATGTCGAGATAACCTCCGCCCCCTCGCCGCGAACCCGGCGCTCGAAAAAATAAAGCGGCTTCGCGCGATCCCCCTTCAACGGGAAGATTGTTCCTTGAGTTATCAGCTCGCCGTACGAACCAGCGTCCTGGGAAACTTTGCTTAAAAGGTCGGCGCTATTGACGTCGTCTTTGGCGGACGCGCCAATCGTGGAAAAAAACGCAACCATCAAGAACAGGGATGCAATTATTTTTTTCATACTTTGCAATTTAACATACTTTTCATGGTTCTTTTAATCCGCTTGAATCCGTTCACGCCATTTGGCACTATCAAATGTAGGGTGACCGGGTGGAGACCAAAGGGAGATGACCGGATGATTATGGAAAAAGGGTTTTGGCGCGCGCAAGGGAAGCGGATGCTTTTGGCATCCGTGTTTGCCGTGGGCCAGGCGTGTACGGCAAGCGAAGATCCCCACATAGCGCAAAACAACTATTGGCATTATTGCAGCTCCTGTCATGGCCGGGAAGGCAAGGGAGATGGCATGATGGTTACGGACATGCCCGTCCGGCCAAACGATCACACCGATGCCACCATCATGAGCTCGCGCAGCGATGAACTGCTTTTCAAGATCATTAGCGAAGGGGGCGCGGCCAACGGCTTTGATGAGGGGATGCCGCCGCATAAAACGATGCTGAAGAAAGAGGAAATAGAAGGGCTGGTGAAACATATCCGCAAGCTCTGCAACTGCAAGTACGCGGGTTAGTTGGCTTCTTTCCTTCCGGGTAGGCACGGCAATCTCCCTCTTGCGGAGGATTTCCGGGGCGGGTTGTTTTACCAGTTCCGCCCCTCCCTTGCCGTGCAATCGGCCCGCCGGGCCGACCCTTTGTTGTCACCCCCGCGAAGGCGGGGATCCAGAAATAGTATCAAAAGCTCTCTTTATTCTTGCACCCTGCCAAATGCCACAAAGCAAGACCTGGCCACCGACTCCTGAATGTCCATATAAGTACCCATACTTTTATATTGCTATTATTTGGCCTTTAGGGGAGCCTTATTCCATGGGAAAAACCCGCTTTGAGTGGGACGAGGAAAGGCAGGAGGATATATGAAGAACAAAACAAAACCGGTGAATGAGCCGATGGGGAAGGTGAAAGTGATAAAGGATTTTCTGCCGCCGCCGCATCAATTGGTTTTGAAGGAAGAGAACCAAAAAATAACGATTTCCTTGAAAAAGGAGAGCGTCAATTTTTTCAAGAAGAAGGCCAAGGAAAACCGCACTTCCTATCAAAAAATGATTCGACAGGTTATTGATCTGTACGCATCACGGTATCAAAATCGCCCCACGCCTCGTTGAGCGGCTGGCTTTTGCCTCGTGTTTACGCGTATAACGATGGGGCGATAGCCCGCAGTTTGACTGCGGTGTTCTGTATTTATCACACGAGCGAAGTGAAGTGTAAATCCCCTTCAAGGGGTCCAAACTGTTGTTGGCCCGCAAGGGCCCAAGAAGGCTTGCCCCCTTCGGGGGCAACCACAGGTTGAAACCTGTGGTACCCGGAAAGGCATTGGCCCGAGCCCGCCCCCGCGAAGGCGGGGGGCCCGACCTGTTCAGTGCACATCGTATAAAACTAAATGGTAAATCAAAATGCCACAAAGCAAGCCTTTGATCCCCTCCAAAAAACGACAGGACGATCCGATTCGGTTGACGTGGCGCCATTATCAGCATACAATTTGTGCATATATAGGAGATGCTTATTATGCGTGCCACGTTGAACATACCGGACGACTTGATTGTGGAGGCCCAAAAGATTTCCGGACAAAAGTCCAAAACAAAGGCCATTACGACCGCCCTGCGCGAGTTTATTAAAAACAACCAGCTTAAAAAATTAATCGCGTTAAAAGGGAAGTTGAATGTGGATTATGACTGGGAGGCCGCGGAAAAAAGGGAGCTTTCGGCCCAAAGAAAAAGGGGAAAGCTCCTTGAAAAATAACGGCGCGCTGGCGGACACTTGCGCTTGGATAGAATACTTCAAGCCCGGATCGTCCGTCATGAAAAACGCGCTGGAAAAATTTTTGCTAAATGGCCGCGTTTTCGTGTGCGGCCCGGTGTTATACGAATTAACGCAGGGAATAAAGTCGGCGAAGGAGCGATCCGCCGTGATGGACGCCCTAAAATCCCTTGATTATCTTGAGATGACCGATTCCTTGTGGCTAAGCGCCGGCGAGCTTTCGTCAACCCTGAGGAAGGCGGGTAAAACCATACCGTTTTCGGACATTCTCATTGCCGTCATCGCATTGGAAAACAACCTGTCGGTTGTTACCATTGACAAACATTTTCGGGACGTTAAGGGGCTTGACGTGATTCCAAGTTAAAAATGCCAGGAAGTGGTTAATGCGGTATCCCCATGTAGGCGCTGGTATCCGCCATAGTAATAATAGCTTTGTCTAACGGAATGGGGATTAGGGGCAGGTCTTGCTTTATAGCATTTTAATATGAAGACGGAGGAGGAATTGCTTGCCCCCGATGGGGGCAACGGCAGACAGGATTGTCTGCCTTCTCAATATCAGGCAAAGATTTAATCTTTACCGCAAGCTCGTCTTTGACCGTTCCCATAAATAATCCTCCCGACCTCCATAGTATAAGATAGTTTCACGGCTTGTCCAACGAGCTGGCTACGACGGTGGTGTCTCAGTTTGAGATTGCCGCAGCCATCTTCGATGGCCTCGCAATGACAAACAACGGTCATTGCGAGTGTTAACGAAGCAATCCCTTACCCCATTCAAACAGTAATTTCAAACTGAGACACCACCGCACTGCATACGCAAAACGGGATCAAAAACGGGGGCAGGCATGACTTATGGACTTATTATTTGGCGCGAAGAAAGTTAATGGGAAACGCTTCTGGATCCCCGTTTTCACGAGGATGACAAAACTGGTCAGCCGGGTTGCTCGTCGGGGCCTTCGAAGGTGATGGTATCGGGGAGAGCGTTAGGGTGGAGGCGCTTGGCGCAGTACTTTTTCAACTCTTCTTCCGTTGCCGCCAGATTGTGATGCAGCTTTACCCGCGCGCGTAAATGGACGGCGCCTGTTTCGTCTTGCCCGCGCATGACGTGCGCCACCTCGATGGCGGGATGATCGTACAGCACCTCTTCGATCTGCCGGGGGAAGATGCGCTGGCCGTTGCGGGTAAGCATGTTTTCTTTGCGGTCGATGATGGTGAAGAAGCCGTTTTCATCCATGCTGGCGATATCGCCGGTGGCCAGCCAGCCATCCCGCAACACCCGCGCGGTGGCGCCGGCCGCTTTTTCGTTGTGCTCCGCGCCGCCGTATCCGGCGAACACCTGCGGGCCGCGCACCCACAATTCGCCCGCCTGATCCGGCCCAACGGCATTGCCGCTATCCAGATCGAGTATCTTCGCTTCGGTATCCGGCAACGGCAGGCCGACCACTCCGCTTTGCCTGCGCCCGGCCAGCGGCACCGCCATCACGGCGGGCGCGGCTTCGGCCAATCCGTAGGCTTCGACCAGGCGGCCGCGGGTGAGCTTTTCGAACATTTCGCGTATCTCCAGCGCGATGGGCGCGCCGCTCACCGCGCAGACGCGGATCGACGCCAAACCGAAGCGGCGCACCCCCGGCGTGTTCGCCATTTTTTGGATGATGTTCGGCGTGGTGGGAAAATAGGTCGGCTTCAGTTTTTTTATGGTTTTCAACAGCAACGGCACATCGTTCTCGGGCATCAGGATCAGCGTGGCCCCCAGATAGACGCCAAGATGCAGCAGGCCGGTCAGGCCATACGCCAGCGATAGCGGCTGCTGCGCCAGAAAAAGCTCCGCGCCCGGCCTGGATTCGGGCAGCCAGTGGCGCAACTGCAAGGCGTTGGAGGCCAGGTTGCGGTGCGTCAACGGAATCGGCAGGGGCGGGCCGCCGCGCCCATACGAATAGACGATGGCCGCCACATCGTTTACCGCCACGGGTATTTCCGGCGGAAAGTTGCGCCCGCGCGCCAGCACATGCCAGAATTTTATGAAACGGCGATTGCCCAAATGTTTATCCTGCGGCAGCCAGGGCAGCCAATGTCCGCCCTGCACATTGTGCAAAAGGGCAAACTTCAATTTCTCCAGCCAGCCCATGTGATCGATGCGCGAGGCGAAGACCACGCGGCGGACGTTGGCCGTTCGCGCGTCGGTTTGCAACGCCGCGCCCAAATCGCGATAGCGGTCGGTGGTGGTGATAAGCATCACCGCCTTGGTATCGGCGATCCGGTCGAACAGCGTTTCCTTGTCCGCGCCGCCGTTGGATAGCACCGCGACGCCGCCCATCTTCAGGATGCCGTAATACGCGATGATAAAGCAGGGGATGTTGGGCAAGGCGAGCATTATGGAATCGCCCGGCTTGATGCCGAGCGACAGCAGACCGTGCGCGAACCGGTTGGCCAAGCGATCCACGGTGCGCCAATCCATCCGGCCGCCAAAGTAATCCACGGCGGGGACTTTGGCAAAACGCCGCGCGGTGACTTCCAGCAAGCGCGGCAAGGCGACGGCGGGCGGCTTGATGCGGTAGGGGGTACGCGTATCGTAAAACTTCAGCCAGGGGCGCTCGGCTTCCAGCGCTTTGAGCGCGGCGCGGCGTTCGGCCTTCCTCCGCATTTTGTATTCGGCCAGCGCAACCGGATCGCTTTGCGCGTGTAAAAAACGCTCGATGCTGCGATTCACCGCATCCGGCCTGTCCACCATCACCTGATGCGCCGATACCGGAATCACCACCTCTTCCGCATTGGGAATCAGCTGGGCAACCTCCTTATAAGAGGAATGCGAAAACAAAATATCGCGCTGGCCCAGTATCACCATGGCCGGAATGCGGATGTTGCGCAGATGATCGGTGCCATCCCATACCGACAGGGCATTTTTGTTTTGCAGGTAGACCACATGGGCGGGCGGGTAAATGCGGGCGGCATGAAAACCGGCGTAGGGTAATATTTTGCGCAGCCAGGTGAGGATGCGCGGCGGCACGCGCAACAGCGTGCGCCCCATCCAGCGCAGCTTGAAACGCACGGCGGAGGAAATGCTCACCAGCGCGATGACCCGTTCGGGGTGTTGTTTTAGATAATAGGAGGCAAGCGCGCCGCCGAATGAGTGGCAGATAAGGATGAAGCGTTCCGGCACTTGCAGCACCTCCAGCGCCGCTTCGATGTCGGCCACCAGCTCCGGCACATCGTATTGGGCGCCATCCGCTTCGGTGGGGGCGTCGGTGTAGCCGTGGCCGCGCAGATCAAGGGCGATCACCCGGTAGTCGGCCTGAAAGTGCTCCAGTTGGTTTTCCCAATACGCGGCGCGGCCGCCAAATCCGTGGATGAACACGATGGTCTGCGCGGCATCGGGCGCGCCGGTATCAACCACGCTCATCTCCAATGTTCCGCCGCCCGGCAGCCGGTTGGGCAGCTTGATGGTGTAGCGGTGCAGATCGACGTCGAATCTCATGGCGTTATTTGGATATCTCGCGGGGAGATTCCCTCTCTTGACACTCGAACTGTGAGCATCGCCCATTATAGGCGCAAGTCGCTTCTTAATTCAGGGCGGAAATACCCTGCCACCTATTCTGGATTTTTAGGTACCACAGGTTTTAACCTGTGGTTGTTACCAAAGGAAACAAGAACTCTTGACCCTTGCGGGCCAACAACAGAATGAATTCTGTTGTACCAAGCATGAAGCAGGTTTACTTGAGTTGGTAGAAGGAGCGGTTTTTCGAGGGAAGCAGTGATTCGCCGCCGTTCAGGAATTTGTCCACCTCGCGCGCGCACTCGCGCCCTTCGGCGATGGCGCTGACCACCAGCGATTGGCCGGTGTGGCAGTCGCCCGCGGAGAACACCTTCTTCACCGAGCTTTGGAAATCTGCGCCGGTCTTCACGTTGCCGCGTTGATCGAGTTCCACTCCCAGCTCTTTTACCAGAGTTGCCGGGTCGGTGTGGAGAAAGCCCATCGCCAGGAATACGGCGTCGGCTTTAAGCGTCATTTCGGTGCCGGGGAGTTCCTTGAACTTCATCCCTTCCCATTCCAGGCGCACGGCTTTGATACCGGCGACATTGCCTTTGCCGTCGTCGATGAACTCTTTGGAGAGGATGCTCCAATCGCGCGTGCACCCTTCGGCCTGTGAAGATGACGTGCTGAACATGCGGGGGCCGGGGTAAACCGGCCACGGGGTTTCGGCGGTGCGTCCTTCCGGCGGTTTCGGCAGCAGCTCGATCTGCGTGATCGACGCGGCCCCTTGCCGGATGGAGGTGCCGACGCAGTCGGAGCCGGTATCGCCGCCGCCGATGACGACGACGTGCTTACCCTGTACGGTGATTTCAGCGTGGGCGGTAATCGTATCGCCCGCGACGCGCTTGTTGCTCTGCCCCAAAAATGACATGGCGAAGTGGACGCCCTTCAGGTTGCGGCCCGGTATCGGCAGGTCGCGCGGAATGGTCGCGCCGCATGCCATCACCACCGCGTCCGATTCATCCAATATCTTTTTGGCGGCGACGTTCACGCCGATGTTGGCATTGGTGACGAACTGCACCCCTTCGGCTTTCATCAGCCCGATACGGCGGTCGATGACCGATTTGTCCAATTTGAAATCGGGGATGCCGTAGCGGAGCAGTCCGCCGACGCGGTCGGCCCGTTCGTACACAGTTACGGCGTGCCCCGCTTTGTTAAGCTGGTCGGCGGCGGCGAGGCCGGAGGGGCCGGAACCGATGACGGCAACTTTTTTGCCGCTCCGCTTCGCGGGCGGATTCGGCTTGATGAAGCCGTTCTTCCACGCCTCTTCAATGATGGAATATTCGATGCTCTTAATGGCGACCGGCGGGCTGATAATGCCAAGCACACAGCCCGATTCGCACGGGGCGGGGCAGACGCGGCCGGTGAACTCGGGAAAGTTGTTGGTGCTCCAGAGCGCCTGGAGCGCTTCCTCCCAGCGCCCGTTGTACACGAGATCGTTCCAATCCGGTATCAGGTTGTTGAGCGGGCAGTTCGGGTGGCAGAAGGGGGTGCCGCATTCCATACAGCGCGCGCCCTGGTTTTGCACCTGCTCTTTGGCAAGCGGAAGCAGGAATTCGCGGTAGTCCTTCACCCGTTTTTCGACGGCGTCATACTTGTGTGTTTCGCGCGCAAACTCCTTGAAGCCGAGTATTTTACCCATCGTCAGCTCCTTGCCCCCACAGCCGCCACGGTCAACTTTTCAGCGGCGATTTCGGCCAGCGCGCGTTTGTATTCCAGCGGCATCACCTTGATGAATTTGGCTTTCAGCGATGCCCATTCGGCCAGCGCTTTTTTGGCATAGGCGCTGCCGGTATATGCGTGATGCCGTTCCACCATCTCTTTTACCCTTGCTTCATCCGCGGCGTCCATTTTTTCCAGCGCGACCATTTCCATATTGATGCGCTGGCGGGCCATATCGCTGTCGTCCAAAATGTAGGCGATACCGCCGCTCATCCCGGCGGCGAAATTTTTGCCGATGGGGCCGAGAATCACCACGTGGCCGCCCGTCATGTATTCGCAGCCGTTATCGCCCACGGCCTCCACCACCACGTTGGCGCCGGAGTTGCGCACGCAGAAGCGTTCGCCCGCGCGGCCCCGGATGTAGGCTTCCCCTTTGGTGGCGCCGTAGAACGCCACGTTTCCCACCACGATATTATCGTGCGGATTGAAAACGGCGTTGCGCGGCGGATACACAACCAGCCGCGCGCCCGAAAGCCCCTTGCCGAGGTAGTCGTTCGCTTCGCCTTCCAGTTCCAGCGTGATGCCGCGCGCGCCGAAGGCGCCAAAGCTTTGGCCCGCCGAACCGGTTGCCTTTATGTGAATGGTGTTATCCGGCAACCCGTCCTCGCCATACTTGCGCGAAATCTCCGCCGAGAGCATGGCGCCAAACGCGCGGTTCACGTTGCGTATGCCGGTGGTGATGGCGGTTTTTTCTTTTCCATCAAGCGCCGGTTTCGATTGGCGGATAAGCGCATGATCCAGCACGGTTTTCAGGCCGAAGTCCTGTTCATCACGGTGATAGGGCGCGCATCCCGCCGATTCGGCTTTCATTAAGATTCGGTCAAGTTTCACATGCTTCGCCTTCCAGTGGATGATGCCCTCCTTGGCTTTGAGCATGTCGGCGCGGCCCACCATTTCGTTCACGGTGCGGAAGCCGAGCCGCGCCATCAGTTCGCGCAGTTCGCGCGCGAGGAACATGAAGTAGTTGATGACGTGTTCCGGCTTGCCGGTGAAGTTCTTGCGTAAATCGGGATCCTGCGTGGCGACGCCCACGGGGCAGTTGTTGAGATGGCATTTGCGCATCATGATGCAGCCGCTGACCACCAGCGCCGAGGTGGCCGCGCCCCATTCCTCCGCGCCCAAAAGGGTGGCGATGGCGATGTCGCGCCCGGTCAACACCCGTCCATCCGTTTGTACCACGATGCGCGAGCGCAGGTTGTTCCACATAAGCACCTGATGGGTCTCCGCGACGCCCAGTTCCCACGGCAGGCCCGCGCGCTTGATGGATGAGATGGGGGAGGCGCCGGTGCCCCCGTCGTGCCCGGAAATCAGCACCGCCTCCGCGTGACCTTTCGCCACGCCGGCGGCGACGGTGCCGACGCCGGCCTCGGATACCAGCTTCACGTTTATCCGCGCTTTGACGTTGGCGTTCTTCAGATCGAAAATCAGCTGCGCCAAATCTTCAATGGAGTAGATGTCGTGGTGCGGCGGCGGGGAAATGAGGCCGACGCCCGGCGTGGAATGCCGCACGGCGGCGATCACCTTGTCCACCTTGGGGCCGGGGAGCTGGCCGCCTTCGCCCGGCTTTGCCCCTTGGGCCATCTTGATCTGTATCTCGTCGGCGTTCACCAGATAGTTCGAAGTGACGCCAAAGCGGCCCGACGCGACCTGCTTGATCGCGCTGCGAACGGAATCGCCGTTGGGCCGCGGTTTGTAGCGCGCGGGGTCTTCGCCCCCTTCGCCGCAGTTGCTTTTCGCGCCGATGCGGTTCATGGCGATGGCGATGGTTTCGTGCGCTTCTTTGCTGATGGAGCCGAACGACATGGCGCCGGTGAAAAAGCGTTTGACGATCGCTTCGGCCGGTTCGACTTCATCCAGCGGCACGGCGGCGGCGGGGGCGAAATCCAGAAGGCTCCGGATCGTGTTAAGCTCGCCGTTCTGGCCGTCCACCATGGCGGTGTATTTTTTGAACAGGCCGTAGTCGCCAAGCCGGGCGCTCTGCTGAAGCGTTTGGATCATTTCCGGCGAATAGGTATTTTTCTCGCCGCGCGCGCGCCAGTTGTAGAAGCCGCCCGGATCGAGGGCGATGCGGCGGCCGGGGGCGTTGTCCGGCCAGGCGTAGCGGTGCTTCATCAGCGTTTCTTCCCGCACTTCCTCCACGCCGATGCCGCCGATGCGCGACGGCGTGCCGGTGAAATACTTGGCGACAAACTCTTCCGAAAGGCCCACGGCCTCGAATATCTGCGCGCCGATGTAGGACTGAATCGTGGAAATACCCATTTTAGAAATGATCTTGAGCAGTCCCTTGTCGACCCCTTTCATGAAGTTGTATTCCGCAACTTCGGCGGTCACCCCTTTGTCCAGTTGGCCGGTGCGGTGCATCTCTTCAATGGTCTCGAAGGCAAGGTACGGATTTACGGCGCTGGCGCCATAGCCGAGTAACAGCGCGAAGTGGTGCACTTCGAACGCTTCGCCGGTCTCGATGATGATGCCGCAGCGGGTCCGCCCGCCGGCGCGTATCATATGGTGGTGCACGGCGGCAACGGCCAGCAACGATGGTATGGCCGCCCGCACCGGGCCGATGTTGCGGTCGGAAAGGATGATGACGCTATCGCCGCGATTCACCGCTTCCACGGCGCTGGCGCACACGGCGGCAAGCGCTTTTTCCAGCGCGCCCGCGCCCCCTGTGGCATCGAACGTGATCGATATGCTGGCGGCGCGGAAACCTTCCACCTCGATCCGCCGCAGTTTTTCCAGCTGACCGTTGTTCAGCACGGGGTGGGGGAGTTCGACCACCTGCACCCGGTTCTTGTCGCCCGGCTCGCGCAGGATTTGCCCCACCTTGCCGATGAAAGAGATTAGCGACATCACGTTCAGTTCGCGTATCGGGTCTATCGGCGGGTTGGTGACCTGCGCGAAGAGTTGGTAAAAGTAGTTGAACAACGACTGCGGCCGGCTGGAAAGAACCGCCAGCGGGGTGTGCGCTCCCATCGATCCTATCGGTTCGGCCCCGGTGTTTGCCATCGGCGCGATGATGACCTTGATGTCCTCGGCGGTGATGCCGAAGGCGGCCTGGCGTTGCACCAGCGATTCGCGCTCCGGCAGGTATTTCAATTGGACGTCGGGCATTTGGCCCAAGGTGACCTTGCCTTCTTCCAGCCATTTTTCGTATGGCTTCGCGGCGGCGATTTTTTCCTTTATCTCCCGGTTGCTGATGATCCGGTGTTCATCGACGCTGGCCAGGAACATGCGTCCCGGGCGCAGCCAGCCCTTGCGGATTATTTTTTCGGCGGGATAGTCCAGCACGCCCGCTTCGGAGGCCATGACGAGGATGCCGTCATCGGTTTCCATGAAGCGCGACGGGCGGAGGCCGTTGCGGTCCAGCGTGGCGCCGATGATGTGGCCGTCGGTGAACGCGACGGCAGCGGGGCCGTCCCACGGTTCCATCAGCGTGGCGTGGTATTCATAAAAAGCGCGCAGTTTCGGATCCATCTCCTGATCCGTGCTCCACGCTTCGGGAATCAGCATCATCATGACGTGCGGCAGGCTGCGCCCGCTCAGGTGCAGCAGTTCCACCACGTTATCCAGCGTGGCGCTGTCGGATTGCCCTTCGGTGATGATCGGCACCAGCTTGTCTATCTCGTCTTTGGTGAAAAGGTCGGCTTCAAACACCGCCTCGCGGGCTTTCATCCAGTTGATGTTGCCGCGCAGGGTGTTGATCTCGCCGTTGTGCGCGAGGTAGCGGAACGGGTGGGCCAACCGCCACGTGGGGAACGTGTTGGTGGAAAAGCGGCTGTGCACCAACGCCAGGGCACTCTCATAACTTGTGTCCTGGAGGTCGGGGTAGTACTGCTTGAGCTGCGCGGTGGTGAACATCCCCTTGTACGCGATGGTCCGGCTGGAAAGGGTGAGACAGAAAAAGATGTCGCTTCCCTTAATGCCGGACTTAAGCACGGCCTGCTTGGCATATTTCCGCAGCACGAAGAGTCTGCGTTCAAACGCCATCTCGTCTTTGGCCGATGCGGGGCGCTCGATAAAAACCTGTTCCATATACGGCTCGGCGGTTTTGGCGGTTTCGCCTATGCCGCTGTTGTTCGCCGGCACCGGGCGCCAGCCCAGGATTTTCAAGCTTAATTCGGCCGCGCATTTATTGAAGATGGTTTTAACTTCGTTGCGCGATTTAACGTCCTTCGGCAGGAAAACGATTCCCGCGCCGTAATCACCTAATGCGGGGAGCGGGATGCCGATCTTGGCGCATTCCTTCCGGAAAAACGCGTCCGGAATCTGCGTTACGATGCCGGCGCCGTCGCCGCTGAGCGGGTCGGCCCCCACCGCGCCCCGATGTTCCAGATTTTCCAGTATTTCCAGCCCCTTCGCCACGATATCGTGGGTGCGGGTTCCCTTCAAGTTGGCGATAAAGCCGACGCCGCAGGCATCATGCTCAAAGCTGGGATCGTACATCCCGTTTTCCAGACGCGGTTTTTCCTCAATCTTCACTGATCCTGCTTCCTTATATATGTGGAGGCGTCTTCCCCTCCAGCGCGCCGCGAACGGCACGTATAATCTTCAAATTACAGACGGGCAATTATATAACATTTCGCCGGAAGTGAAGTAAAGGATTGCGCATTATTTTAAAAATATTTAGGGGGAGATGGGCCGGCGCGAACCAGCCTAATAGCGGGTTTAATAGCAGCGGTAGACCGTATACATCTTGGGAGGGGACTTCTGCATCGCCTTGCATTCATCGGGTACGATGCATTTTGCGCCTCCATTCGACACGATTAAATAGCGCTGCCGGGATGGAGCGGTTAGATCCGCCTGGTAAATTCTCTGCAAATACGCCTTAATCCGCCACTTATCATGCAATTCCTCCGGGCATGAAGAGACTATCGAATGCTTGGGCAATTCGACTCCTTGTTCGACCACGTCATGATAAAAATAACCCCATGTATATTCGCTGTTAAATGCTCTTTTTTCCTTGGATCCATCCAGGAAATCCCTGATTTTTATGCTTGGCTCCACATGAAACATTCCCCGGCGCGTCCATAACCCCACAGCGGCAATGGCCAATATGACAGTCATAACCAGAACGGCGGTTTTCGCCTTTTCCACTTTAGCGCAAAGCATCATCGCGAAGGCGCCCCCGAAGGATGCGAGCGACATGATAAAAAACGGCAGGGATGGGGCCAAATACCATTCCATCTGTTTTCTTACAAAGAAAAAGGGGACGGAGGCGCATATGCCAACCACCAGGAAAAACAGCGCCGCCCGCTTTGACCCAACATCCACGGCTTGCCCGCGGTATTTTTGGTATTCCGTGATGAGTATGGTTGCGAGCAGCGGCAAGGAGAGGTATTTGATTAACGCCCGCAAGAGGTAGAAAGAATCCGGCGCGACCTCTTTATGGCCCGCCAAACTGGCCACTATTTGCCCATGATAATAATTATTGAAAAACCTTTGCAGGTCGTCACCGCCCGCAAAATACACTGCTAACCCGATACCCGCCGCAACGATACTTGCGGATACCAGTTGCACAATCATGGCCGCCCGCATTGTTTTTTCCGATAAAAAATACATAATCGGGGGAAGGACAAAAAGGAATAGCGTTGCCGGCCCTTTAATCAGCAAGGATGCCGCGCAAACGCACCCGCCCATACCGGCATAGATCACGCCTTTCATGCCGCCAAGATGCATCCGCGCGAGCAGGAAGAAATATGCCGCGAGAAGAACGAAGACCAGAAGCGTGTTTTCTATCATGTTGTTGGCCGCGCACCAAATCCCCAGATAGGAAGCCGCGTACAGCGCCATGACCAGCCAGCCAAGACTTTTCGCCTGCTCACTCCCCCGTGAACCACCATACACAAGGTGCGCTTTGGTCCACACTTTCAACATGAGGAATAGGGAAACGGCGAACAGCATCCCTCCCCACCAATAATCGATAGCGCGCGTATCTCCAAAGATGGCAAACGCCAACGACTGCAACCAGAATGCCAAGGGAGGGTGATCTGAAAAGGGATGGGGCCCGCCCGAATAATACGCGGTCCAAAATCCGCCGCGCCCCGCCGCCATGTTGCGTGAAATCGAGGCATACACCACCCCGTCGAGGAAGACGTCGTCCGACAGGCCGGCGGCGGCCATCACCAATCCCGTAAATGAAAGCGAGAGCAGCAAGAGCGCGTGGGAGGCTTTCAAAATGTTTTTTGGCACACCGTACATTTTAAGTATTAGCTTTCCCCATCGCGCAGCATCGATGCATAGTTCAGGGCTTTAAGCAGGTTGCGATATACGAGCGATTGCCGGGCGCCATTCAAAAGCCCTATTTGCACCGCTTGATCCCGATAGTGGCCGTGCGCAAAATAATCGCACACAATGGCCATCGACCCGCCCTCGTGGAAATATTGAAACTTTCCGTTTAATTCACACAACAGACCGCTCCCCGCGGGGTCTGTCAGATGCTCGGTTAAAAACGACAAGGTGTCAATCTGGCGGTATTGGGCGTAATACGCCCTTGCGTCCGCGCCGGGGATCAAATCTATCCTGTGTTCGGTATCCAATTGCCGTGATAAATCCTTCGCGATATCGACCCGCGACAGCAGAAAATTCACATCCGCGAAAAATGAAACGGTATGCATCCTTTTCCGCATATGGAACGTTTGTCCATCCTTCGTGATTTGACGCCCCATGTCGATTACCGCCGCGACGGCTTTGCGCTCCTTCACCATATGTTGTATCGCAAAATCAAAATAACCGGGCGCGAAGTAAAGGGTGTCCGGATCCGAAAGGTACAAATAGCGGGTCGTGCAACGCAGGATAGCCTGATACATGGCGAATTCATGTATTTTGTTTGGCGACCGGTGCGCGCGGCTGGGCGCGCGCAATTCCCAGTCGATCAGATGCACAATTTCGCTTCGCCGGATAATGTCGAGTCGGAAGGCGAGGCCGGGAAGCCGCCGCAGCAACTCCTGTTCCAGTTTTTGCGCGAAATCGTTCAGCTCGATTTCCACCAGGTATATGCACACCGGATAATTGGCAAGCGGTTCCGTCTGCCGCAGCGTGGCCAGCGAAGCGGCCAGATAATTTACATATTCATCAACCGACGATTTTATCCGGTACGCATTATCCCGTTGTTCGTTTTGCGTCACCCCTTGCCGCTGGATGAATGACGCCCACGCCGCATTAAAAATAATGTAGCAAACCGTTAATTCAATATCTTTCGCCGCCGCCGCGCCACCATCGGCAACAGTTGATTCAATGAGGGGCGGCGCGGCCTTCACGGATTTTTTGGATGCCGCCAGCATCTCCTTCGCGCCGGTTACCACGGCCCCTATATCAAACATCAAGCCTGAACTGGCGTCGGTGGACCCAACATATTGGCGACATGCCCCAGCGGCAACAAATGGCCCGTTTTTCCATACCGTGGCTTCCGGCCTTATCAGGATCGCGGGCAATCCCACGGCGGCGGCTAAATGAATGGGGCCTGAGTCACCCCCGATGAACAGATCGCAATTCGATAGAAACGCGGCTGACTCCTGCAACGAGGTATCGGCCTTTGCCGCATGGCGCATTTTATCCAGCAGAAGGGGAGGGACGCCTTCCGTGCCGCCCACAAGAAAAATATCCGCGCCCAAAGTGGTTTTTAGCCCTTCCGCCAACTTCAATAAACAATCGAAAGACAGATTTTTATCTGACACCTTGGGGAGAACGCGGCAGTGCAGGGCTAGCAAAGGGGAACGATCGCCGGCGTGAAAGGAATTAATCACGTTTTTCGCGCGCCAGCCGGCGCCGGGGTCAACGCTGAATTGCGGATATATGCCTTGCTCCCGAAGTTCCGCAAGGCGGACATATAAATCAACGCATGTCATACCGGGCAAGACCGGCACGGCAT
>JAHFEK010000072.1 GCA_023248495.1 Nitrospinales bacterium
GTTGGGGTACGGCGAATACAACATGGGAAAAGCCGCAATGGCGGTGGGCATTGTCCCCGACAAAGAGGGAAATGTTTATATCACCGGCTTTAGCGCTCTAGAGGGCGTGGCGGCCAAGGAAGCCTTCGTCGCGAAGTATAACAGCGCCGGGCAACAGGTGTGGCGGCGGTCGGTGCCCAAATCCGCGGAATCAAGGGCGGAAGGCCATGCCATCGCGGTCGGCGATGGCGGTGTGTATATAACCGGCTGGGTTAGCGGCTCCAACGGGGGCGGTACGGCGGGCAAGGCAAAAAATGCGTTTATCGCGAAGTATTCCACCGCCGGATTTTTTGGCTGGATAAAGGTATTTGGCGGTAAAGGGGATGTCGAGGGGAACGCCGTTGCTATCGGTCCGCATGGCGATCTTCTCGTCGCCGGCTATACAACCGGGGATTTGCCCGGCAGCCGCGGGTTCGGCGGCGCCGACGCTTTTTTGGCGCAGTTTTCGAATGATGGCAAAGGAGGTTGGGCCGAGATATTCGGCACTCCCAACTACGATTACGGGTATGGCGCCGCGTATGACGACGAGGGCGGCATATATCTTGGCGGCTCTTCCAGCATGGCCGTTATCGGCAAAGCCCGTGCCGATTCCTTTGATCTATTTATGGCGCGTTACAGGCCGGATGGCGTCCGTGAAGTGGTTGGATCCGCGGAAATGCCGGCCAAGGGTTCGGGTACCGGTCTTGCCTCAAGCATCTTTGCCGGCCGGATCATGTTGAATACGGGTAACAGGGTTTCTATATACAGCATGTCGTATGAAGGTTTTATTGGCAGTAAAAATGACGGACGATGGAGCGTGCGGCGGTGGCTGGTCGGGCCGGAGGAAATAGCCGCTGAAAAGGAAAAGCCGGAGGAGACGGCAGCGAGGGAGGACGGAAGAAAAGTGGAACACCTCGCCTCCTTCAAGATGGAAGACACCTCCTTCCTGACGCGCGATATCGGTGAAGTTGGTTATGTGCATAACTTTCTGGGCAAATCGGTAATTTTTATGGGATCGGCATTGGCATTGGCCGGTTTGTTGCTATTGTTATGATTGGAAAACAAGATGAAATGGCTTAAAGGCATTGCCGGATTTGTTGCCATCCTGATGATGGCGGCGGGCTGCGGCGTTGTGTCCGATACGGACAACGCCAAGGGACGGGTGAGCCATTCCAGGGTGACGTTGGAACTCCCCTCTGGCGTCAGTCTCAAGCCCAACGGGCAATTGCTTTCGGTCGGCAAGAATCTGCCAGCCGCCAAGATCACTTCCATCGATCTGACCATAAGCGCGGCGAATATGACCACCATTAAACAGAATGTCCCGCTTACCACGCTGGAAACCACCCTTGATGTTCCAGCCGGGTTGATGCGAACCTTTGCGATTACCGCGGTTACAAACGCGGGGTTAACCTTTACGGGTTCCCAGACGGTCGATTTGGCGGCGGGGGCATCCGTTGATGTGATCGTTTCCGTTGGGGTCAATGGTCTCGCGCCCACCGCCGTGACCGCCACCGCGGGGTCTGGCCAAGTGACGCTTGCATGGGATGCCGTTGTCGGCGCGGCTTCGTACAACGTTTATTATGGCACTTCCTCCGGCGTGACCGCCGCGAACGGGACGAAGACCGCGGGCGTTGCATCAGGTTCCGCCATCACCGGGCTTACGAATGGGACGACGTATTACTTTGTTGTGACGGCGGTGAATGCGTCGGGGGAGAGCGCGATATCAAGCGAAGTAAGCGCTACACCGCAGGTTCCGCCACCGGGCATTCCGACCGGGGTTGGCGCCACAGCCGGCAATGCCCAGGTGACGATTAATTGGACGGCCGCAACCGGCGCAACAAGCTACAACATTTATTACGGCACCGCCACAGGGGTAACCACTGGTACCGGGACGAAGGTGACAGGGGCAACATCCGGCGGCGCCATCACCGGGCTTACGAATGGGAAGGCGTATTACTTCATCGTTACCGCCGTGAACGCCGGCGGCGAAAGCGCGGCATCTTCCGAGGTGAGCGCCACACCGCAGGTTCCGGTTCCGGGTGCGCCCGCTTCCCCGGCGGCCACGGCGGGGAATGGGCAGGCGACGATAACGTGGGCCGCTTCGTCTGGAGCGGCTTCCTATAATATTTACTATCGCACCGCAGCCGGGGTAACATCCGCGAATGGGACGAAGGTTGCGGGGGCCACATCCGGCTATGTGATAACCGGCCTCACGAATGGCACGGTGTACTACTTCATTGTTACGGCGGTGAGCGCGGGGGGCGAGAGCGCGGCATCTTCCGAAGTGAGCGTCACGCCGCAGCCTCCGATTCCCGCCGTGCCCACCGGGGTCACGGCTACCGGCGGCAATACGCAGGTGACGGTAAGTTGGACCGCCCCGGCGGGCACGGTGACGAGCTATAATGTTTATTACGGCACTGCCACAGGGGTAACCACTGGTACCGGAACGAAGGTTACGGGGGCCGTATCCGGCGGCTCGATAACGGGCCTTACGAACGGCACTACTTATTACTTCATCGTTACGGCGGTGAATGGAGGCGGCGAGAGCGCGGCATCGGCCGAGATTGCCAGCCGCCCCGGCCTGCCCGGCCCGACCGGCGTGACCGCTTCATCCCCGGTTTTTGGAACAATCAAGGTTAGTTGGACTTCGATGGGGGTGACCACCACAAATATCTCCGGTTCCACCACTGTGTATAATGTTTCGGGATCGAGCACGGCGGTGTATATCTCCGGCACCGCCACGCCGACGAGTTACGGCAGTTACCGCTATACTATTTACTGGTCCACCACCTCCGGCGTCACGCCGTTCAACGCGGCGGGAAGCTTTACCGATATCTATCCCAGTTTTAAGGAGCATACCGGCGTCACCGCCGCGACCACCTATTATTACGTCGTGACCGCCATTGATCCCACGTCCGGTTTTGAATCGCTTCCTTCGGCGGAGGCGAGCGGCATGACGGGGAAAATTCCCAAATTCGCGTATGTTGCCAATCAAGCCTCAAACAATGTTTCGGTGTATTCGATAAATTCGTCCACCGGCGCGTTGACCGCTGTTGGATCCCCGGTGGCCGCGGGAACAGGGTCATATTCGATTGCCATTGATCCCTCAGGCAAGTTTGCTTATGTTGCCAATCAAACCTCGAATGACATCTCGGCTTATACGATAAACGCCGTCACCGGAGTTCTGACGGCGGTATCCGGCTCCCCTTTTGCGGCGGGAACTTCTCCGCATTCGGTTACTGTTGATCCCACCGGCAAGTTCGCCTATGCGGCCAATCAAACCACAAACGATATTTCAATGTTTACGATAAACCAGACCACTGGCGCATTGACCCCCATCGGCTCGATTGCGGCGGGAACTTCTCCGCAGTCGGTTGTTGTCGATCCCACCGGTAAGTTCGCTTATGTTGCCGGTGGTAGTGCTGGCAATATCTTGCCATACACGATAAACCAGACCACTGGCGCATTGACAGCGGGAACGTCGGTGGCGGCGGGAACAAGCCCGATGTCTGTTACCGTTGACCCCACCGGCAAGTTCGCCTACGTTGCCAATTTTAGTTCCAACAATGTGTCGATGTATACGATAAACCAGGCTACCGGCGCATTAACTCCTATTGGCTCGATTGCGGCGGGCACATATCCAAATTCCGTTGCCGTTGATCCCTCCGGCAAATTCGCCTATGTTGCCAATCAATACTCGACTGTCTCTCAAGTTTCTGTTTATACGATAAACCAGTCCACTGGCGCATTGACCGCGGGAACGCCGGTGGCGGCGGGAACAGGCCCACAGGCGGTTACCGTTGATCCTTCCGGCAAGTTCGCCTATGTTGCCAACGTCGGCTCGAGTGATATGTCGGTGTTTTCGATAAACCAGTCCACCGGCGCTCTGACCGCCGTTGGAACGCCGGTGGCGGCGGGAACAAGCCCATATTCGATTTCCATCATGGGAGCGGCTCAGTAAAGTTTTTCGCCGGAACGCGGTTCCTTAAAAACATTGATGTTCTTGTTAAAGCAAAAGTAACCAAGCATTGACATATTATAATATCTGACTATAATAAGGGACGTGAAGAACAAGAGCACGAAAATCGATCAGCTCCGGGTATTGGCGCGGCGAAGCGGGATTCTTCATGCCCGCGACCTGACGCCGCTCAACCTTCCCCGGCGATACCTGGGCATACTTTGCGCTGAAGGCTTTATTGTGAGGACGGGACGCGGCCTCTATATGCTTTCCGGCGCGCCTGAAACCGCCCATCTCGGCTTGGCGCAAGTGGCCAAGGCGATTCCCAAGGGAGTGATTTGCCTCCTGTCGGCGCTTCGCTTTCACGAAATTGGGACGCAAGCTCCGCATGAAGTGTGGGTCGCCCTCGATCGGCGGGCGGCGCGGCCACGCGCAATCTTCCCCAAGACGCGTATTATGCGCTTTTCCGGCAAAGCGCTTACCGAGGGCATTAAGGAGTACGTTATTGCAGGTGTCGGCGTGCGAATCTACTGTCCCGCCAAGACCGTGGCGGACTGTTTTAAGTATCGCAACAAAGTCGGCCTCGATGTGGTGCTGGAAGCGCTCCGGGAAGTCACCCGTAAACAAATCTGCTCGGCTGACGAGCTTTGGAAATATGCCAAGGTTTGCCGTGTGGCGGAGGTTATGCGCCCATACATGGAGGCGATCCTGTGAGCTCCGGGAAAGGCATCAATCTCGCCGCGTCCGTCCACTAGAAACTTCTTAACATTGGCCGGAAGACGGGCGCGGATCCCAATTACATCTTCAGCCATCACGCGATGGAGCGGTTTCTTTACCGGTTGGCTTCCTCGGAGCATGACAAGGACTTCGTGCTAAAGGGGACCATGCTGTTCATGGCGTGGACGGGCAAGACCTATCGGCCCACATTTGATCTTGACCTGCTTGGTTTCGGCGAAGACTCAACCGAACGTATCGCGGCTGTCTTTCGGAAACTCTGTGTTCAGGAGGTCGAACCCGATGGCCTCGTTTAAATTCTTCGTCAAAATGCCGATACTTCTTCATCTGTCCGACTCCTTACGGGGATTTTCCCCATGATCGGACAGGTACCCTAATTTAGGCCGGACGCTCCAGTCTCAGGGGCGCAGTCCAAACGCTCCCAAATCCGGTCGATTGTGAATCATGGCGGTTGAGGGATTGCCTGAATGGTAATTGAAACAACGCGGGGCTAGCCATTCACGAACCGTCACGGCCAACTTGCCAATAACCCGAAGCTTTGTGCGAATATGTGGCCGATTGGCGGAAATCTTATGTGGCTATTCAATCGAGACTGGCAGGTCGAGCAGGAAACGCCATATCGGAACCACCTCGATGATTCCGTCATCGGTGTCGATTTTCCCGTCCTCGTTTTTGGTCACGATGGTGCCGGACTTGAGCCTTAATTCGGCCATCGCTTCTTTCAGGGACGCCGTTTCCCGTTTTCTCGTCTGAGGATCAGCTAAGGATTCGCAAACCTGAACCAGCCTCCGGGCGCGGTTCCGCGTCTGGACGATGAAGTCGACCTCCCGTCCGCTTTTCGTCTTGTAGTAGAAAATTTCCGGGTGAATGCGCCGGAGTGCCGTAAATACGAGGTTTTCAAGGAGATGCCCCGAGTTAACGAGAATCCCCGACGACACCGAAGTGACCAATGCGTGATCGATGCAGTAGACCTTTTTCGGATTTGTGTTGCTGCGGGCCAGCGATGCGTCGAAAATCCGCACGGTAAACAGAAAATAGGCGTCCTCGAACCATTCCAGGTAATCCGACACCGCCGACTTGGGGGCATTGTGTCCCAACGATTTCAGATAGCCCGTGAGGTTGTTTATGGAATAGAGCGAGGCTGTGTTATCCACCAGCCAACGCGCCAGATCGGTTACCGCCTTCGGATGGGAAACATCGTGGCGTTCAACAAGATCCCGAAACAGGATGACGTGGAAGTATTCCTGATGGGTCTTGATCCGCAGGTTTCGTCCAAGGCCGGCGGCCTCGGGGAAGCCGCCGGTTTCCCAATATTCCTCGAAGGCCTTTTGCGCGAGGAGCCGTTTCTTCGTGGAAAAGGGGCCAGTGCTTTTGATTCCCTTGTAGTCCAGGAACTCCCGGAATGAGAATGGGAACATCTCCCACGACAACGCCCGCCCCCGCATCTGCGTGGCGATTTCCTTTGAAAGCATCCGCGCCGACGATCCTGTCAGGTAGACCTCGCATTTTTCAGTCCGCATCAGGCGGTCGACGAAAGACTCCCAGCCTGGAACCGCCTGTATCTCGTCAAAGAAACAATAGACCGTTTCGGTGTTTTTCTTTTCCGGGTAAAGCGAATAATAGGCTTCGGTGATCAGCCCGATGCCGTCCTGCTGCAGAGTGTGGAGGCGGTCATCGAAGAAATTCAGGTACAGGATGTTTTCGCGTGGGATGCCGCTGTTCAGAAGCCGCTGAATGATCTGGTATAGGTAAGTTGATTTGCCGCTCCGTCGCACCCCGATGCAAACGGCGGCCTTGCCGGTAACCGCCTCTATCTTCAAACGCCGGGGAACGCCAGTCTCCAGCCGGGTTTCCTGAAAGTCCAGGATGATCGATTTGATCGTCTCTATCATGGGGCCGCTCCTGATTATGGCAATTTACCGGCTAATGACTTATCCGGTAATAAATATAGCCGGTTTTCCGTCTAAGTGTCAAGGAATATTCCCGGTTTATTCCCGGTGGGTGGCCGCATGGCAGTGCGGGCACATCTATGGGCTAAAAAACTTCACGTTGGATGGCTCCACCGATAACGCCAGTTGGACGACGCGCACAACAGCATCAGGCGGGAGTGGCTATCTCAAGGCGGCGGTCGGCGCGGCGGTGCGGTATGTGACCATCGACCATCCCTCATCGGTGTCGCAGACCTCTTATGAAATCGAAGCCATTACCAAGCGGTGCCCCCGTCCGATGGGGATGGCTTTTAATGTTCGCAATCATTCGAGCCGTTTTGCACTCTCCACGTTCGCCGTCCGCAATTATTCCGCGCGCAAGGCGGGAGCGGTTTTCAGTGTCCGCCAGCATTCATCCCGTTTTACGAATGGGAACTACCGTATTCGCCAACTCGCCCCGATCCATGCGTTATCCGCGTACCATATTTTCCCGCCCGTGCCGGCATGGTTCGATGAAGGGGGCGCGTCCCTCGAATCGATCATCACCGGATTGCTAAAGACCGGCGCGGTCAGCACCGTTGTTCCCTTGCGCCTCTGGAATGCCCACGGTGGAGTTATCGCCCTTAAAATGGTGAATGTCAAAATCACCGTCGCGCTCGATAACTGCGGGTACAGCGGCGGCACCTATCCGCAAGGGCAAGAAGCCGTGAATGGAAAATGGGTCGAACTGAAAAGCTCCGGCATTATTGGTACTGGCATCACCGATGACTCCCAATCGGCCTTCACGCCAATAGGAGGCCCGCCAGCGTCAGGCGCTCTTTCCATCGGCGATATTCCCGCAAACAGTGCCCGCATAATTTTCTTGCGCCTCAATCTTCCTGCATCGCCATCAACGCCGTTCGCGGCAACGCCCCACGTGCTCGTCTCTTACGACGTTATTGAGTAGGTAAAAAAATTAAATTATCCTTCGCATCGAACGATAGAAAGAAAAGGGCGGGCGCATGTTCCCGGCCTTTTTTTGTCTCCGGAGTTACAGGGATTTCCAATCCCCATCCAATCCCCACGTTTTAGGGGTTTTTTGGGGATATTTATACCGCAGGGGGCGGTGGAGGATATTGAAAATTATGGTGGAGCTGGGGGGAATCGAACCCCCGGCCTCTTGAATGCCATTCAAGCGCGCTCCCAACTGCGCTACAGCCCCAACCTGCGATTTTTGTTCCTCGCAAAACGAAGCTATAGAGTAACGATACGCGTTTGTCTTGTCAAACTTTTTTCTTTATTCCGGGTGGAAAAAAATACGGGGAGCGCGGCTAACCGAAATGGCGGCGGGGTGAAGAAAAAACGCCGGGGGTGCCCTCGCGGGGACGGGCCGGATGCTATCTTTTTCCCGGCGGGTTGGGGTAAAATGGCGCGCGTGTTGCTA
>JAHFEK010000037.1 GCA_023248495.1 Nitrospinales bacterium
CAGCCCCCCCACCGCCAACACCCGCAGTTCCTCCGGTTCCAGCGACTTCGCCAACGCCTTGATGGCGGGAATGCACATGATGGCGTCGCCCAGCCAGTTGGGAACGCGGATGAGCACCCGTCGCGCCGCCGCCGGATCAAGGTTCTTCACCGTCCCTCCATCAGCCGCCGGTAGCCGGCCAGAAACGTCTCTGCCTGGCGGATTTCTTTTTCATCCGGCTGCGTTTTCCAGCGGCGGTGTATCCACAACCAGAATTCGGGATACCGCTGGATGAAATCCGCCTGTATCTCCGCCAGACGCTGCGTGATGTTAAAAACATCCTGTTTCAGGTCGCCGGTTCTTTCCAGCGCGACCTCCGGCAGAAGATATGCCGTGTGCGAATCGTCGGCATGACGGAGGGAGTACACCGGGATGACCGCCGCGCCCGTGCGCAGGGACACCACGGCCGGGCTTTTGAATGTGGAAGCCCAGCGGCCAAGAAAGTTCGTATACACGTTGTTGTAGATGGTATTTTGGTCGGCCGCGATGGTGACAATGCATCCTTCGCGCAGGCGGGCAATGATATCCACCGCCGCGCGGTCGCGCTTTATCACTTTCTGGCCGCAGCTTTCGCGGATGCCGTCCAGCATATCGTCTATCCACGGGTTGTCCACCTGGCGTATCACCGAGTACACCTTGTACCCCTTCACCGCCAGCGCCGCGTTCACCCCTTCAAACTGGTCGTAGTGGGCCCACACCAGCACCACCCCTTTTCCCCTCGCATAAGGCCGTTCAAGATTCTCCATCCCCTCGAAGCGGATGTGGCGATCCACATTCTCCGCGTTGAGTTCCGGTATCCGGCAAAACTCCGCGCAAAAGCGGCCAAGGTTCCTGAACGATTCGTGGAAAAGTTTTTCAAGCTGGCTGTCCGGCGCATCCGGAAAAAGCGGCCTCAGTTGCTCCACCGCGATCCGTACCCGCTTTTTCATGCCGGCGGTGGCCAACAAAATGACTCCTTGCCAGGCGGCGTAACCCAAAAACCGGGGGGCCGACTGCGTCCAGATGATGAGCGCTTTAAACGCGAGATACGCGATGAACGCGCCTATGGTTTTTCTGTTCCTCATCCGCGGCCGGCCAGGCGGGTGAAGTTTTCCAGCATCCGCAAGCCGGCCTGCTGGCTTTTTTCCGGGTGGAACTGCGTGGCGAACACATTTTCCTTCTGCACCGCCGAAACGAATGTCACGCCGTAGTCGGTGGTGGCGACCGCCACATCCTCGGCCGGTTCCACATAGTAGGAATGGACAAAATAGAAATACGCCCCGGCGTCGATTCCGTCCAGCAGGGGAGAGGGTTTTTTCGCGGCGATGCTGTTCCACCCCATATGCGGAACCTTGAGACCCGGCCCGGAGAAACGAACCACCTTCCCCTTCAAAATGCCAAGTCCCGCCTGCGGACCAAACTCCAGGCTCTCCTCAAACAGCAACTGCAAGCCGAGACAAATACCCAAAAAGGGGCGGCCCGACTCGACATAATCACGGATCGGCTTGACGAGGTTGAACCCGCGCAACCCGTCCATACAGAGGCCGAACGCGCCCACCCCCGGCAGGACCAAACCGGAGGCCGAGGCGATAAATCCGGGGTCGCGCGTGATAATGGCGGGCGCGCCGGTTTTCTCGAATGCCTTCTGCACGCTCCGCAAATTTCCCATGCCGTAGTCGACGATCGCGATCATGCGCTGTTCCTAAAAAAATAGAGCGGTCTAAAGCGCCCCTTTGGTGGAAGGGGGTACGCCCGCGGAGCGGGGCTCCGGCTGGGTAGCGGCGTCCAGCGCGCGCGCCAACGCTTTGAATATTGACTCGGCGATATGGTGCAGATTGCTGCCGTACTCAACCTTCACATGCAGGGTGATCCCCGCGTTGTTGGCGAAAGCCTGCAAAAATTCCTCCACCAGCTCCACGTCGAAATCACCCACTTTCCCCTTGGGAAGGATGCCATTGAAGACAAAAAACGGCCGGCCGGAAAAATCAACCGTGACGGAAGCCAGCGCCTCGTTCAACGGTATCACCGCATGGCCGTAACGCCGGATGCCTTTTTTATCCCCCAGCGCCTGGGCGAAAGCCTGCCCCAGAGTAATGCCCGTATCCTCCACCGTGTGGTGAAAATCTACCTGGGTATCCCCCACCGCTTTCACGGTGAGATCGAAAAATCCATGCTGCGCTATCTGGGCCAGCATGTGGTCGAGAAACGGGATGCCGGTGTCGATCTGCCGTTTGCCGGCGCCATTAACGGTCAACTCGAGCGATACATCCGTCTCGTTGGTTTTCCTGTGCAGCCGCGCGTTTCCCATAGTCTGCACTATAGCAATGGGGACGGGTGCTTAGCAACCCGCAGGACCGCTAGCGTATCAGGCGCACCCGCGCGCCCGGCCCAAAGCCGTTGATCCGCGCCGCGCCCGGTTCACTCTTCACAGCCGCGTCAAATATTTTAAGCACCCCGATATCGGACGCGAAGACGCGTGCGCTCCCCCGCTTGCCCCCTTTTATGCCCGTCAAGACCAGGTTCTTGATGGGGTTCGGCAACGTGGCGGCATCCACCCCCGCCTCTTCCAACGTATGCAAAATGGCGGCATCCGGCACAAGCGGGACGCTTCCCACGCGCGCGGCAAAAAGAGTCTCCCCTTTTTTAATGTCTCCCACCGCCGCCGCGAAAGTGGAATTTTGCCCCTTTGCGCCATCGGGATGAAAGGCTCCACGCAGGGAACCGCCGCGCATGGATGCCAAAAGCCACCCCCCTCCCTCGAACAACTGCTTTGAAAAGACCGTATCCTTGCTGCGGATCTCTCCGGAGGCCGGAATAGCGTAAGTATAATAGCCGGTGGAAAAATCAGTCTGCTGAAGCGGCAGCGAGGAACGAAGCGTCACGCCGCCGGGAGGCAATTTCCCGCCCGCCGGGACGTCGTCGGGATGGGCGATACGCAAACCGAGCGCATGCAACAGCCCGGACACGTCATGATAGGTAAGCGACGCGCTTTCACGGGCCAGTTCATCCCCCAACAACTGAACCAGCGTCAGCTCCTGGCCGCGCGTAAGCCGCGCCAGCGCTTCGGCGAAACCGGGATGGCGTTCCGCATAGAACCGGTACACCGCGGCGGCGGTTGCATAGTTTCCCCGGTTGCAAAGCCGGGCGGCGATGGCAAGGCCGTCAGCGGCGGGGATGTTTTCACACAGCTTGCAATGCGGCGAGAGATACGGCTCCAGCGAGGCCGGTAAATCGTCCGGCCTTGAAACGCCAATCTGGAGGAGGCGCAAATAGTGGCCCGCCGCTTCGGGCCAATGCCCGGTACGGGCGGCGGTCAGCGCCGCACCCGCGCGGGCGGAGCCGCTGTCCTGATCGATGGTGGCCGCCATGCGATAGCACTCGTAGGCGGCGGCATCCTCACCGATAAGTTGATACCAGGGGGCGGCTTCCATAAGCAAAGGAAAGTAATGGCGGTTCTTCCACATACCGGCGAAAACGCGGTCAAGGTGGCCGCGCAACATTTCGCGGTTCCCCAGGCGCAGCTCCTCGGCGCGGCGCACCGTTCCCCGCGTATCCAGCCACAACGCATCTTCCAAAAGCCGCGGGGCCTGGTCTTCGGATACGGCCCGGGCCTCTCCCACCAACGCGGCGGCCATCGCCACGGGATCCGCAATCACGGATAGCCCCTCCATCGGATCATGACCGGTTGCCGCGCCGGATGTATGAATCAGCGTGTTGGAAGCGAGGTCGGCGTACCATGCCCCGTCGGAGTCTTTGACCCAGAAATCGTATAATGGCAACATCATGGAAGTCGGCCCCATGAACTGCGCGGCGGAAATCGAAAGATTGGATACCACCACCGCCCGGCGGCCATCCGGTGAAAAACGCATTTCAAGAAAGCGGTAACTGAGAATGAGCGGCTTGTATGGAGGCGCGGCGCCAGACGCGATGAGTTTTTCCGCCTCGGCCTGTTCGTCCACCACGGTGGCGGCGCCGGATATTTTTACCCCCAGCAAAGGGGCGGGGGTGCGTGGATTTTCCATATACTGAAGGAGTGAAACCTGTTCCCGCAGCCGCGGCAAGATCAGGCGGTAGAGTCCTTCCCAATCGTTTTTCATGGCGCCTTCCCACATCATCGACTGGCGCCGCGCCAAAGAGACGGCCTCGGCCCGGACGGCGTTTTCGTCCATTGCCGCCCGTGATCCGGCGGCGCCGGAGGCCGCCAGCAACATCAGCGCAATGGCCGCCAACAACGATTTCCTCACTTCCTCCTCCAGATTTGAAAGTAGTTCACCGCGCCGCTATAAACGTACCCGTCCAACACCCATGCGGAAAAACGCGGGGCATAGGCGGACAACCGCCGCTCCGCTTTATTGTCGATGGCGATATCGACCACGATCACCAATGCCGGGCGGGCGGCGCGCAGTTGGGCCACCAGACGCTCTTCATCGGCGGGACCGCGAAGCGTACCCGGAAGCACCCAATCATAGAACGTGGGATTTTCCCTTTCGGAGAGGTAATACCATATCGGATTCAACGGGGCGGCGAAAATGGCCTCTCCCGGCGGCGCCGCCAAGCGGATCCACTCGGTCATTCGCCCGATCACCCCGGCGTCCGCCTCTGCGGCCACGACGCCACGGGCCTTCCCTTCGGCCACCACTGTGGTCACTTCGCGCACCGCGCCCACCGAACCGGTATAGAATCCTTTGAGCACATTGAAATCGGCGATATAAAACCACCAAAGAAGAACACATGCCGCCACCGCGATCCGCCGCCAGCCGGGATCCCGCACCTGTAAAACGGCAAGCCGCGCCAACACCACCGCCGCGATAAAGAAAAGCGGCAGACAACGGGTCAGGTTGTCGAATCCGGCGCGCATCACCACCAGCGCCATCGCGCCGGTTTGGAAATAGGCCAGCGTCAGGAAGCGCATCCGCTCATCGTCCGCAAGCCCCTTGGCGCGCAACCCATGCCCCGCCAGAAGCGCCCCGGCAACGAACGGCATGTAAAAAAGCATGTTGTCCAAAAAAGTGAAAAGGCCGAACGACGCCCCCTGATAGGAAAGCCACGGCACCGGAAAACTGTTCCCCCATTGGCTCAACTCCGTGCGAATCTTGAAAAGGAGAAAATCCACCAGGTCGTTCCAGAAAAAAAGCGTAAAGAAAACGGCGGCGGCGGCCAATAAGGCCCAGCCACGGCGGCGGAAACCGTAGGCATCCAGCAGCAGCCAGGCATAAAGCGGGGCGGTGATGAGCAGCACCTCCACCTTGAAAAAATAAGCGGCGGCGGCCGCGGCCAGCATCCAGGGCCATTGTTTCCGGTCGCCAAGGTAGGCAAGAACGGCCCACGCGGCGAAAAGCAGCATCAGCGCGTACGAACGCTGATAGTAGACCGCCGGGGCGGAAGCCACAAGAAGCACCGCCGCGGCCAGCCACGCGCCGGAAAGAAAACGGCGGGCTATCAGCCAGCCGAGCACCGGAAAAAATGCGGTGAGCACGGCCAGGACGCGCCGAAGCGGCAACATATCGTCGCCAAAAAGGCGGAAGGTTCCTTCGGCAATCCAATAGATGCCGGGGGGGTAACCGAGGAAATCCTTGAAAACCCGCTGCCCGTGCAGATAGCGCTCACCGCCGTAAAAAAGACCTCCTTCGTCCCAGAGGTTGATGCCGTACTGACAAAATGAAAGGTAGTACATGGCGAACCCGGCGAAAATGAGAACGCCCGTCACGCCGGGGCGGGAAAGAAATCCGCCGGCGTTAGCGGGCGAGCCGTTTTTTGGCATCCTTTTCAATGGCGGTTCCCGGGGCAAGTTGGGCGGCTGCCTGAAATTCCTTTTTGGCGTCGGCTGATTTGTTCATCGCTCCAAATATCAGGCCGCGCAACAAATGGCTGTCGGCCTGGGCGAGGGTATCATCTTTTCCCAACAGGGCGGCGGCCTTATCGGCCTGCTGCAACGCGGCGGTGTAATCCCCCTTGGCCAGACTTATGCGGGCGGAGAAATAATAATAGCCTTTTTGATTGGGTGGATCTTTAATGATCCCCTCGTTCAATGCTTTCTCCGCGCGGTCATACATGCCCTTAGCCGCCAACGCCGCTTCGGCCACGCCGCTGCGGGCCACCCAAAGATTCGGATCTTTCGCACACGCCTTTTCATAATAATCCACCGCTTTGCCAAAATCCTTTTCCATCTGGTAATACCGGCCCATATAAAAAAGGGCAAACTGGTTATCCGGTTGAATCTCGAGGGCTTTGGTCAAAGAAGGGAGCGCGTCCTTGTGCCTCCCCCCCATGAAAAGGAGTTGCGCCAGATTCAGGTGGGCGAATTGGTTTTGGGAATCGAGGGCAACCGACTTGCGGAAAAATTCTTCAGCCTCTTTTGGTTGATGCAGTTCCACCGCCAACGCGCCAAGGTAATTGTGGACCAGCCCGCTTTGGGGATTGATGGCGAGCGCCTTGTCCAACGCTTCCCGCGCCTTGTCCAGCTCATGCGATCCCAGGCGAGCCATGCCGAGTTGGCTCCACGCGCGCTCGCTCGCCGGCTCGACGGCGGTCCATTTTTCATACGCCGCCACCGCTTCCCGCGTATTTCCCATTTTGGCGCAGGTCTGCCCGATCATCGAATAGTTGTCGGCGAACTTGGGGTTTGCCGCCGAGGAACGGTTGAAATGCTCCAATGCTTTGTCCATCTCCCCTTTGTGGAAGAACAGCATGCCAAGCCAGTGATCCTTCAAGTATTCATCTTGCGGGCCGAGTTTTTTCGCCGCCTCATCCACCGCCTGCCGTGCCTCGCCGTGATGGCCGCCCTTCGCCAAAACATCCGCCTTTAAAAACGCGGCCGCGGTATTCCCGCTGTCCGCCTTCAAAGCGGCGTCAGCTTCGGCGACCGCCTTATCGGGACTGCCCGCCATCAAATATTCGCGGGCAAGCTCAAAATGGATTTTTGAATCGGCCTTCGCCTTTTCGGCGGGCTGACACGCTATAAGGGGAACAAGGGTGAACGCAAGAAGAAGAAAAATAGTTCTTTTCATAGTATGTGATTATAAGTGAATTGGGGACAAAATATAAAAAAAACCCCGGCCATGATGCATGGCCGGGGTTTTATAACTTCAGAGACTGGGATTATTCGCCCGTTCCGCCCATGGTAGCCGTGGCGGTGTTGCCGGTCTGGATGGTCAAATCGAACCCGGAGAAAGTGGCATTGGCCTGGGTAGTGTGCCCGTGAATCACGCCAGTCGTGGCGCCGGAGATTGTCGCCGTACCGCGGATGGCCGCTTCAAGGGCAGTCGTGGTAAGGCCGGTTGCGCCGACCGCGCCGGTGTTGAAGTTCCACTGACCGTTCGGCTGAATGGTCATCACGGTGCTGCCGAGCGCGGTGGCGGGGGCGTTAATTCCGTAGAACGTGACGGTCGCCGCGACCGCTGAGGTGCTGGTGTTGGTGATGTTAAAGTATGTGGTCCAACCTGCCGAGGTGCTGTGGAACCAGAAACCGCGATCCGCGCGGGCTGTGCCAGTGCCGAATGCAATCACGGCAACGGCCACGAAAAGGAAAAGTGCAATCTTCTTCATACAAATCCTCCAAAAAAAATTAAAAAATTAATAAACCAATAAAATAGGAGCGCATGGATTCAACATCCCCCTCTACCCGAAAGGAACCTCCACATTCTCCCCACCCAACATAAACTTTCTGCACTCTCATCGCGGCGCACCGCGATACTGGCCGTCACTGGCGAAACATCGCCATTATCTTAACAAACTGTTTTCCCCGTAGTCAACAATGCCGCTGCCGCGCGGCCTTGATCAACAACGAGCCATCGCCTATTTCATTCGTATGAGTACTATCGTCAGACTGGGGCTGATTCTTTAGCCCGCCAATATAAAAGAAAATAGGTTACGGCGGCAAAAAGGCTGAAAGTCATGGCCACAAGAAGACAAACAAATCCTAACGTCTGAAAATTCACATACTTAAAATCCCAGTTGAGCAATAGGAACTCCATGGCGGCAATTTCGAATCCTGTTTTATATTTTCCCGCGGTGCCGGCCGGGATGATAAGTTTTTCCGAAGCGGCCAAAGCCCGCAGGCCGCTGATGGCCAATTCGCGGCCAATCATAATGGTGGCCAACCAAGCCGGGATCCGCCCCACCCCCACCAAGGGAATGTACACCGATACCATCAGTATCTTGTCAGCTATGGGATCCAGCAGTTTGCCGAGCGTGGTTACCTGCCCGGTGGCGCGGGCGAGGTGGCCGTCCAGCCAATCAGTTATGGCGGCCATGGTGAACACCACCGCCGCCAGGAACGAAAAGAGGGGCGACGGCTTGATAAGAAATACGATAATGAACGGAACAACAAAAATCCGCAACAATGTCAGCCTGTTCGGCAGGTTAATCCGTTTCATGAATCCGCCCCTTCATTCCCCGAAACAGTCAATTGAGATCCTTCCCCATGCGAGGCGTATCGGTGAGAAGGATGGAGCCATCGCTGGCGGTGTAGCGGTAAATTTTACTCTTCGCCGCCAGACGGACGGAAAGAGCGGCCGACTTGGTGTAGTTTTGGAGGATTTTTTTCACGTATTCCCGCGTCTCGCGGAAAGGGGGCACGCCGTCATACTTGGCCACGGTGTCTTCCCCCGCGTTGTAAGCGGCCAGTGTCAGCTTCATGTTCCCCCGGTATTTTTTCAATAACGATTTCAGATGGCGAGTGCCGCCGAAAATATTCGATTCCGGGTCGAACGGATTATCAACCCGGTACTGCATGGCGGTCGAAGGCATCAATTGCATCAGTCCCCGCGCCCCGGCGCGCGATACCGCGGCCGGATTGAACCCGCTCTCCGCTTCGATCACGCAAACGATAAACCCCGCATCCACGCCATGTTCCGCGGCGGCGGCATTTATCAACGGCATATAGCGGTGACGGTTGGCCGAGTACAGCACGGAACGGGGGAGCGGCGCATGGGCCCGCACGCGCATAAAAACATCATATTGGCCGGTCACGCCCCGATCGGTGAAATTGAGGACGCCATCTCCGTCAACAAATTTCACAATGTCGGCTCGAACGTCCGTGGCGAACAAACCCAAAACGCAAACCGCCAAGGTAATGCAAAAAAGATTGTAACCGTTCATGTGCATACCAGTTTAGTGATAAAAAAGTGTCCAGTCAAACCACAACTGTGCTATAAAAATCAGTAACTATGGGGGTAATGGTAATGCGTATCTGGTTGTCATCCGCCCTCGCGCTTTCGCTGATTGGCGCCACGCCGGCATTCGCCGCCCCGCTCGGCGGTGATTCATTCTGGATTGTGGGCGTTTTCGCCAAAGGGGGCTTCATGATGTGGCCCATCCTTATTTGTTCCATTTTCGCGATGGCGATATTCATCGAACGTTTTATCAGCCTCCGCCGAAGCAATATCATCCACCCCCGATTCATCAACGAAGTAAGGGAGCACTGGGAAAAACGCGATTTCGCCCAGGCGCTCAAGGTCTGCCGCAAACACGATGTGCCGATCAGCCGTATCCTGCGCGCCGGGTTGCTGCGCGCCGACCTCGGCGTGTTGGAAACCGAACGCGCGGTGGAAGGGGCGGGCGGTCACGAGGCGGCCTGGCTTATTTCACGCCTGCGCGGGCTGGGAGTGATCGCCAGCATCACCCCCATGCTCGGCCTGCTCGGCACGGTATCGGGGCTGATCCGCTCCTTCGGCGCCATCGCCACCAGCGGGCCGGGCAACCCCTCACTGGTGGCCGCCGGCGTGGCGGAGGCGCTCATCGCCACCGCGTCCGGCCTCATGGTCGGCGTCATCGCGCTGGGAGGCTATCACTTCCTGCGGGGACGCACCGAACGTCTCATCCACGAGATGGAAGAGGTCTCCATCGACTTGATCGAGGGCATATTGGAACGCTTTATCTCCGAGAAAAAGGCGGGCGAAAAAGCCGATGAAGTTCCTTAAACCGGCAGAAGAGGATTTTTCGCTCCAGATCATCAATCTGGTCGACGTGGTGCTGGTGCTTCTCATCTTTTTCATGGTCACCACTTCATACGTCGGCTTTGCGTCGCGCCTCGACATCCAGCTTCCCGACGCCAAAGCGGGCGCCGCCGCCGGCCAAAACCGCTCGTTCACCATTGAGATCAGCGGCGAGGGGAAAATCTACCTTGATGGTAAAGAAAGCGGCAAAGAAGAAATCGACGCGGCGCTTCGGCAACCCGCCGGCGCCAAAAGCTCCGTTATCATCCGCGCCGACAAAAAACTCTTTTACGGATTGGCCGTCGAGATCATGGGCATTTGCCGCGCCGCCGGAATCAATGACATCGGATTGGCGGTGATATGAGCTTCGAGCAAAGCCTGCCGCTCCTCCTTACGCCGTTGGCCCAGGCCGCCAGCGAAGAAACCGCCCGCGCCGCGCTGAAAACTTTTGTGACCGAGCTGGTTTTCGCCACCGGCATGGATGCCGGCTGGGCCCGCATCCATTCCCGCCATCATGAAATCACCACCGGCGCCGAATCGGGGGAAGGACTTCCCCACTTCTGTTTCCCTAAGCTGGAGGCCCCCGCCGCCTGCGCCTGCGATACCGCAATCCAAAACGGGGAGCCGCGATGGGTGGAGGAAACCAGCGGCGGCTTTTGCGGCCGGAACGGCTTTGCCACCGTAGTCTGCGTACCGGCGATGCATGACGGGGACTGCCTCGGCTTCCTCTTCCTCGGCAGCCACGTGGAAAAAGAAGCCAACCTGCCGCTGCTGCAAACCGTGGCAAAACATCTGGGACTGATGGCGGCGCGCGTCCGCGATACGGCTGTGATGGAAAAACGGCTTAAAACTTTGCAGACCGTCAGCCGCATCGGAACATTCATCGCCTCGCAGCTTACGCTGCGCGAACTCACGCAATCGGTGGTGGAACATCTGGGCAAAGTGCTGCGCACCGACCGGGTGAACATCGTCCTCTACCACCCCAACGAGGAAAAGCTGGAATTCGTCGCCAGTTGGATTTCCGGCGAAGGACACAAGGAGCCGGAAAGCTACCCCTTGAGCGACGGGATGAACAGCTGGATCATCCGCAACCGCCGGCCCCTCCTGATAAAAAAGGACAGCGAAAAAGAGTGCGCCGCGATGGGTATCCGCCACGGCGGCAAACCGGCAAAATCATGGCTTGGCGTGCCGATGCTGCAAAGCGGACGCATCGCCGGGGTTCTCTCCGTGCAGTGCTACGGGGAAGCGGGGCAGTACGACCAGACCTCGGTGGAGATGTTAAGCCTCGTCGCCCAGCAGGTGGCGGTGGCGGTGGTAAACGCCCAACTTTACGAAGCGGCGGATAAACGGGAGAAGGAAAAACAGCGGCTCTACTACTCCCTCACGCACGATCTCATCTCTTTTGTCACGCCGGTGAACGGGTATGGCGAATTGGTCCGCCGCATGGACGACCAAATGCTCATCACCCGCAAAGATGAAATCGGCAAGCAGATCGTCAAGTCCGGCAAGAAAATTGAAGCCTTTGTGGAAGACATTTTACTGTACGGCAAGCTGGAGGCGGGGCGGCTGGCCATCTCGCCCATGCCGGTGAACATCTATAAAGTCATCGATTCGTCGGTTGCCAATTTTTATGCCGAATTGACCATGCGGAAGATCAACCTGTATGTGGAAGGCGAGCACTGGGCCGAAGGCGACGCGGGACGCCACCCGCAAAAAATCGTAAATTGCGACACCCTGCATATTGAACGGGTGCTGAACAACTGCATTCAGAACGCCATGAAGCACGCGAAAAACAAAGTGGCGCTGAGCACCCGGCTGGATACCCGCGAGCTTTACTGCACGGTGGAAGACGATGGTGAGGGAATGCCGCGCGGCGAAATCCCACATATTTTCGACGAGTACTGGCAGGCCAACCAGGCAAAAAAGGGGGTCGGCCTCGGCCTCCCTTCCGTGAAACGGATCGTCGAACAGCACGGCGGCAAGGTGGCGGTGGACACCGATATCGGCAAAGGATTCCGCTTCACCTTCACCCTCCCTCTTGCCCACGCCTCTTAAGCCTCCCGGTACCGTTTTTTTTGTACGCCGATACGTTCCGTAATCGCTTTTTCGCCATTTCCCTTCCAGCCCTCCTTGACAGACCGAAAATGCGATTATAAATTTAAATTAAGCGGAAATGAGATGGTGGAAATGGTTAAAAGATGTTTAAAAACAACATTTTCGCCAAATCAACCGTTCGGAAACCGGCAAGGGTGCCGGTACGTTTAGACAGAACTTTTTTGAGAGGAGGAATCGGTCATGAAAGTGAAAAACATTGTTCCTTTCAGGAAGGAAGGGGATGAGGGACTGGCCCGGCGCGAACAGGACCCGTTCTATGCGCTTCAAGAGAGCATGAACCGGCTGTTCAGCGATTTCACGGGCGGCTTCAGCCGCTTCCCGCTGATGCCCCGCGAGATGCGGGACATGGCGGCTTCGCCGCACCTTGACGTGAGCGAAGACGAGAAAGCGGTTTTGGTCACCGCCGAAATCCCCGGCATGAGTGAGAAGGACGTGGAGCTGCTCCTCACCGAGAAAACCCTTACGATTAAGGGCGAAAAGAAAATGGAGAAAGAGGATGAGGGCAGGGATTACTACCGTAGCGAACGCTCCTATGGGGCTTTCTGCAGGAGCGTGCCGCTCCCGGCCCCCATTGACCGCGACAAAGTGGAAGCCACGTTCAAGAACGGCGTGCTGAAAGTGACATTGCCCAAGACGGGCGAAGCCATTCATGCGGCGAAAAAGATCGAGGTAAAGGCGGGCTGAAAATCCCCCAAATCCCCGGCCCTCCCAGCCGATCCCGGCGGCACCCCGAGCCGCCGGGTATTTATAACAGACCGAAATAGCGAAAAAAGCATGTTATAATCAGCGTTTAACGCTTCTGGCCCAATGCAAAATAACTATTTGAGGAGTTGACCAATGAACCGCTTCAGGAATTGGAATGCGCGAAAAGTATTTGCCGCCGCCGCGGTGGCGGGGATTATCGGATACCTCGTTGGGGAAAATCGCACTGCCGAATTCGCGATGGCGGCCAGCCCCGCCAAATCCTCCTCATCGGTGGCGGAAACCGGATCGAAAAACATTTTTGTCGACATCGTAAAACGCGAAAAACCTGCGGTGGTGAACATATACACCACCCAAACGCCCAAGCAGCCCCACATACAGAGGGGTCCGCGCGGCCAATACGATCCCAATGACCTCTTCAATGAATTTTTTGGCAACCAGATGCCGCAGATGCCGCGCCACTCGCTCGGTTCCGGTTTCATCCTCGACAAGGAAGGCTACATTTTCACCAACAACCATGTGGTGGAGCGCGCCGATGAAATCAAAGTAAAGCTCAACAGCGGCAAAGAATACGACGCCCAGATCGTGGGAACCGATCCTGAAACCGATATCGCCCTCATCAAGATTCAGGCCGACAAAGACTTGCCGGTGGTGGACTTGGGAGACAGCGACCACCTGGAAGTGGGCGAATGGGTGATTGCCATCGGCAATCCCTTCGGTCTTTCGCAAACCGTGACGGTAGGCGTGGTGAGCGCGCTGGGGCGCGACATCGGGGCCGGCCGCTACGACAACTACATACAGACGGACGCCTCCATCAATCCCGGCAACTCCGGCGGGCCGCTCATCAACATCGATGGCAAGGTTATCGGCATCAACGGCGCGATCCTCCCCGGCAACCAGGGCGGCAACATCGGCATCGGCTTCGCCATTCCCATCAATATGGCAAAGCAGATACTGGCGGATCTCAAGGGGAAAAAGGGCGTCAGCCGCGGCTGGCTGGGCGTCATCATCCAAAGCATCACCCCCGAATTGCAAAAAGCGCTTAAACTGAAAAGCTCCGCGGGCGCGCTGGTGGGCGGCGTCGCCTTGGGCGGGCCGGCCGAAACGGCAGGCATCAAACGCGGCGACGTCATCACGAAGTTCAGCGGAAAAGAAATTAAAGATTCGCGCGATTTGCCCCGCTATGTCGCCGAGCAAAAACCCGGCACCGCCGTGGAACTGGAACTTGACCGCAACGGCAAAAAGATGACTTTCAAAATGAACTTGGGCGACCTGCGGGAAGGGGAAAAATCCTACCAGGCGGCCGCCAAAGGCGAGGAGACCTACGACGACCTCGGCATCGTGGTGAGCGATCTCTCCCCCGAGATTGAAAAGGGATTGAACCTCCCGAAGGGACTTAAAGGCGTGGCCGTCAGCGGCATCGATCCGCGCGGCGTGGCGGCGCAAGCCGGCATCCAGCGGGGCGACGTGATTGAAGAAGTGAACCGTCAGCTCACGGCAAACACTTCGCAATTTAGCGATGTGCTGTCGAAGATACCGGCGGATGAGGCCGTTCTCTTCACCGTCCGGCGCGGCAACAGCTCCACCTTTATCGTTATCGAGCCGATACAGGAGCAAAGAAACAAGCAATGAAACGGGTCGGCATCACCACCACGATCCCCGCCGAATTCATTTTCGCGGCGGGGGGCGTGCCGGTCGACCTGAATAACATTTTCATCGCCGATGCCGCCCCCATGGGGATGCTGGAGCGGGCCGAGCGCGATGGTCTGCCGCGGTCGGTCTGCGGCTGGATCAAGGGAATGTACGGCGCGGCGCTTGCCGCAAACGTGGAACACATCATCGCCGTGAGCGACGGCGACTGCTCGCATACCCGCTCGCTGATTGAGATACTCGAAATGGAAGGGGTGAAATCGCTCCCCTTCGCCTATCCTTACGACCGCGACTACGCCCTGCTAAAAAGGCAGATGGAAAAGTTGGCCGCTTTTTTCGGGATTGCGTTCGCCGATGCCGAAGCGATGATGCGCCGGATGGATCGCATCCGCAAAAAACTGCACCGGATAGACGGGATGACCTGGCGCGAAAACACCGTGAGCGGATTTGAAAACCACCTTTACCTCGTCAGCGCCAGCGACATGGACGGCGATATGAACCGCTTCGAGCAAAAAGTGGACGCCTTCCTGGCCGAGGCGGCCGCGCGCGAGCCGTTCCCGCATGAAATACGCCTCGCCTACATCGGCGTGCCGCCGATATTCACCGACATCTACCCATTCCTTGAAACGCGCGGGGCGCGGGTGGTATTCAACGAGGTGCAGCGGCAGTTCACGTTCCCGTTCGATACCGACGATCTGGTGGAACGTTACCGGCGATACACCTACCCCTACGACGTCTTCAGCCGTGTACGCGATATCGAAGCGGAGCTTTCGCGGCGCGGCGTTAACGGCATAATTCACTATGTGCAGTCATTCTGCCATCACCAGATGGAAGACGTGGTCTTCCGCAAACACCTCGCCGGGATACCCCTTTTGACGGTGGAAGGGGACGCCCCCGGCCCGCTGGACGCGCGCACCCGTCTGCGCATCGAGGGCTTTTGCGAGATGCTGGGGAGCAAGCGGCGGAAAGCGGCGTCGTGAAAACGCTCGGCGTCGACGTCGGCAGCCGCTACGTTAAGCTGGCGGCGTTCGACGGCGAAGAACTGCTCTTTTCCGCCAAATTAGATACAATCAAGTTCTACACCCTTTGCCGCCACGCGGGAAAGGTGGATATCTCCCGCCTGCCGGTTCTCATGGAAAAGGATTTTGCCTATAAGCGGGTGGTAAGCACCGGCTATGGCCGCTACAACGTCCGGATTGAAGGCTCCGCCGTCATCAGCGAGATCAAGGCGCACACACTGGGGGCCGCCTGCCAAAGCGGACTTTCCGATTTTACCCTGCTCGACCTCGGCGGCCAGGACACCAAAGTGATCCGGGTGCGCGGCGGCGAGGTGGATGACTTTGTCATGAACGACAAATGCGCCGCCGGCAGCGGGCGGTATCTGGAGAACATCGCCACAATTTTGGGCATCACGCCGGAGGAACTGGCCTGGCACACCGATAAACCGTTATCGCTTTCCGCCACCTGCGCCATCTTCGGCGAATCGGAAGTTGTCGGCGCGATTGCCGAAGGGGCCGAAATCGCGCATATCTGCGCCGGGGCGAACCTCTCGGTGGCGCAACGGCTGGCGCCGCTTGCGAGGCGGTATGGATCGGATAAATATGTCGTCACCGGCGGCGTGGCGCTTAACGGCGGCGTGCTGAAATTTCTGGGCGAAAAACTCGGCGCGGAACTCATCGTGCCGCGCCATCCACTATTCAACGGCGCCATCGGCTGCGCCATCGAAGCCGCCGCCGTCACCGCCTGATCCCATGCCAACTGAATATCAATAGGGTCATCCCCTCCTTAGCAAGGAGGGGATACAGGGGAGGTTCTTAAACCCCTCCCGCGCCTCCCCTTGCAAAGGGGAGGAGTTCTTTTTTCCGAATTGCTCCCTGTTTCCCGCTAAATCAAAATCAGAGCGCTTTCAGGGCTGCGTCGTAGTTTGGCTCTTGGGCGATTTCCGGCACCTGCTCGACGTATTTCACCTTGTCATGCTCGTCCAGCACGATCACCACGCGCGAGCAAACCCCCGCCAACGGGCCATCCACGATTTTCACTTTGTAGTCGTCCGCGAAGCTGCTCCGGAAGGATGAGAGATTCTCCACGTTGTTGATCCCTTCGGCGGCGCAAAAGCGCTTGTGGGCAAATGGCAAGTCAGCGGAGATATTCAGCACCACCGTATTCGGCGACTTGGCGGCGTCTTGGTTGAAGCGGCGCACCGACATGGCGCATATCGGGGTGTCAAGGCTGGGGAAGATGTTGAGCACCTTCTTCTTTCCCGCATAGCTGGCAAGCGTGACTTCCGACAGATCGGTCTTCACCAGCTTGAATGCCGGCGCGGCGGCCCCGATGGACGGCAGGTTCCCGGCGGTGTTTATCGCGTTTCCCTTGAGAGTGATTTTAGCCATCGCTGTCTCCCTGTAATATGGTTGCGGCTGATTACATAGCCAAACGCTTGTGCATGTGTTTCCCCATTATAAGCTACAACCTTTCATCCTATTCAAGAATCGTGGATAATGGCGCGATGCAAACAACCAGCATCGTCTGCCAAAAGGTGGGGAAGAAATACGGCGACTTCGTGGCGCTGCGCGGGATCGATCTCGGCATCAACGAAGGGGATTTTTTGGCCATTTTCGGCCCGAACGGCGCAGGGAAGACGACGCTCCTGAAAATCCTCTGCGGCATCACCCGTCCCACCTCCGGCGGCGCCACCGTGGGGGAATCCGACGCGCACAACCCCGACGTGCGCAAACGGATCGGCGTCATCAGCCACAAAAGCTACCTCTACGATAATCTCACCGCCTTCGAGAACCTCGTCTTTTACGGCGAGATGTACGGCGTGGAAAACAGGGAAACGCGCGCGGCCGAACTGCTGGAAAGCGTGGAATTGGATAACCGGAAAAACGACCTTGTCCGCAATTTCAGCCGCGGCATGATACAGCGCCTCTCCATCGCCCGCGCGCTGGTGGCCGATCCCGCCTTCATCTTCCTTGACGAACCGTTCACCGGGTTGGATCACCACAGCGCCGTGATGTTCCAGAAACTCCTCTCCGGCCTGCACCGCCGTAAAAAAACGGTGCTGATGATCACGCACGACATCCCTCTGGGCATCGCCGCCGCCACCCGCGCCATGATACTCAAGGGGGGGCGCAAAGTGCACGACGAACCGGTAAACGGCATGGATGCGGACACGTTCCTGAAAATCTACCTTGAGAAGGTGGGGGCATGAACGAGATTCTGCGCACCGCCCACGCCATCCTGCTCAAGGATTTGAAAACGGAATTCCGCTCGCGCGAGTTCCTCGGCCACACCTTCATGTTCGCCCTGCTGGTGATCGTCATCTTCAACTTCGCCTTCAAGATCAACCCGTTGAATACGCCGGAACTGGCCTCCGGCATCCTCTGGATCGCCTTTCTCTTCGCCGGCACCCTCGGCCTGGGCCGCTCGTTTCTTATCGAAAAAGAGAACGACTGCATTCAGGGTCTGGGCCTCTCCCCCGTCGACCGCACCGCCATCTTCATCGCCAAGTTTCTGGGGAATCTCTTCTTCCTCGTCCTAATCCAGATCATGACCATCCCGGTCTTCATCGTGCTGTACAACCTCAACGTGATGGAGCATTTCACGCTGCAAACCGCGGTCTTCCTCTTGGGGGACATCGGCTTCATGACGCTTGGCACGTTGATCGCCGCCATGTCGGTGAATCTGAAAGCGCGGGAAATTCTGCTGCCGGTGCTGCTGTTGCCGCTGCTGGTGCCACTCTTGATTTTCGCCGCCAGCGCCACCGCCGCGCTGCTGACCGGCGGTGAGCCGGAATCCTATATGGGCCGCCTAAAACTGCTCGCGGCGTATGACGTGATATTTTTTGTTGTGTCAGCGTTGGTTTTTGAATATATCATGGACGAATTATGACTTATTTATTTGCCGCTTACGGAATCATTTGGCTGGTGCTGTTTGGCTACGTCTTCCTGATCGACCGGAAGACCGCCAAACTGGGCGAAGAACTTGAAGCTCTTAGAAAAAGCGCTAAAGCTGACTGATACCGCCATCGTGCGGTACGGCAGCCTTGGCGCGGCGGCGGCGCTCATGCTTTTGGGGGCGTACCTCGCCCTGGTCTGGTCGCCGGAAGCGATGGGTGAAACGGCCGTGTACCGCATCGTCTACTTCCACGTACCGACCGCCATAATGGCCTACCTCGGCTTCTTCGTCACCTTCGCGGGCAGCTTCCTGTTCCTGTGGAAAAGGGAGATGTTTTTCGACCGGGTGGCGACGGCGGGCGCGGAGTTGGGCGTGCTCTTTTGCTCCCTGATGCTCGTCACCGGCATGATTTGGGGAAAACAACGCTGGGGCGCGTGGTGGATATGGGAGCCGCGCCTCACCACCGCGCTGATACTGCTCATCATCTACGCGGGCTACCTCATCCTGCGGAGCACGATAGATAACCAGATGACCCGCGCGCGCTATGCGGCGGTCTTCGGCATCGTCGGTTTCCTCGACGTGCCGGTCGTCCACTTTGCCATAAAAATGTGGGGCAGCATCATGCATCCGGTGGTCATCAAATCGTTGGCCGAACCCGGCATGCCGCCCGAGATGCTGAACACGCTGCGCGTCTGCATGCTCGCCTTCGGCGTCCTGTTCGCCACGCTCTTCCTCCTCCGTCTCCGGGTGGAGAACCTCGCCGCCGAGGTCGCCGCCCTCCGCTCCAACCACGAAGACTGATACGCTGGCGGAGCATTTTCCGGCAGGGTTGGGTGTTGTCATTCTGAGCGCTAGCGAAGCATCTCTCTCCGAAGGAGATGCTTCAGTCGCTATCGCGCCAATGGAAGGCAGGATTGCCTCCCGAAGCGGGAACGGGAACGGGCGATGAAGCCGCGTTCGCGCGGCGGATTATTTGCGGGTCGCTAAAAGTTCCGAAACCATTACGGCGGCTTTGTCGGCGCAGAGGCGGATTACCCTGAAACGGTCGGGCCCGCCGTTGCCGGGCGCGCTTTCGGTGATTTCCTTTGACCAGACCGGGTTGCCATCGGCGGCGTAGACATTCAATTTTATCGTGCCCAACATCCCGGTACCGGCGGAAGCGGCCCTCGCGGAGCCGGTGATTACGTAATCGGCCTTGAGTTGGGCCGCCACCCAGCGTACGGCATCGGCGTCGCCGGCCACCGCCTTGACCGCCTGCGGGTCATCCTTCAGCGCGCGCACTTCGGCGCGGGCCATCCCCTTGTACCCGGCCTCCCCCACCGCCTGCCGCAGCCGGTCTTCGGTCATGCTGCCAGTCAGAAGAAAATTCGTATCGGAGGCCCCGTCCATCGCCTGCTCGTCGATTACGATCACAGCCCGTTTGCGCTGCGTTACGGCGGTTCCCAAATTCTCCAACGCGCCGCGAACCTGATCGGCGAAAAATGTTACCTCCATCGCGACATGGTAGGTCTTATTGTCCGGTGAAATCGTTTCTTCGGCGAATTTGTATTTTTGCACGAAATCCATAGACTTAACGGCGATGGCGGACTGAATATGATCGGAGCGATCCGCCAATTCCTGGGCTGATAAGAGCTGGCCGATAACCTTCCATAACGCTTTCTGGGTCGCCATGTTTTTCGCTCCGATCCGCGCGTCGATATAGTCGAACTTTTCGATCTCAACATCCCCCTCGCCGGTGGACGTGAATGTTTCAAGGTTCCTGGTATCGGCATAAGCCAATGTTAATAAAAGCGTTACCGCCAAAATAGCTGCTACAAAGGTGCGTACCATCGGCGTATTATAACCTGTCCCGCCCCTCGCAATAAAAACTCTCAAGGAAATATTTGGCGTCTCCGATATATCCAGTTGATGAGGGAATTAGATGAATATTGACGGCATAACGGGGCTGGCGGCTCAAAACCGGCTGACCCCGAAGGTTCTCGATACCTCAAGTTCCGCTGCTAACGGAGCCGGGGATGCGCAAAACGCATGCACCCCGGCTCCCGCGGCCGCGCCGGCCGCCCCGTCCCAAGGAGGGGGTTTGCTGGCGGGCCGCTTGCAGATGGACATGCACTTCGCGCTGGCCGAAAGCTACAGCAGCACGGTATCGGAAAAATCGGCCAACGGGTATCAGGAACTTCGCACCAGCGTGGAAAAGCGCTTCCAGGCCGACTATCACTTCGATATGTCGTTTATTACCCAACTCGATTCCACGGCGCAAAAAATGGGATCGCTGGGGGCCGACGTGCTGAACCAATTCGTCGGCGCCGCCAGCAAACTTTCCACGCTTAGTGAAAAGGATTTGCAAAATTTCACCCAAAGCGCCGATAAGCTCTTCAACGAGTTGGCAAAAACAGCCGGCGTGGACGGCGCGGCCTTCGACGGCGCAAAACAGCTTTTGAAAAGCTCGGTGGGCGACTTTATTCATATGGTGCAGGGAGCCATCGCGGGCGGCCCCGGCACCGCTGGCGCCGTGCCAGGACAACCGGCGCCGGAACAGCTCCCGCCGGGCACGCCCGGAGTCCCCGGCGCACCGCCGACGCCGAGGCCGCCCAACGGAAATGGCATCGATTTCCAAAAGTTCCGCGACGAGACGGTGAAAAAATTCGACGATGCTTTTTCGGCGTATTTGCAAGGAATGATGGCTTCGGCGCAAAAAACGATGCTGGACTATCAACAGGCGTTTTTGGACACCCTCACGAAAAAGAACGATGGCGCCACCGCGATCAACGAAAAAAACGGAGGGAACAAAGACGCCGCCGGACAGGCCGCGTAACCCGCCTTTTCTTGCGCCGCATCCTCGTTTATAATTTCCCGCATGGACGCCAAAGAAAAGTACCTGTTGCATGTTTGCTGCGCCCCCTGTTCGCCACACCCCCTGCGGACGCTTCGGCAACAATACGAAGTGACGCTCTACTTTTACAACCCGAACATCCACCCGGTGGAGGAATACCAAAACCGCCTCGGCGAGGTGCAACGGCTGGCGGCCCTTGAAGCATTGCCGCTCATCGTAGGCGAATACCGGGCGGAGGAGTGGCTGGCCGGAGCCGCCCAATGGAAAGACGAACCGGAAAAGGGACTCCGTTGCGAATTCTGCATTGATGGCCGTCTCGACGCCACCGCCCGGATGGCCGCCGCGCTAGGCATCTGCCGCTTTGGGGCGGTGCTCTCCACCTCGTCGCGGAAAGATGTGAAGATGGTCAACCGCCTTGGCACACAGGCCGCCGCCTCGCACGGGGATATGTTGTTCGACGCTGCCGACTGGAAAAAACGGGAAGGAGCCAAAATATCGGTCCGTATTAGCAACCAGCTCGGCTTCCGGCGCCAGGATTATTGCGGCTGCATTTACAGCAAACGCAGCGCAGATGCCCGCCGGGCCGGCCACGCCGTGTAACGGAGGGATCATGGCCGCGCACAAAATGACCTTTACCTGGGAAGATGCCCAAAAAATATCGGGAGATCTGCTCTTCGACATATACGGCGACCACAGCGACCGCAACTGGGCGCGCATCGTCTGGAAATCGATGGAACGGCGCGGGTTGGCGGATTTCGCCACGCCGGAGGAAAAACACCGGGCGTTGCTGCGGCTCATAACCTTGGCGGTTATTTGCCAGGAGTTTTGCTATATAGCGTGGAAGGAAGGGGAATACCCCCCGCTGGTGGATTGGGCCGACGGCATGGGAATGGACCCGGCGCTGGTAGCCCGCATCACCGGCGGCAGCTTCGCCCCCCCGCTGGAATTGGATAAAGACGAAGAAGACCTGGTCTATGAAGAAGCCCTGAAAAAGGCGGTGGAACATCTGCGCCCCGACCTGTTCCGGCAAATGGCCGATATGTTTGGCGGCAAGACATTCCTTTTCGCCAGCCTCTGGAAAATGGGACAGAACGGCTACCCCGATACACGGCCGGAGAACGACCCCGCGGCGGTGCGTGAATGGGATCAGTGGCGTAACGAAGAATTGTTGGGCAACGAAGCCGAATTCGCCGAAACGGTCACCGGCGTTATCAATGAAGTGGATCCGGAAAAAGCGGAGACGTTCGACTGGGTGGATGCGGGAATGCCCGCCGTTTGGTGGTAGCCCTTTTTTCCGTATCCTCCCCTCATGCAGGAGGGGTTCTGGCATCTTGTGCCGGGCCTGCTTTATCGGGCCAATGTCCATTCCTTTAACCCCACCTGAATCCTCACCTCAAATGAGGGGAGGAAACTTCGGAATCGAGGATACAGAGAGCTTGGATTATATTTCTGGGTGCCGGATCGGTGTCCGGCATGACAGCAACTTCGTATCCACGAAAAATTATAATGCGCTACTTTTCTTCCAGCAAATCGCGCGCCCGCTTGAGAATCGCTTTTTTTACCGGCAGATTCCCGTTCACCATGTTACGGGTGCTGTCAAGATGGCGGTGGGAATAACGCTCATCGGCGGCCTCCGCCTTTTCCTCATCGAAGATGCGATTCAAATCCTTTATCATCCGCGGATCAACATCGGCGAAGTGACGTTCGAAGTGATTAATGATGAATTGAAATTCTTTCAAATCATCGCCTATCCGCTGGCGGGCCTGCCTGGTTGCGGCGATATTGGCGGAGCGCGCGGCAATTCCTTCGTCCCGCGCAATCTGCCTTTCTAAAGCGGAGATGGCATCGTCAACGGAAGGTTCCTCGGCCCGCGACGGCGCGGCCGGAAGGCAGAGCGCCAGCAAAACAAATAACGCGAATACCTGTTTCATAACATCCCCCCCCCTATAAGCCGACATGGCGCAATTCCCCCGCCAGCCGTTTTTGCTCGTCGGTGAGATGGGCCGGTATGCGTATGGCAATCTCCACATAGAGATCCCCGGCGGCCGCGCCCGCCCGGCGGATACCTTGGCCGCGCACCCTGATCTTCTGCGGCGGCTGAATGCCAGACGGTACTTTAACGGTTCGCATCCCTTCCAATGTGTTCACCTCGGCCGATCCGCCCAGCAACGCGGTGGAGATGTCTATGTCGGCCCGCACAACAATGTCATCCCCCTCGCGGCGAAACACCGGATGCGGGGCAACTGAGATGTTTATAAGGAGGTCGCCGCGCCGTCCCCGGCCCTGCGTCCCCTTGCCAGCCAGCCGCAGACGCTCGCCGGCGCGAATGCCGGCGGGAATTTTTACTTTAACCGTTTCCCGTTTCGTGCCGGACTGGAGGGTAATCTCCTTCAGCACCCCCGTGGCCGCCTCTTCAAACGTGATGGCAAGCTCGGCCTCGGCATCGAGATTCTGGGCGTGGCCGCCCACTCCAAAGGGATCGCCGCCGAAGCCGCCTCCCCCAAAGTTAATGCGAAAACCGCCGCCGCCGAGGGTTGATGAGAAATCCCCGAAACCCATTTCACGCAGAATATCGTTGAGATTGCCCCCTTTGAAAATATCCTCCTGCGAGAACTGCTGGTGAAATCGTTCGCTGCCGACCACATCGTATTGCTTCCGTTTGTCGGGGTCGCTCAGCACGGCATATGCCTCGCTGATCTCCTTGAACCGGTCCTCGGCCCCCTTGTCCCCCGGATTTTTATCCGGGTGCCATTGCTTGGCCAGTTTGCGGTACGCGGCCTTTATCTCGTTGGCGGCCGCATTTTTCCCAACCCCCAGAATTTTGTAGTAATCTTTCTTCTTCATAGTGATATTCGCCGATATATATTAGGTTTGACATCGAGTGAATGCTGTTCTTTAATTATGGCGTGAGTTCAAAAATTTACAAGGCCCTTTTTGGGTTGTTTGGCCTATTTCTGCTATCGGCCCCGCCTGTAACCGCGGCCGGCGACCCTCCACCCCTTAAAGCCGGGATTGTTTCCGGCGCAGAGGAATGCGGCTCCTGCCACAAAGACGTGTTGGCCAAATGGAAGGACTCGATGCACGCCCAGGCGGTCACCGACCCGATTTTCCAAGCGGCGTACATGCAGGCGTTTCTGGATAGCGACGGCAGGGCCAAACAAATCTGCCTCGAATGCCATGCGCCGGTCACTACCATAAACGGCGATACCGGACTCAAAGAGGGAGTGACGCGGGAGGGAATCACCTGTCACTTCTGCCACAGCATCACCGCCGCGCATCCCAACGGCAAAAAACGCTTCGACGTTAAAGTGGGCGCCACAGTTGCCGGGCCGCGCGGAAACGACAAAACCCCCTATCACGCCAGCGTGAAAAGCGAAATGCACCGCGGCGCCGAGCTGTGCGCCGCCTGTCACGAATACGAGGCCAACGGCATAAAAATCATGGCCACTTGGTCCGAATGGAAAAACAGCCCCCAAGCCACCAAAGGCACCGTGTGCCAACAATGTCACATGCCGCTGGAAAACACGACGAACCAAAAAGGCGAACGCATTAGCGTGTTCAGCCATTCGCTGGCGGGGGGACACTCCATCGTGCAACTCCGCAAGGGCGTGGTGGTAAACATCAGCAACGTCGAACGGTTCAGCGACCGCACGGTGGTGGATCTCGAAATAGAGAATTCGGGAGCGGGCCACTCCCTGCCCACCGGAATCCCTACCCGTAAACTGGTGCTCTATGTGCAAGTCATGGGTGCGGACAACCGCTCGCAAAAGAAAAGCGTGGTATATGAGAAGATCATCTTCGACAAGAAGGGGCGCGAACTGACCCGCGACAGCGATATCATGCAGGGTTTGGGAGCCGTAATCGTAAAAGATAACCGGATCGCCTCCGGCGAGAAAAGAAAAGAGCAGGTCATCTTTTACGGCGCAACCCCCAGCGAGGTTTCCGTCACCGCATGGATTGACTATGTGTATCAGCCGGCGCTGCTGCAAAATACCGAAATGCGGGTCGAGATGACCCGGACGGAAAGGAGTTTCGGGCGCTAACGCCCCAAAACCCATGGAAGAAGCAAAAAGAGGATGGGACGAAGAGCCGGTTTCACGCCGGGTATTCGTGGGATCAGCCTTGGCCGGGTCGGCTCTTGCCGCGGCTGCGGGCGTATTCTATCCGCTTGCGCGCTATCTGCTGCCGGAATCCAAGAGCGGCGGAGGTAAAAAGGAAACCTATTCCGTCGCCCTCAACGAAGTCCATGTGGGGGAGGCGCGGTTTTTCACCTTCAAGCGCAAGCCCGCCCTTATCATCCGCAAAACCCAAACCGAGGTCGTGGCACTCAGCGCCGTCTGTACGCATCTGGGATGCATCGTGAAATATCACGAGGAAGCCAAACAAATGCAGTGCCCCTGCCACGGCGCGAAATACGACCAAACCGGACGGGTGCTGGGCGGCCCGGCGCCCAAGCCGCTCACCCCCTACAGCGCGCGGATAGAAGCGGGCAACATTGTGGTGGAAGAGGCGTAACCTATGGACGAGTTGAAACTGGGGCCTGTCACGCTGCGCAACCGGTGGCTGCTAAAGGGCTTCGAGATGCTGGATCGCCGGCTTGCCATAAAAGAGTTGCTGGACGAAGAAGTTTTCAACAAACTGGCGCCGACGCATCTGGGGATTTTTTCCTGCTTCGGCGGCATCACCTTCTTCATTTTCCTCATGCAAATCATGACCGGCCTGCTGCTGATGATCTATTACGTGCCGGACACCAACAGCGCGTACAAAAGCGTGGTCGCCATCACCAACGACATTCCGTTCGGCTGGGCGGTGCGGGGCCTCCACTTTTGGGGAGCCAACCTCATGGTGCTGACCGTGATGATCCACATGGGTAAAATCTACTTTGGCGGCATATATAAGGCCCCGCGCGAATTGAACTGGGTAACCGGCGTGGCCCTGTTCCTGCTCACGATGGGCTTTTCGTTCACCGGCTACCTGTTGCCCTGGACACAGCTCTCTTACTGGGCCACCGTCATCGCCACCGAAGCGCCCGGATCCATGCCGGGATTGGGACCCCTGACCAAAAGCCTCATGCTTGGCGGGCCGGACGTTTCACAGATCACGCTCAGCCGGTTTTTTACCCTGCACGTGATTGTGCTGCCAGCCTCCGCCCTCGCCCTTTTGACCGCGCACTTCGTTCAGATACGGACGCAGGGAATTTCGGGGCCGATGTAACATGAAAAAAGAAGTCGAAATAAAACACCTCCCGATGGAGGAAAAAAACCGGCTCGTCGCCGAAGGGAAAATGCACTGGTTTTTCCCCAACCACATCGTGGAACAGATCATCATCTGCGTTGTGGTGTTTCTGATCCTCATCACGCTCGCCACGCTCTTCCCGCCGACACTGGACGAGATGGCCGATCCGTTCAGCACCCCGGAGCACATTAAGCCGGAATGGTACTTCTTGGCCCCCTATCAGGAACTGAAACTCGCCGAAAAACTAATGTTCATCGGAGCGTGGGCGCCAAAAGTCATCGGCGTCAGTATGCAAGGGGTGGTGGTCGGACTCCTTTTCGCCATACCGTTTCTCGATCCCAACCCGCACCGCCAATACGCCAAACGGAAAATCGCGTTGACGCTGGGAGTGTTGGGGGTGCTCGGTTTCATCGGCATCACCATCTGGGGCCACTTCTCGTAAGATTCCGCAGGTGCGCGCCCCCCTCCTCTGTCGTCCCCGCGAAGGCGGGATCCAGAAATATTATCAAAGCTTCCCCTATCGGCCTGATGGGCCGATGACACGCAAGAAAGCGTGTCCCACCAAAACCGGGAAACGCCGCGCGGCTAATCCGCCGATTCTTCGCAGCGCGCTTTCAGGGCGCGGTGCATGTGGCCGAACATCTCTTCCGCCTTCGCCGTCATTTCCTTGTCGGCGAGCGCGCCGGAAAGGAGGCCGAACTCCACCCTCTGCGTAAATCGGGTCATGTGGCCCCCCACCGGCTCCAGCGTAAACACATGCTCCCCCTTCAAAAAATCCTTCCACTTCCAGCGCAGCTCTTTTTCAGTGTCGGCCTTCAGCACCTTGGCGCGGTACGCGGCGGCCTTCGCGCCGGGGAGCTGCACGCGGATTTCCAGGTTCTCCCCCTGTTTCATCTCACCGGTCACCCGCACCAAAAAAACATTCCAGAGGGGGTACGCGGCGAAATCGGTAAAAACCCGCCAGACCCGTTGCGGCGGCGACGCGATGACTACCTCTGCCCGTATCTCCTTCATGGCGCTTTCCCTTCCTTCCTTTTTATTTCTTTCAGGCGT
>JAHFEK010000038.1:0-869 GCA_023248495.1 Nitrospinales bacterium
ACGCCGGGTGCAAGTTCGCCCTGCTGGATTGGAATATGCCCAAGATGAGCGGGTTAAACGCCGCCAAGGAAATTCGCGCCGATGAAGCCATTCAGGACACGCCGATTCTGCTGGTCACCGCGGAGATGGAGCAGCATCTAGTGGCCCAGGCCGGGGAAGTGGGCGTCAACGGATACATTATCAAGCCCTTTATACTGAAAACCCTTCAGGGCAAGATTCAAAACATCATCGATGCCAGGGAAAACCCGCCGGATTATATAAAACTGCTCAAAGAGGGGGAGGAACTGGTTAAGCGGGGCCAGTTCCGTGAGGCGCTTGCCCTATTCGAGCAGGTGAAGGCGATGAAGGAAAGCGCGCGCATCCACGTTCAGATAGGTGAGACATATGAATTGCTGGGCGAATTCGAAAAGGCGCAAGCCTCGTATACCACCGCGATATTGCAAAATGATAAGTTCCTGAAAGCGTACGTTAAGGCCGCCGATCTTCAACTCAAGCAGGGGAACGAGGATGAGGCGTTGGAGCTTATGTTGAAGGCCACTGTGATCAGTCCCAGCAACGCCGAACGGCATATAGCCATCGGCAAGGTCTACTTGGGCAAAGGAAACGAATCCAAAGCGCATCACGCGTTCAGCGCCGCTATCCGGTACGAGCCGACACGTAGCACTGAAATCGCCGAAGAACTTTTGCGGCTCGGAAAAGCGGAGCTTGCGGAACAGTATTTCCGGCAATCCCTGCTGAAGCAGGTGGATACCATTAATATTTATAACCGGCTTGGCATCGCCTTGCGGCGGCAGGGGAAATGGAAAGAGGCGATACGGGAATATGAAATCGCCCTCACCGTCGATCCGCGTGACGGGGGGCTGTATTTC
>JAHFEK010000038.1:879-27137 GCA_023248495.1 Nitrospinales bacterium
TAAAAAGGCATTGCAGCTTTCCCCCGATCTGATCTCCGCGAAAGAGGAACTCGCGCTTCTGAAAACGTCAAAGGACTGGTGAGGGAAAACGCCGCCATGCCGGGATTGACCCGGTCTCTTTTAGTCATGCCGGACCTGACCCGGCCCCAGACATATTATCAAAGCTTCCCACATCGGGCCAGCGGGCCGATTGCACGGCAAGATTGCCGTGCCTATCCGGGAAGGAGCAATGGCGAGAGGGTTTCCCCTCCCTGCCAGCGTTATTTCGGCAAATTCTTCAACTGCGGGAAGAGAATTACCTCACGGATGGAATCCTGGCCCGTCAGCAGCATTGTTAACCGGTCGATGCCAATCCCTTCGCCGCCGGTGGGGGGCATCCCGTATTCCAGCGCCGTCACATAGTCCTCGTCCATCCATTGCGCCTCTTCGTCGCCGCCGTCTTTCATCGCCATCTGCCCTTTGAAACGGTTGTGCTGGTCTTCCGCGTCGTTCAGCTCGGTATAGGCGTTGGCGATTTCCTTGCATCCGATGTAAAACTCGAAGCGTTCAGTCAGCGCCGGGTCGTCATCTTTACTCTTCGCCAGCGGGGAAAGCTCTATCGGGTAATCATAGATGAACGTTGGCTGCACCAGCTTTGGCTCCACCGCCACCTCGAAAAGCTTTTCCAGCACCTTCGCCCCCTTGTCGGCCTTCTCGGTGTGAACGCCTTGCGCGCGGAGCCACTCTTTTCCCTTTTCCCAATCGTGGATGACATCCGCCGGCACGCCGCCGATTTTTTCTATCGCTTCATAGAAGGGGAAGCGCGCGTACTTGCCCGAAAGCTCAATATCGTGCCCCATCCATTTCAGCGAGGTGGTGCCGCAAACTTCCAGCGCGACCTTGTTCAGCAGATCCTCGGTGAGGTTCATCAGGTCGTGGTAATCGGCGTAGGCCATATAAAATTCCAGCATGGTGAATTCGGGGTTGTGCATGGTGGAGATGCCTTCGTTGCGGAAGTTCCGGTTGATTTCGTACACCCGGTCGTAGCCGCCGACGATGAGCCGCTTCAGGTACAGTTCCGGCGCGACGCGCAGGAACAGCCGCATGTCCAGCGCGTTGTGGTGGGTGACAAACGGACGGGCGTTCGCGCCGCCCGGTATCGCCTGCATCATCGGCGTTTCGACTTCAAGGAAGTCAAGATTATCAAGATAGCGGCGGATGGCGCTGATGGTCTTGGCCCGCTTCATGAATATGCCTTTCACCTCTTCGTTGGAAATAAGGTCGACATACCGCTGGCGGTAGCGGGTCTCCACGTTGGTGAGACCGTGCCATTTTTCCGGCAGAGGCTGAAGGCTCTTGGCCAGCAGGGTGATCTTTTCCGCTTTAACGCTCAACTCGTTGGTGCGCGTGTAGAAGGCGGTTCCTTCCACGGCGGCAATGTCGCCGATGTCGAATTTTTTGAAGGCTTCCAGTCCCGCTTCGCCCAAGCCGTTCTTGCCCGCCATGATTTGGATTTTCGCGGTACCGTCGCGCAAGTCGGCAAAAATGGTTTTACCCATGTTGCGAATGGTCATCAGGCGTCCAGCCACCGAAGTGCGGAAGGGGGCGGACTCCAGTTCTTCCGTGGTTTTACCTTCACAGGCGGCGCGCACCTGCCCGATGCGGTGCTGCGGTTTAAAACGGTTCACGTACGGGGTGGGGCCGTTTTTACGCATTTCGGCCAGTTTTTCCCGCCGTATTTTTACCTGTTCGTTATCGTCAACCATTCATGTTTCTCCATAAAAAACCGATACGTAGATGTCGGATTCCAAGTATATCTTATTTTGAACCTTTGGCCGGAGGCTAAAACTTGACCCCCGGCGGGCGATTACCGTAAACTGAACGTAAGGGTTGTAAGGAGATTGTGCGATGCAATCGATAGGTCTTCAGACGGTTTTGCAAATGAGCAACGTCGGGGAACGTGTACACCAAAACGCCCTTACCCACGGTGCGGTGGTTTCCGAGCAGTTCAAAGACATCATCGAAAAACAGAACGAGGCGAAGAAGACCGAGGTGCAGGAATCCAAGCAAACGGATACCGTGCAAATACATGCGGATGATGAGCGCGGCCGTCAGCAGCGGCAGCAGGATGAACGGGAGCACCAAGCGCGGGATAAGGCCGAGTTGAAAGAAGAACATGCCGAAACATCTCCCGCAAGGCCGATGTCTGTGGATGCCTCCCCGCAAGGGCGTCTGCTCAACATCAAGGTGTAATATCCCCGCTTCACGGTGGGGTCTATGAACTGGATATACTTCCAGCTTGTCTTCGATATTATTCTTTTTGCCTTCATCATCTATGTCGTCATGCTTGTCGCGCGGCAGAAGCACTCCACGCCGGACGAGTTGCGCCAGCTGTTGGGCGAATTCAACAAAGCGGTGGAACGCGGCGAGACGGCCGCCCGAGAGTTGGACCGCCAGATTCAGGCGCGCCGCGCCATGCTGGGCGGGGATCCGCCGGGGCAGAAAGAAATCGCCGCGCCGCACGGGTATAATCCCGCCGCTGATGAGAGTAGAATAGCGGAGAGCAAGCGCAAGGTGGCGGCGTTGCGAAAACACGGACTGGGAACGGAAGAAATAAGCCGCCGGCTGGCGTTACCCCTTCCGGAGGTGGAACTCATCATGGCGATGCTTGAAGGCGGCGAATGATAAGCCAATTGGATAATCTTCCGGCGCTTGTAAAGGCGCTGATGCAGCCTCGCGCGGCGGGGTTCGAAACGCGCTTCACGCAGGGCGAAACGCTGCAAGGGTACGTCGTGAAAAATCTTTCACCCACCGCCGCCGTCGTCCGCATGCGCGGATTGGAGATGGCCGCCAATACCCCCAAGCCGCTGGCCGAGGGGCAGCAAATCATGGTGAAGGTTGAGCAGCTTAAACCGCAATTTATCGTTTCGCTTTTGCCGTTCGACACCCCCCTCAAGGAAAAGACCGCCGCGTTGCTGCGGATGTATCTCCCCTCCGCCGCGCTGGCGGGAGCTACGCTTGAAGAGTTGCTGGCGTTGATAAAAGATATGCCCCCCGCCGCGTGGCGCGGCACCGGCCTTGAAAAAATGCTTGATACCATCGCCAAATCGGCCAAAACCCCCGAAGCGGATAAAAATGTTTTTCAACTGATGGGACTATTTCATGAAAGCGAAGTGGCGCACGGACAAAAAGGGGAGAACCTGAAAAAATCCCTGATGTTGGCGCAGATAAATCTTGAGAAGCTGGTGGAGAAACATCCGGAACAGTACCGCGAAGCGCTCAAAAAAGTGAACGATGCGCTGGGGAATATCGAGTTGCGCCAGCTCATCAACGGCCAGGACAACAAAGAGGTGAAAAACTGGCAGTTCCCGTATTGGAACGGCGAACAGCTGGATACCGCGCGCCTGTATGTGGAACGGGACGAGCAGGGGAGCAAGCGGGCGAAGAACGAGGAAACGGTGCGCCTGACGATGCTGTTGCAAATGAGCCGCCTGGGGGATTTGCGCGTGGAACTGCTGGCGTTCAAAGGGCGTATCGAAGGAACCATCTACGCGCAGACCGACGGCGCGGTGATGGAAATGGAAAAGCATTTGAATGAGGTGGAAAAAATCCTCGGCGACGCCGGCTTCATCGCCAATATGAACGCTGAAAAGGCGAGCGCGGAGTTTATCACCCGGCAGATAGAGCCGGATAACGCGTTGCCCCCGAAGGGCCTTTTGGATCTGCGGGCATGACCATGAAAAAAGAAAAGCCGAAAAAAGCGGTCGCCCTCAAATACGAAAAAGAAAAAGACCGCGCGCCGCGGGTCACGGCCAAGGGGCGTGGCGATGTGGCTAAAAGAATTCTGGAAATCGCCAAAGAGCACAATATTCCGATACGCGAAGACGCCGACTTGGTGGAAGTTCTTTCAAAGCTGGAGATCGAAGAGGAGATTCCGCCGGATCTTTACCGCGTAATCGCCGAAGTACTTTCCTTCATCTACCGTATTAATGCCGGCAACAACCACGCTAAGCCGTAAGCCCGGTATTACAGGAAAAATAGGAGCCGTAGAGCGGCCCCCTAACGGAAATATGAAGGGCGGTTATTTCTTCGCGTCTATCACGCCTTGGATTTCACCTTTGCTGCGAACGCCGACAACCTGTTCCTGCACCTTGCCATCCTTAATAAAGAGCAGGGTGGGAATGCCGCGGATGCCATACTTGGTTGCGGTTTTGGGGTTCTCATCGACATTCAACTTGCCCACTTTCACGGAGCCTTTATTTTCTTCCGCAAGCTGTTCCACAATCGGGGCGAGCATCCGGCATGGCGCGCACCACTCGGCCCAAAAATCAACGATAGTGAGGGTGGACGATTTTTCGACCTTTTCGCCAAAATTGGCATCGGTGAATTCATCAACGGAACCAGCCATGTAAAACCTCCTTGGATTGCTTTGGGCTTTTGTCATTTTATGCGTTAAAGCAAGTCTAAACCGCACAGCGGCATTTATCAATAGTAGAGATGCGAACGGCGAAAAGGATTCATCACCGGTCAGAGTTTGTCAAAATTCCCGGCTCGCAACGCGTCCAACAGCGTTGATACATCTTTCCCGCTGTTGATCGCCGCCAGCGTTTTTTGCTGGCCCGCCGTGTCGCCGTAAAAAATCGCGCCGATGATCCGGTTGTTTTTCAAGGTCAGTTTCCGGTAGGCGGCGGCGGTTTCCACCACGATTGATTCTTCTTTGCCGTCAGCGTCGATATTTCCGGCGGAGGTCAGGGTTACCCCGGCGACTTTGAGGGTGTTGCTCATTGTGGTTCCCGCGTAGCGGTCTTTGCCTCCGGCCATATTGGCGCCGGCGATCTCTCCCTGTTTTTCGGCGGCGGGCCATATGCCGTACGAAACGCCGAAAAACTCTATCGGGTCGCCCGCCGCGTAGACGTTCGGGATGCCCGTTTCCATCCGGTCATTCACCACTATTCCCTTGTTGAGGGTGATGCCGGGATGCCGTATCGCCGACTGGTACGGGGTGGCGCTGATGGCGGATGCGGTCATGGCCAGCGCCGTGTCCGGCCGTATGCCGGCGGAAATCAGCGCCATGCCGCAGGGGATGTTCGTGCCGTCTTCCAGCGTCACGCCGGATATGCTGTCGCCGCCGGTGATTTCCTTTGTTTTCGCGCCGAGGTAAAAGCGGAATCCCATCGATTCAAGCCGCCGTTGCAGAACCGCCGCGCCGGCCGCGTCCATCTGGCGTGGCAGCAGACTGGGGAAAAACTCCACCACGCTCACCGCGCAACCCGCTTTGATGAGGTTGCTTCCCGCTTCCAGCCCCAGCAGGCCCCCGCCGATGATGGTTACCTCGCGGTGTGTTTTGGTGTATTCCACTATCCGTATCGCGTCGTCCATCGTGCGGAGCGAAAAGACCCCCTGCCGTTGCACGCCGGGTATCGGCGGGATGAACGGCACCGCGCCGGTGGCGACAAGCAGTTTGCCATAGGGGAGTTCTTCGCCTCCCTCGAGAGTGACATTTTTAAGGCCGGGGTTGATCTTCACGCCGCGGGTGCCCGTGCGCAGGGTGATTCCCTGTTCGGCGTACCACTCCGGTTTTTTGAGGTAAAGCTGTTCCGGCTTGAGATCTCCCGCGAGGAAATCGATTAGCCGTATCCGGCTATAGAAGGGGTGCGGCTCGGTGGTGACGATGGTGAGCGCGCCGTACTGATCGATTTTCCGTATCGCCTTTGCCGCGGCGGTGCCAGCCACCCCGCTGCCAATAATGAGATAATTCATTACATTATTCTACCCTGCGCACATGGTTGTTCAAAGGGAGAAGTTTCATCGGCTTTCCTTTGCCATTCCACTTCCTATGGTATAATCCTCCCAGAAATAATCGGATGAATGAGAACGCTATTGGGTACCGCATGTTTCCCGTTTTCGGTCGCTTCTGCGCCCAGCGCCCCTTTTCCGCCACGGGAGGCCGCTAATTAGCGCCGGCCACCAGACCGCCGCCGGCGAGGCCACCGAACGCCCCACCGTTGAGATCGCCCATTTTCCACATTTTCAGGAAATCTGCGGGGTCAACGACGACCGCCTGCGGAGCATCGAAAAACTATTCGGCATCACCATCGTGGCCCGCAACGATTCCATCTTTATCACCGGCGCGCCTGCGGAAGCGCAGCGGGCGGCCGACCTGCTAGGGCAGCTTAACGAGCTGGTCGAGCGGGGGACGGATGTCGGCAACGAAGACCTGAAATTCATCGCCCGGTATTTTCACGAGAACCGGGGTGTTGTTTCGGTGGCGGAGATTTTCACCGGCGAGGTTCGCGTTCAGACCGCCCGCAAGGCGGTCATTCCGCGCACCTTGGCGCAACGAAGCTATATTTATTCCCTCACGCACACCGACGTGGTGGTGGGCGTGGGACCGGCCGGTACCGGCAAGACCTACCTGGCGATGGCGGTAGCGGTTTCCGACCTGCTAAAGAAAAAGATCAGCCGTATTGTTCTCACCCGCCCGGCGGTGGAGGCGGGGGAGAGCCTCGGCTTTCTCCCCGGCGATCTCAACGAAAAGATTACCCCCTATCTGCGGCCCCTTTACGATGCCATGTATGACCTGCTGGGGCCGGATAAACTGGCCGCCATGATGGAACATGGCCAGATAGAGGTGGCCCCGCTGGCCTATATGCGGGGGCGGACACTCAATGATTCGTTCATCATTCTCGACGAGGCGCAAAACTGCACCACGGAACAGATGAAGATGTTTCTTACACGGCTGGGTACCAACAGCAAGGCGGCCATCACCGGCGACGTGACGCAGATAGACCTGCCGCGCGGCAGGCTTAGCGGCCTGGTGCAGGCGGAAAAGATTCTTGCCGGCATCGAAGGCATCGATATCGTCTATTTCAGCAAAAGGGATGTGGTGCGCCATTCGCTGGTACAGAAGATCATCGGCGCATACGAGATACACGAAGCCATGAGCGAGCGGGAGAAAGGGGATCATGCCGGAGAATAGATGGGCCCCGAAACCTGTTCCTCCCCAAATCCCCTCCCGCGTCAACAAAGGGGTAGAAGATCTAAAAAAGGTCTTCCAGGGGCGCGGCAGGCTGGTGGAAAACCTGCGGGATGGATTGGCCGATTTTTTTGCCGACGATAAACGCTTCCACACCGTGTTGCTGCTGGCGGTGTTCTGTGCGGGTCTGGCTATTTTTATCAAGCCGAACCGGGCGGCCACCGAAGACTACCGTGAAGGGGAAATCGCGCGGCGCAACATCTATGCCCCGCGCGACCAGATAATAGACGACGCCATCGGCACCGAAACCCGGCGCAAGCGCGCGCAGGAAGCGGTGCATGATGTTTACATGCTCGACGCGGCCCCATTAAAAGCCATCGTGAGCCGCGTTCAGAACTCTTTTGCGGTGATGAAGCAGGGCTACCTGAAAAACATCCCCCAGCCATACAAGGCGGTGATGAAAGAGATCGATGAACGGGAGGCGATGGACGTTACCCCCTTGGTTGGCGAAGCGGCCGTCCGCCGTGCGGCGAACCACGACGCGCTGCGGCAGTTCGAGGCGTCTCCCCGCTTCGCGGCGCTGGAACGGCAGTTCCGCGACGCGTTGGGACTGGAGATGCTTTCCCCTGAAACGTTGGCGACGCTGCGTGCCAATCACTACCGTCCGCTGATCGCCGAATGGCTGACGGTAGTTTTAACCGAAGTGATGCAGGGGGGGATCGTACCGCAAAAGGATCTTATGCCCGCCACCGCTCATTCCGGGATCGACATGGTGGATGCCGAAACCGGGGCGCAGTTGGGCAAGGTGGATTACCATGACGTGTTGGATCTTAAGGGGGCGCAGTCATTTGCGCGCCGGCGGTTTGGTGAAATGATGGCGGCGCAGCCGCTTTCGTTGCAACGCGCCGCGGAAGAGATGGCGGCGGACTTTTTGGGTTCAAACATGGCCCATAACCGGATCATGACGATGGATCGGCGCAAGAGCGCCGTCGACGCCGTGGCGCCGGTGCAGTACCGCGTCCAGAAGGGGGAACTGCTCCTGCGGGAAGGGGAACGCGTTACGCCCGACCACCTCATTAAACTTGCGGGCCTTAAGCGCGGCCTCGTGGCGGGGGGGAGCGCGCAGGCGGTGGCGGCCTCGATCGCGTTCCTCGTGCTGATTATCGCCGCGACGGCGTTTTACGTGAAAAGTTACATGGGTGAATTCGCCATCCGGCGCTCCAACGTGGTTTTGTTGGGGCTCTTTTTTATCACGCAGGCCCTATTGCTTCAGATATTTCACACGCTCGCCGGGGTTTTTTCCGCGCACAATCCCGATATCGCGCTCGACTCGTATCTCTATGCCGCGCCCTTTGCCTTCGTGCCCCTGATGGGAGCAATCTTCTTTACGCGCGAAGTGGCCATGATGCTGGTTATACTCGTCTCGCTTTCCGCCGGTATTCTTTTTAAGCCCGCGCCGGACTTTATTTTCTTTTCGTTTTTCACCGGGCTGGTGGCGGTGTTCCACGTGGGACATATCAAACGCCGTTCAGATGTCTGGAAGGCCGGTGTCCGGCTTATCGCGGCGGCCATTGCGGCCATTGTGGTGCTGGAAATGGCGGATGGCGCTTTTTTCACCGCCGAATGTCTCAACAACATGCTTTTCGCCATTTTAGGCGGCGTCTTGGTGGTGGCTCTCACGTTGGCGGTGCCGCCGCTCATCGAAAGCTGGTTCCCGGTTGTCTCGGATATCAAGCTGCTTGAATTGCAGGATCTCAACCATCCCTTGCTGGCGCGGATGGCGGTGGTGGCCCCCGGCACTTATCATCACAGTATTGTGGTAGGCAATTTGGCCGAAGACGCCGCCGAGGTCATAGGGGCAAACCCCCTGCTGGCCCGCGTCGGTTCCTATTTTCACGACATCGGCAAAATGCACAAGCCGGAATACTTCATCGAAAACCAGCGTGACGGGTTGAACCGGCACGACAACCTCACTCCCTCCATGAGCGTGCTTATCATCACTTCCCACGTCACCAAAGGGCTGGAGTGGGCGCGCGAATACCGGCTTATCCCGCAGATACAGGACATGATCGCCGAACATCATGGCACACAGGTGATTCAGTACTTCTATCACCGAGCCAAAGAGCAGGAAGGCGCGGACATAAGCGACCAAAATTTCCGCTATCCCGGCCGCAAACCGCAAAGCCGGGAAAGCGCCATCGTGGCGCTGGCCGACGCCGTGGAGGCCGCGTCGCGCACGCTGAAAACCCCTACCTCGTCGCGCCTGCGTGCGGTTGTTTCCAAAATTATTAACGATAAGTTTGTTAGCGGCCAGCTTGACGAATCGCACCTCACGTTGCACGATCTCAATAAAATTGGCGATAGCTTTGTGCGCGTCCTCCACGGTATATTCCACTACAGGATTGAATATCCAGGGGACAAGGATGAAGACGATGTTGACGATGACCGTACGATCAGGGGTGACGGGTCCGAACTTAAGCCGTCTCCGGAAAAGACTGGCCCCAATCTTCGCCGCATTGGCTGAGCCGGAAGGGGAACTCTCCATCCTTTTTACCGGCGACGCCGAAATGAAGCGGCTGAACCGGCGTTACCGCGGTAAAAACAAAACCACCGACGTGCTTTCATTTCCGGCGGGCGACGCGCCCGGCCCGGCCATGCTGGGTGATGTGGCGGTGTCGGTTCCCGTGGCGCGGCGGCAGGCGCGGCTGGCGGGGTGGTCGTATGAAAAGGAATGTTTCTTCCTGCTGCTGCATGGCATTTTGCACCTGTTGGGGCATGACCACGAGCGGAGCGCGAAAGAGGCCCACGCGATGGCCGCCTTGCAGCACAAATTAATGGACATCGGCTATAAACAGGGAAAGAAACGATAATTATTGGTTAGGTACATACTCTTGGCATGTGCATTGGCCAGTTAGGTCCAACCTCTTCGCATTTGATTTGGGAGAAACAGAATGGACACGTTATGGGCGCCGTGGCGAATGAAATATATCCTCGATCCCAAACACACGGGTGGGTGCATCTTTTGCGATAATCCAAAGGCGGATCAAGACAGGGAACTTCTCATCCTGCATCGCGGCAAGCTGTGTTTTATCATGCTCAACCTCTATCCCTACAATAATGGTCACATGATGGTCATGCCGTACCGCCACATATCCCGGCTGGATGAGATGACGCCGGAGGAGAACGCCGACATGATGATGCTCACCCAAAAATGCGCGGCGGTGCTGGACGAAAAATTCAGGCCGAACGGTTTTAACATCGGTATGAACATAGGGCAGGCGGCCGGCGCGGGCATCGACGATCATCTGCACATGCACATCGTTCCCCGTTGGAGCGGCGATTGCAACTTCATGCCGGTCATCGGCGAAACAAAGGTGATGCCCCAACACCTCGACGCCACCTACGCCGCGCTGATTGATGGCTTCAAAGGGCAAATGAAGCCGTGATCGGGAAATCAATGATTTCCCTTGAAAGAATTGAATGTTCGATATTCCTTCGCGGATTCCGCAAGTAATTATGGGCAACGCCACTCTCACCCCGCTGATGCGCCAGTATATGGCGATAAAAGAGAATTACCCGGATTGCGTGCTCTTTTTCCGCATGGGGGATTTCTATGAGATGTTCTTTGAAGATGCGGTGGCGGCCAGCCGCATCCTGAATATCGCGCTGACCAGCCGCGACAAGGGAACCGACGCGAAAGAAAAAACCCCTATGTGCGGCGTGCCGTATCACGCGCTGGAAGCCTATCTGGGTAAAATGGTGAAACACGGCCAGAAAGTCGCCATTTGCGAACAGATGGAAGACCCCGCGCTGGCGAAGGGGATTGTAAAGCGCGAGGTTGTCCGGGTTGTCACCCCCGGCACGCTTACCGAGGACTGGCTGCTGGACGAAAAAAGCTCCAACTTCCTCGCCGCCGTCGCGCCGGGGGAAAAGGGGATAGGATTTGCCGCCGCCGACCTCTCCACCGGCACCTTCACCGCGCGGGAGTTCGACGGCCCCCGCGCCGTCGACGCGCTGATGGACGAGTTGGCCCGTCTTATGCCGAAAGAAGTGCTGGTGCCGCACGATGCCGGGGACGGCCTGCTTGAAATGCTTGACGATTATCGGGTGGAAAAACTCGACTTTCTCGCATTCGACTCGGATGAGGCTGCGCGCCGCCTGAAAGAACAGTTTGATGTAAGTACCTTGGAAGGATTTGGCCTGCACGGGCGCGGCCTCGCCGTACGGGCGGCGGGCGGCATCATTCACTACGTAAAGAAGAACGCCGCCGATGTATTGGCATCGTTGCACACCATTCGTTGGGTGAAAAGCGGCGACGAGATGGAGCTGGACGCCGCCACGTTGCGCAATCTGGAAATATTACAGAATCTGGACGAAGGGAGCGCGGATGGCACGTTGGTGGCCGTTTTGGATAAAAGCCGCACGGCGATGGGGGGCAGGCTTCTGCGCGAGTGGATGGTGAAGCCGCTCAAAGACCGCGATACCATCATGCATCGGCAGGTGGCGGTTACGGCGTTTTTCAGCGATCCACTCATCGCCGATAATTTCCGCGCGCGGCTTGCGGAGGTGGACGACTTCGAGCGCGCCATCAGCCGCATCGCGGGAAAAAGTTTCAACCCGCGCGATTTTTCATCGCTGAAGCGCTCGTTGGCGGCGCTTCCCCCGTTGCGGGAAGAAGCGGCGAAGCTGCCGGGCGATGCGATAGCCGCGATTCTGGCGGATTGGGATGATGTTGCGGAACTTGCCGGGCTTCTTGCCCGCGCGGTTTCCCCTTCGCACCCGGCCACGTTCAAGGACGCCGGATTCATCCGCGATGGATTTAACAAAGAGCTGGATGACTTGCGCGGCTTCCGCGATAACGCGACGGAGGCTATCCGCAAGCTGGAAGAAAAAGAGCGCGAGGCGACCGGCATTAGCACGCTCAAGGTCGGTTACAACAAAATCTACGGCTACTACATAGAGCTCACGCACCGCCACAGCGACAAGGCTCCTTCCAATTACATCCGCAAGCAGTCGCTGGTGAACTGCGAGCGGTTCGTCAGTCCGGAGTTGAAAGAGATAGAGGAAAAGCTTTTGAGTTGTGATGAGCGGGCCAAACAGCTTGAAACACAACTGGTGGAAGAACTCCGTGCCGCCACCGCCGGCTACCTCAGGCGGGTGCGGGGCGCCGCCTCCACAATTGCGCGGCTCGATGTTGCCGCCGCGCTGGCCGAGGGGGCGCGGCTGTACGGTTACTGCGCGCCGGAGATGCTGGATACCGATGAACTGGCGCTGGTTGAATGCCGCCACCCGGTCATCGAACGGCTGATGACGGAAGAGAACTTTGTGCCGAACGACATTACGATGGAAGGCGGGCGCGAACGATTGATGGTGATCACCGGGCCGAACATGGCCGGAAAGTCCACGTATCTGCGGCAAGTGGCGCTTGCCGTGCTCATGGCGCAAATGGGGGGATACGTCGCGGCCAAGCGCGCGCGCATCGGCATCGCCGACCGTATCTTCACCCGCGTCGGCGCGCAGGATCGCTTGCAAAAAGGGCTTTCCACTTTCATGGTGGAGATGGTGGAGACCGCCAACATCCTGAACAACGCGACCGGACGTTCGGTGGTCATCCTCGACGAAATAGGGCGGGGCACCAGCACGTTCGACGGCATCTCCATCGCTTGGGCGGTGGCGGAGTTTCTGGCGCGGCTAAAGGCGCGCACCATTTTTGCCACACATTATCACGAGTTGACCGATTTGGCGTTTACCGAGCCGGGCGTGGCGAACTACAATGTAACGGTTAAGGAGCAGCGGGAACGGCTGGTCTTTTTGCGCAAGGTGGAACTGGGCCCGGCCGACAAGAGCTACGGGATACAAGTGGCGCGGTTGGCGGGTTTGCCGAAAGAGGTGCTGAAAAGGGCAAAAGCGGTTTTGAAACAATTGGAACAGATGGAGTTTGATGCCGATGGGAAACCCGCGTTGAAGGGGGCCGATATGGGGGATGGGCTTCAGGTGCCGCTTTTTACCGCGCCCCTCCACCCGGTGGTGGAAGGTCTGCGGGACACCGATATCGACAACATGACGCCGCTGGACGCGCTCAACTATTTGCACCAGCTTAAAGAAAAGCTGGATTAGCCGCTGTTTTTTGGTACAATTTTAAAGCAATCTTTTGTTTTAATCAGGACGAGGCGCAAACAATGTTTGATGAAGCGATAAAGAAACTCGAAGAGGAACTGACCGAAATAAAGAAGGCCCTCGCGCGGGATATTCCGAACGAGATCAACAAGGCCGCGCAATTGGGCGACTTCAAGGAAAACGCCGAGTACCACGCCGCCCGCGAAAAGAAACGCAATTTCGAGGCGCGCGGGGCGCAGATCGTCGAGCGGATAAAAGTGATGCGGTCCATAGACCTCACCAAGATTCCGCGCGATGTCGCCGGACTCTTCAGCGTGGTAACCATGGAGGACCTCAACAGCGGCCAGATCGTAACTTACGAGTTGGTGGTGGCGGATCTGGTCGATGTGCCGAACGGCAAAATATCCATCGCCGCGCCCATAGGCAAAGCGATGATGGGGAAGAGGGTGGACGACGAATTTAAGGTGGTGCTTCCCTCCGGGCCGAAGGAATACATGATTACAAAACTCCAGACCATTCACGACCGCAAACTTTAGCGTTGGGTGTCGGCTTCCCTTTTCTGTAATCCCCGCCCCGTATCAAGTACGGGGTAAACTCCAGTCCTCGGAATGATGGTTAAAAAAAACGGGGAGCGATGGATACCGCTCCCCGTTGCCGCTGCCGCTAAAATCAGGCTTCCACGATGGAGACCTTGATCATCTCGATTTTTTCTTTCGGGTTGTCGCGTGAATCGCGCGGGGCGCCCACGATTTCGTCAACCACTTCCATTCCCTCGATCACTTCGCCGAAAGCGGAATACTGTTTGTCGAGAAACCGGGCCGGGGCGACGCAGATAAAAAACTGCGAACCGGCGCTATCCGGATGTTGCGAGCGGGCCATCGAGACGGTGCCGCGGTCATGCGGGCGGTCGTTGAACTCGGCGGCGATATGATAGCCGGGGCCGCCGGTGCCGTGCGCCATGCGGGCATCATAATCCTCCTTGGTGTTCGGGCATCCCCCCTGAATCATGAAGCCGGGTATTACGCGGTGAAAAGTGGTGCCGTCATAAAATCCCTTTTGCGCCAGCTCCTTGAAGTTCGCCACATGACCGGGGGCGTCACTTTTGTAAAACTTCAGCTTGATGGTTCCCTTACTCGTTTCAATTACCGCGATTTCTTCAGCCATTAGCTTTCCTTTCGTTCGATCTTTACATTGCCTCGGCCAATCGTGCCGAGAATTCTATTGAATAGTTTTTCCCTGAGTGCTTCAGGTGTTTTCCAAACAATGTGATTGTATTGTCGCGTATCGAAATGCACATCTTTAAAATCATTTTCTTCGCAAGTCCAAATAACTTCTTTGCCCAATGCCATCGCATATCCGGCTTCGAAATATACACCACCTCGACTACCAGTAACATCCGCAACAATAAATTTCGATTTTTTTATTTCAAGAAGGATTTGTTCACATATTTTATCATTATGTTCTTTTTGGTCTATTACCAACGGATAAAAGCCAGCATCCTTTATGGCAGGAATTAGGCCATTATCTCTTGCTGGTGCCATGCACACATCAAACCACATTGCCACAAAGCACTGCATCGATGTTTCAGTTTCTTTAAGACTTTGCTCATACTTGTTAAATCCAAGAGAGGTTACATGGTAGGAGCTACTTCCCATGACACCGCTTATTTTTTTAACATGCCCTTCTTCTTCCAGATGTTCCATGAGACGGAATAATTCTGTATCGTTTGTTGAATAACAAATTGAGTAATCATTTTTCCATTCAATGCGGATTTCCTCGCCAAAGTAGGATGTTTTCTTATTAAGGTATGCAAGTAGAATATTTGCTTTTTCAATTGGCGATTTTGGAGCTTGGCGCACAATTTCTTCGAGATTAGTGCTCATAAGCAATGGAGGTGTGGTTATGCTGTGGTTGCGAATCCACCCAGAAATGAGGTGTCGATTCATGTTGTAGGTTTTTTTAGTCCCAATCCAATCAATACACTCTTCAGTGATTTCAAATTCACCACACCTGGGACATTTAATTTGGAAGGATGTATTAAAAGGGTTAATGCTCTCCCGATCCGCTTCTTCATTTCCACAAACATTGCAAGGGGTAGAGGCAATCATTTCTTAATCAGTTCTTTGGCGTGTTCGCGGGCGGCATCGGTGATGGTTTTGCCCGCGCCCATGCGGGCGAGTTCTTCCACGCGGCCGTCGTCATCCAGCTTGCGGATGTTGACGGTGGTTTGGCCCTTCACGCTCTTTTTTTCCACCACGTAATGGTGGTCGGCCTGCCGGGCGATCTGCGGCAGATGGGTGATGCAGATAATCTGGCAGTTCTTCGCCAGTTTCTTCAGTTTTTCGCCGACCATATCGGCGGTCTTGCCGCCGATGCCGGTGTCAATTTCGTCGAACACCAGCACCGGCACCGGCTGCACCTTGCCGATGGCGGTTTTCAGGGCTAGCATTACGCGCGATACTTCGCCGCCAGATGCGATTTTTATAAGTGGACGCGGTTCCTGCCCCTCGTTGGCGCTGATGAGGAACTGAAATTCGCCGAAGCCGTGCCCGAATATCTTTATCTTTTTCCCGTCCAGTTCAAGGCCGTCAGCGTCTTCCGCCAGCGTGATTTCCACTTCAAACCGGGCCCCGGCCATGTTGAGATCGGCCAGTTCTTTCGCCACCTCTTTTTTGAAGGCGGCGATACCCTTGACGCGCTTTTTGTGCAGCGCGGCGGCTTTTTCCCGCAGCGTTTTCCGGGCGGCGGCGAGTTCCACTTCCAGTTTTTTCCGGTCCTCTTCGGCGAATTCGATACCGTCGAGTTCTTTCCGCGCTTCGGCGGCCATGGTCACGAGGCCGGTCAGATCGGCACGGTACTTGCGCTTCAGTTTTTCAATAAGAGCAAGGCGCGATTCCACCGCTTCCATCCGGGCCGGGTCGTCTTCAATGCCGGTGCAGAATGAGTTGACCTCCAGCGCCGCCTCTTGCGTCTGAGCGGCGAGGTCTTTGAACAGCGCGGCGTATTTTCCAAAAAAGGGATCAATGGCCTTGAGCTTGTCCATCTCTTTTGCCGTTTCGCCGAGGATGCCGCTGGCATTCGATTCGCCGTCGTAAAGATCCAAAAACACCTTCGCGCCGCTTTCGCGCAGTTTTTCCGCGCCCGCAAGACGCTTAAGTTCGCCCTCCAACGCCGCTTCTTCATTATCCTTAAGGGCCGCTTTCTCCAGTTCGTCCAACTTGAATTGCAGAAACTCGCGCTGTGCCTCGTTCTCCCGCTGGCGGCGGAGAGTTTCCTTCAATGCCGATTCGATGCGGCGTGCCTCGGTTCCCAGCGCGGCGGTTTCATTGCGCTCGTCTTCCAGCGCGAGGTAGCCGTCCAGCCAGTCGAGGTGCGTCTCCTTGTTGAGCAGCGATTGGTGTTCGTGCTGCCCGTGAATGTCGACCATGTTTTCGCCGGCGGTCTTCAGGTCTGATACGTTGAGTTGGCTGCCGTTGACCAGCGCTTTGGTTTTGCCCTCTTTTTGCAGCGTACGGCGGACAACCAGTTCGCCATCCTGCGCGAAGATGCCCTGCGCCTCAAGCGTTTTGAGGGCCGCTTTCAGCAGTGAGGCATCGAAAACCGCTTCGGCCAACGCGTTATCCTCGCCCTGGCGGACGGTGTCGTTGTCGGCGCGCCCCCCCAGCACGAGGTTGAGCGATGCGAGAATCATCGATTTTCCCGCGCCGGTTTCGCCGGTGAGGATGTTAAGCCCTTCGCCGAATTCCACCGAGAGGCCGGTGATAATGCCGATGTTTTTTATGGCGAGCGTTTTAAGCACCGGCGGGAAGATCCTTCTCGGTTTTCACGTTGTTGCGTCCGCTTTGCTTGGCGAGATACATGGCGGCGTCGCCCCGCGCGATTATGTCTTTGACCGTTTCGTTTTTCTGTATTGAGGCGAGGCCGATGGATATGGTCACATCGATATCCCTGCCGCGCACAGTGAAAGCTATTTCCTCTATCGCCTTTCGGATTTTCTCCGCCGTGGCCGCCGCGGCATCGGATGGGCCGGAAAAGATCACCGCGAATTCTTCGCCGCCATAACGGCAGGGGGTGGCGTTGGAGGGACATGCCCCCCGTATTTCTTTCGCCACATGTTTTAGCAGCTTGTCGCCGATCAGGTGGCCGCATTCATCGTTGAATTTCTTGAAGTGGTCGATATCCAGCATCAGCAGGCAGAAGGGGCGTCCCTGCCGCGCCATATCCAAGGTTTCCACCATTTTTTCGTCAAAGGCCCGGCGATTGGCCAGCGTGGTGAGGTTGTCGGTGCGGGCTTCCATGCGGGCGTTAATCAAGGCGGCGTTCAGCGTTTCCAGTTCTTCGCTGCCGCTTTCCAATTTTTTATGGACAACATACGATTGATTGGCCGTTTCACGCGTATCGCGCAGCACGTTTCTAAGCACGTTTTGCATGTCTTCCAGCCGGTTGGCCTTTTCCATGTCGTCCATGTAAGACTTGAGTTTATCGCCGTAGCCGCTGGTGTTCTCGGCGGATCCCAAAATGTCTTTCATGATGTTGATGAGCAGTTCGCTGGCCTTGCGGCTGACGCTGTCGGCCGTTTCCATCTCTATCTTGAGTTTTTGGGTATCTTCTTCGATGAGATCGCGCACGAAAAACCTTTTATAAAGCCTGTCGCTCACGTCCGGGGTGAAAACAGTGTCGGACGCCAACATCTCGTCCAGCGTTTTTTTTATTTCTTCTTTGCGGCCGAGGAAATACTCGAACCAGATGCGGTAGTTCTCGGGCGTGATTGGTATTCCCTTGCGCGAGAGGAACGGTACAAGTTGCCGGACAACTTCCTTGGTAACTGAATTATCGATCGTTTCTGCCATGATTCGCCGCTGCTCCTCCCCACCCAAGTTTACTGCGCAATGTGTCGAAATGGGTTCGCTCCGGCACTTTTACCACACGGGTGGTATTGACCGAGCGCGACACGGTTATATGATCCTGTTTGCCCACGTCGATGGCGATTTGGCCGTCGAGCGTGGCGACGACCACCTCTTGCTGGGAGCTGATGTCTATTTCAATAATATAATTATGCGGCACCACGATAGGCCGGTTGGTCAGGGTATGGGGGGAAATGGGGCATATCAGAATCGCCTCGATGGTTGGGTAAAGAATCGGTCCGCCGGCGGAAAGGGCGTAGGCGGTGGAACCGGTGGGGGTGGCGATGATGAGGCCGTCTGCCCGGTAATTGGTCACATATTGGCCGTTGACCGATACGGTAAGCTCCACCATTTTGGCCGCATAACCGCCGCTGAAAACGATTTCGTTGAGCGCGACTTCCCTGCGGATTCCATTGCTGTTTTCTATTTTGAGATCCAGCATCATGCGTTCTTCGGTATCGTATTGTCCTTCGTACATCTCGTCCAACGCCGTATCAAGTTCTTCCAATGCAACCTCGGTCATGAACCCAAGGCTTCCCAGGTTCACCCCCAGCAGCGGTATGTTGTGCGCGGTGGCCATGCGGGCGGCTCCCAGGAAGGTGCCGTCACCCCCCAATACGATGAGCGCGTCGATGGAGGCCAGCATTTCGGCATGTTCAATCCCGTTGGTATTGAATTCCTTGGCGGCGTTGGCGGCGGCGCGATCCAGCAGAATCTCCACGCCGTTGCGTCCGCCCCATGCCATCACTTTGATGATGGCTTGATGGGCGAGGGTGCTATGCGGTTTTGTCACCACGCCGATCCGTTTAATATTTATCTTTGGCATAGGCCGATTATTATCCCACTACTCATCCAATAAAGAAATAACCCAATCGGCCCACGGGGTGAGGTCTTCAAAAAGCGGCAGATTGCGCCGGACGTAGCCCGCCGTGTCCGGCACGAACCGGAGATAGAATTCGTTTCCCTTGCGCGAAGATTGGAAACCGAAAGTGCCCAGAGCTTTGAGGTTGCGTTGCAGCGCCACCCGTAGAAACATCCAATAAAAAGTCTGCCGGTTTGCCGCGGCGCCGGTGGCATGGTCGAGCGCGTCGGCATAGTGGTGGAAAAGGTCGTCGCGGAAGGCGTCGCCCAGCTTTACATAGCTGTCGAAGAGAAGCGACGCGAGGTCGTATTGCAGCGGACCCATGCGGGCATCCTGAAAGTCGAGCACGATATAACCGCCGTGATCCATCAACAGGTTGCGGGAATGATAGTCGCGGTGGGTAAACCAGAGCGGCTCCTTGAGGATGGGGGCTATCAGCGCGGCGAAGAACCCGCGCAGCCGCGTCCGTTCGGTTTCCGAAAAGGTTTTTTTTCGCAGGCCGCCTAGAAAATGTTCGGCAAAAAAGTCGAGTTCCCATAGGTATTTTTCCGCGTCAAAGCTGCGCCCGGCAGCGGGGTTTTGCGGGGTGATCCGTTTGGTGCCCTCAACCTGTATATGAGCCAGCAAGTTAAGCGCGCCGCGGTAGGCCTCCAGCACTTCTTCGCATGAGGCGCTTTTCAAGTGGTGCTCCATCAGCCGGTCGCCGCCGTCCTCAATGTAGAGTTTTCCCTGGGCCGGCTCGGCCCAGTAAAGCCGAGGCACCCGTACGCCGCATTCGTCAAGGTAGGAGCGCAACACCAGCCAGTCGTCCGTGGCGGCATCGAACGGGTGGTGGACGTTCATCATCACGGCACTTTCGGGGGTGTGCCCCTCCATCCAGAGGCGGAAGTACTCGCGGCCCGATGCGTCCCCCGCCAATTTGGTGAGCGGTGCGCGCAGCGCCCGTTCTTTCAGCGTCTTAATGTCGGTCATACACCCCTATTGTAATAAACTATTGACCGCGGCGGCGGTTTTTTGCAGTGCGCCGCTGTTTTGGATTAACAGCTCGCGTCCACGTGCTCCCGCTTCGCGCGCGGCAGCGGGGTTTTGCAGCCACCGGCGCAGGGCGTCTTTCAGCTCGCCGGCATCGGCGGCATTGGCGGCGGCCCCGGCGTTTAGGAAGAGGGAGGAAATTTCACGGAAATTCTCCATGTGCGGACCAAAGATGACCGGCACTTCCCAACCTGCCGGCTCTAACGGATTTTGCCCTCCGTGAGGAACAAAGCTTCCCCCCATCACGGCTATCGCCGCGCCGCCGTATAACCGGGCCAATTCGCCTATGGTGTCGAGGATCAGCAGGCCGCCGCCGGCTTCTTTTTCGGTTCGCAGCCGGGGGGCAAAGCCCGCCTCTCGGCAGAGCGCCGCCACTTTTTGCGCCCGTTCGATGTGGCGCGGTACGATGACCGGGAAGAAGGAAAGCCCCTCGGCGATCAGATCCTTCGTTACGCGGCAGAAGAGGGAATCTTCGCCCGGATGCGTGCTGGCGAAGATGACGGCGGGGATGCGTTCCGGCAGGCCGAATTCGGCGGCGATTGTTTGCTTGCCGGAAAGGGTTGGCAAGGGGCGGTCGAATTTAATGTTGCCGCCCACACGTACCGTCTCCGATGAAGCCCCCAGCGCGGTGATCCGCGCGGCATCGTCGGCGGATTGCATCAGCAACAGGTCGAAATCGCGCAGCACGGGGCCGAGGAACCGTTTCATCCGATGATAGTTGCCGAAGGAACGGTCGGATATCCGCCCGTTTATCAGCACGGTTTTCACCCCCCGGCGGCGGGCTTGATGCAAGAAATTTGGCCATATCTCCGTTTCCATGAATACCACGGCGGCGGGGGCGAAGAGGACGAGGGCGCGGGCCACCGCGAAGGGGAAATCAAAAGGGAAATAGAAGCAAAACGCTTTTCCGGCGAGGCGGGCATGGGCAACCTTCATGCCGGTTTGGGTGCTGACGGAAAAGATGAGTGGGCGTTTTTGGCGTTGGACCAGCATCTCCACCAACGGTACGGCCGCGATAGTTTCCCCGACCGAGACGGCGTGGATCCAAATGCCGCCGGGGGGCGGATTCTCAAAAAGGTACGCGCCGAATTTCTGCCGGAGGCTTTGGGCGGTTTCTTTGCCGGTGATAAAGCGCCAGAAGAGGAAAGGGACGATGAGCGGCGCCGCCAGTATCAGCGCAAAATTGTAAAGGATCATTTTGAAAAACCGTCCGCCTCCGCTGTCACCCGCATCAACGCCGCCTCCAGCTCTTTGCGCTTATCCTCCATCCCTTCCTTGGAGATGTCTTTTGAAACTTCAATCGGGTTGCCATAGACCACGTTGACGCGGGAGAAGGGGAGGGGGAAGATCGTTTTATCCCATGAGTTGAAATTGCTTTTCCATTCGGCCCCCCACGCCAACGGCACGATCTTGAGGCCGGTGAGTTTCGCCAGGTAAATTGCGCCGGGTTGCGCGATGAGCGCCGGTCCACGGCTGCCATCGGCGATCATGGCGGCGGTGGCCCCTCCGCGCAACTTTCTGGCCAGCGTGAGAAGCGCGCGCGCCCCATGCCGGAACGATGAACCGCGGACCGTGAAATAGCCAAACAGCCGCAGGGTGCCATGGATCATTTCGCCGTCGCCGCTGGCGGAAACCAGCGCATGGAGATTGCGTTGCCGCCGCAGGTGCCATGGCATATAAAAGATGCGGTTGTGCCAGAAGACGAAGATGCAGGGATTTTCGGCTGCGTACTTTTGGGTATCCGCCCCGGACACGCGAGGGCGGAGCGTAATGGAGGTCAGCAGCAACCACCAATACGCGAGGAACGGAACGATCGTCCCGTTAAGGAGCCGTTTCATTCCCCGCGATCCGCCTCAGTCCTTATCCGCCCGCGCGTTTTTAAGAAATGAACTGATCATGTCGATCGGAACGGGGAAGATGGTGACGGAGTTGTTTTCGGTGGCGATTTCGCTCAGCGTTTGGAGATAGCGCAACTGCAATGTGGAAGGGTGCCGTCCCATCATCTCGGCGGCGGCCAGCAGTTTCTCGGCCGCTTGCAGTTCCCCTTCGGCGTTGATTATCTTGGCGCGGCGTTCGCGTTCGGCCTCGGCCTGCTTGGCCATGGCGCGTTTCATTTCCTGCGGCAGATCCACATGCTTGATGGCGACGGAGGTTACCTTGATTCCCCACGGATCGGCCTGCTGATCCAGCAGTTCCCGCAGGCGCGCGTTGAGTTTTTCCTGATCCGCCAGCACATCATCCATCTCGTGCTGGCCGATGGTGGCCCGCAGGGTGGTCTGGGCCATCAGGGATGTATTGTAATGGTAGTCGCCCACTGTCAGGACGGCTTTTTCGGCATCCACCACACGGTACATAACCACGGCGTTCACCGCCATTGATACGTTGTCGCGGGTGATGATGTCTTGAGCCGGCACATCGAGGGCAATGATCCGCATATCCACCCGCGCCATTGTCATGATGCCGGGAAGAATAAGTTTCAGGCCGCCATCATAGGTGGCGAAGTACTTGCCGAGGAAAAACACCACGCCGCGTTGGTACTGGTAGATGACCCTGACGGAACTCGATATAACCAAAACCAGCAGGATGCCAAGCGCGATAACGGTAGCCATATTGTTCTCCATAAGTGAATCCTCATACTAACACAATCCATCACCCTCCCGCCGGGCACCAAGTGTAATGCGGGGGAACGGCGTCGACGGGGATCTATGTTCGATTATTTCTTCAAGCAAGCTGGAAAAACCGGCATTTACCGCAAGCATTTGATTAAAAACGGGCTGCCATCTTTTAGGGTTGGTTATGGTAAACTTTATCCATTAGGCGGGATTTTACCGTAGCCGGTGTTATATGGGAGAGTGCAGATGTATTTTTCGCCAGCGGTGTATATCGGCATCGTCGTTTTTGTACTAGCTGTAAACATTTGGATGCTCGCGCGTTTTTTAAAAAAAGCGGCTGGCTGGACCAAACCGGAAGAACCAAAACGGAATGTTTGACAGCTTTAAAGTAAAAAGGTTGGTGAGCCAGATTCTCAGCTCGCCGGGGCAAGACACCAGCCCGTATGTCCGGTCGTTGCGCGCTTTTGGCGAAGATGGGCTTAACGCGCTGGTGGATGCCTACGTGGGCCGCAAAATTACCGACGCCGATTTCGAACGGTACTTCAACACGTTTTATGATCGAGACCTGATGGAGCTGTTCATCGGTCTTTTAGGGCATCCCAAGGAACAGGTGCGCTCGTTCACGCGCGAGGTTTTGGAAAAAAAGGCGGGCGCCGCGGCGGTTCCCCGCCTTGTGGAAAGACTTAAAGAAAAAAACGTGATGCTGCGGCGCGGCATCGCCGACCTTCTGAAAAAAATCGCTTCCCCCGCCGCGCTTGATAAGCTCATCCCGTATTTGCAAGAGGATGACAAAGAGCTGAAAGGAATCGTGATCGGGCTTATTGCGGATTTGGGGGGCTCGAAGTCCGCGGGATATTTGATTCCGCTGATGAGTTCGCCCGATTGGTGGCTGCGCAAGAAAGCGGTGGAGGCAATCTGCAAAATAAAAGATTCCGCCAGCATCGGCCCATTGGTCGACCTGCTGAAGGGGGAACGGGATCCGAAGATAAAAATCACGATCATTCAGACGCTGGGACAGATCGGGAACGCGGTAGCCGCCCGCGCCATCCTTTCCAGTATCGCCGATAACGATCTTGTCGTCCGCCAGATGGTGGTGGAAGCGCTGGAAAACATCGCCGATGAATCGTTGGTGCCGGAGATTATCAATTCCATGCGTGAGGCGGATGTAAACGTCCGCCGCGCGGGGGTGGAAATATTAAGCAAGCTCAAGACCATCGATTCCGCCGAAACGCTTATACAATGCGTGCAGGATGCCGATTGGTGGGTACGCGAGATAGCGATAGACGCGTTGGCGCTGGTGAACAAGCCCGATGTGAGCGTCCGGGTACAGGCGCTGTTTGCCAATTCCGACGAGAATGTCCGCCGCGCCGCAGTGGAATATTTCAACCGCCTGCCGGATCCCGCCACGTTCGACGCGTTGGCGGGATTGCTGCATGATACGGACTGGTGGGTGCGTGAGAAGGCGGTTTCCGCTTTGGGCAAGCTCCAGGACGAACGGGCCATCGATCTGGTAATGGAGTTGCGGAACGACTACGACGTCCGCTGGGTGGTGCCCCAGGCGCTGGGGGACATCGGCGGCGCGCGGTCCGTGGAGCATCTGTGCGATTTCATGGACGATCCCGAGCGCAACGTCCGGATGGAGGCGCTCAAGTCGTTGGGGAAAATAAAAGACAAGAATACGCTCTCCGTTATCAAAGCCACCGTGAAGGACAGCGACGCCGACATCCGCGATCTGGCCTTGCAAATCATTAAGGACATGACCGGTCACGCCGTGAAAGCGAACCAGATCATCGCCGAGCAAACGAGGGAAAAATGGTCCGGCGGCAGCACGATCTTCACCAGCCCGTTTCTGGATGGCGCGCGCGTGCGCGTGGAGGCGATACTGGTGCTTGATCTTGCCAACAGCACCGACATCGGCGCCAGATACGGCGATGAATTCGCCCTCCGCCTGACAAATCGCTTGGTGGAGGAAACCAAGCCGATCGCCACCAAACATCGCGCCCGCTTTACCAAAAGCACGGGTGACGGCTATTTGATGGCTTTCAATGAGATTTCACACGCGGTAAATTTTGCCTTGGATATCCTGGAGGTGCTGAAAAAAAGCAATGCCACCCACCCGCCGGAGGAGCGGATAGACGTCCGTATCGCCATCAATGTGGGCGAAACCCGCATTGACGATAAGGGAGACCGGCTTGGAACCGCCGTGAACATGACTTTCCGTGTGGAAGGGGTCAAGCCGAAGGATCTGATTCCGGACGAGGGCGGCATGAAGCCGGAGGAGATGCCTCTGTTGAACCGTATTCTGGTGACGGAGCCGTTGAAGCAGGATTTGGAAAAAAATGGGTTGGCGAAAACGCGGATCGTCGGTTTTTTTGAACTCAAGGGAATACCTGGCAGACACCGGATATATCAGGTTACCGCCAACTAAAGGAGGGGCGCGGATTATGGAACGTACCAAACAGAATGTGATGAATATGCTGCGGGAGTTGCCGTTTTTTGATTCGCTTGATGACGCCGATATCAAATCTTTCGCCCCGTATCTGAGTCTGCGGCAGGTGGAGGAGGGAAGCGCCCTTTTCAACGAAGGGGATATGGGGAACTATTTGCTATTCATCGTGGAAGGGGTGATGGAGATTATTCTCACCGCTGATAACCGGCAGCAAAAGATCGTCGCCACCTACGGACCGGGAGCCTCTATCGGCGAAATGTCGCTCATAGATGAATACGAACGTTCAGCCACCGTGCGCGCCACCACCAAATGCGAGATACTTATGCTCACCAAGTCGAAGTTCGATTTGCTGCAGGAAAACAACCCGCGGGTGGCCATGAAGATATTGAAGGGGCTGGCCCGCAACATCAGCCTGCGCCTGCGTGCCACGCAAGGGCGCTTCCGGGACATCATCTAAAACCGTGCGGTAAGCCGTTGCCGGTGAACACGTGGTGGAGTGCATGATCACATCGTGGAGCACCGTCTTTGTCATATAATGATCGGAAACCGATGATGGACATTTTGCCGTATTTCTTTCTTCGCGCCGGACGGGTCATGATTTGCGCGCTTTTCTCTTTACTGTTGATCCTCGCGGCGGTACTCCACATGGTTAAGCTGCATTTCACCATGGCGATGTTGGCCGATAACGCGCGCGAATACCTGTTGCACTGTGCGGCGGGGCTGCTATTCGGCTGGATTTTCGCGGAAGGGATGTTTGCTTACGCGCGTGCGTGGCTGACCGATTTGCGGGCTAATTTCCTTCTCGGCCCGGCGTTGGCGCTTATTGCGCCGATGGTCTTTTTGGTTGCCCTTCATCAGACTCGTTATTTCCTCAACGATGGACCTGCCACGTTTGCGATGGCGGCAGGAGTGCTGGCATCGGGATTTTGGGGGGGCCGTGCCGCCGTGCCGGGTATTGATATTCCGGGTTCGTTTTTCACCATTATTGAAACCGGGAAAATGGATGGCGATTTCTCAATTGGCATCGTCAATTCCCTCCACGCCTTGGATCCGTATAGTCCGCGGCTGTACGGTGCCCTGGCGGCCATTCAACGCCAGCGGGGAAATCTCTTCAAAGCCGGATTCGCCGCTCACGTTGCCGAGCTATTGCATAATGAGAGCCGGGAAAAATGATATAATGCCCCGATGCTGAGAAGAGTCGTTCCGGTTCTAGCCGCTGCGGCCGTCTTTGGGTATGGCGCCGCGTTTGCCTTCACGTTTGCTCCCATGACGGCAATGCAAACAATGCTTATTCATGCCAGCGGCTCTGTGACCGGCGAGCACACCA
>JAHFEK010000073.1 GCA_023248495.1 Nitrospinales bacterium
GCCACCGAAATAAAACCATGCCGCATTGACGGCGAAGAGATGACTCCGGAAAACGGCTTACGCTGGAGAGAACGGGATTCCTGCGTCCCGTAAGATTAGGAAAAAAGGAAGAAATTGAAAGACAATGCTTGACCATGGGCGCGCTTTCAGAGATGACACGAGGAGGAGATTACTCGGTATCTTCGGGGGCGTGGCGGGGGGTGACGCGTTCGTGGAGAAGCGGGGTGATCGCCTTCCACAGTACATCTTTGCCTTCGCCGGTGTGGGCGGAATAGAGAATCGGTTTTTTGCCCAGCGCCTTCTCGATTTCACGCACGGACTTCGCTGACGCCAACTTGGAAACCTTGTCGCTTTTGTTCGCCACCAGTATATGTATCAACCCGGCGTTCGCGGCGAACTCGGCCAGGGCCGTTTCCATCCCATCCGGCTCGCGGCGGATGTCAACGATGTGCACCAGCGCCTTCAACCCCTGCCGCCCGGTGAGATAGCTTTCAATCATCGGTTTCCAGCGGGCTATCTCGGCCTTGTCCCCCCGGGCGAAACCGTAACCGGGAAGATCGGTGAAAAAGTATTTTTCGTTGATGAGAAAGAAGTTCAGCAGCCGCGTCTTGCCCGGCTCGGCGCTGGTCTTCACCAGCCCCTTGCGGTTGAGCAGATTGTTGATGAGCGATGATTTGCCCACATTGCTGCGGCCGGCGAAGGCTATCTCGGGGCGGATGTCGCTGGGCCAGCCGCTATCGTCCGCCGCGCTCGTGACGAACTCGGCGTTGTGTATTCTCATGGCGGCCCGCTCAATAGAGCGGGTTGATGACCATGCCCGAAATCAGCTTCGGGTAAAAGTAGGTGGATTTCTGCGGCATCTTCAGCCCCGCTTCCGAAACATCCCGCATGTGTTCGATGGGGGTTGGATTCAGGAAAAATGCGATTAGCGATGCCTTGTCATCCACGCGCTGGGCGCACTTGGCGATATCGATATTGTAAAAAACCTGGTTATCCATGTCGGTCTGCGGCTTCACCCCCACCAACGGGTTCAGGAGGCGGTTGTGCAAGATCGCCACATCCAGCTTTTCCAACGGCGATTTGAACGCGGTAACTTTATAGACGAGCAGGACATACCGCCCGCCGCCGCAATACGCGCCGAAGGCCGGCCTTTTGGAGGCCCGCATCTTCGCGGCCAGCTTGTCTTCGGCATCGGCGCTCCGCGCGCCGGTGCCGGACGGAATTTTTTCCACATCGAATTCCGCCGCGGCCTTGGCGAGAAAGGCATCAAGGTTGAATCCGTCGGCGTGGTTTATCACGCGGTGGGTGGGAAGGATCACCAGCCCTTCCGATTCGGTGTTAGTAAAATACATCAGGCAATACTTCACATCGTCGCTTTTGTTCCCGGCGGCGGCCTGCTCCTTCATGTAGTTGAGCGCCGTTTCATAGCGGTGGTGGCCGTCGGCGATGATGACCCCCTTGTGCTCCATCACGGCGGACATTTTTTCGATCCACGCCGCGTCGGTCACCACCCAAAGGCGGTGGATGATGCCATCGTCGGTGGCGGCTTCCACATCCGGCTTTTTGCCCACGATGTCGGCCAGCAGCTTGTCCGAGGCGCGTTCTTTGTCGGTGTACACCCCGAATATCGGGCTGAAATTGCACTTGCACGCGCGGGTGAGATTCAGCCGGTCGGCCTTGGGCGCGTCGAAGGTGTTCTCGTGCGGTTTCACGCTGCCGCCAAAGTCTTCCAGCTTCTTGCGGGCAATGAAGCCGGTGCGGGTATAGGTTTTGCCCAGCGCGGCATAGACCTGCGAGTAAACGTAAATGGCCGGTTTTTCGTCGCGTACCAGCGCCTTGGCGCCGAGGAATTTTTCAAGATCCGCCGCCGAGCGGGTGTAACGGTTATTCACGGGGGTATCGGCGGGACCGGTTTTGCCCAGAATCAAGCGGACGATGTTGTGCGGATTTTTTTTGTACAGCGTTTCCTGCATGTCCGGATAAATGACGTCATACGGCGGCGCGAGCAGCGTGGCCAGATCGCCCGCCACGGCGGTGTTATAGCGAAACGCCTTGAAGGCCTTTACCTGCGGATACTGTGCTCCCATCGTCTTTCTGCTTTCCTTATATCCATTCTTGTTACGGTATTACCGGTTGCGGCTCGAACCCTTCAACTTTCAGCATATCGCGCGCTTTTTCGGCCGCCTCGCGGGCGGCAAAGGCTCCCAGGCACACAATATGCCGCGTTTTTCCGTCCGCTGTCGCGGTCTCCACCTTGAAAGGGAAGTAGCCGCGTTCGGCAAGCGTCGCCATAGCGGACGCGGCCACAGCAGGATCCTCCGTGGTTTTCATCCTTACGGAGAAGGGCAATAGTACCACTTTTGCCTCCAGTTCACCCGCCGATTTCAACTTTACTTGAAAATCTTCGGCAAGCGCGCGGGTGACAAAGCGGCCCGCCGCCGCAGTGTAGGGGCCGTTCGGCATACCGCCGGTTTCATAAATGCCGGAGCCAAGCCCGCGAAGCTTTTGCATATGGGCTATGGCTATTTCACGGCTTTGCACGGAGGGAAACACAACGGTCCAACTGTGCGTACGGTCGATAATCCGCTTGATATCAATACGTTCTTCTGCGATTTTCAGTTCGCCGCCTTCCCGTGTCAGACCAAAGGTTTTTTGTCCCACGGAGAAAAGCTGATCCGATGAAAACGTCTGTACAAAAGAGACGCCCCCATGTGCGGCCTTGATATTGCTAATGGTTACGTTCATGTTGTCGTGCGATTCGTTAAAGGCGCGCCGTGCGGCGATCCATTCCGCCTTGGTGGCGGCGGATCGCAGGTGGCCCCGGTACCCGTGGAAATTTCCGGCGTAGCGGTCGTCAAAGCCGGGGGCATTTGTCATCCAGTCAATACGCCATTTTTCCACAAAATCGGCGATTTCCTGTTCCGTAGGCGGCTTCTCGAATGGCAGATCAACCGATGCGGCCTTGGCCGGCTCGGCGGATTCCGATTTTTGCCGATTTTTCCAATTATCGGAAAGGAGTTGCCGCGCGTCCTCATCCGTTATCCCCTCGGCCCGCTCGTTTACGCGGCTGTAATCGAGCGTGACGCGGGAGCGAAGGCGGTGGATATTGCCGTCGATGAAGGCATCCTTGTTTTCCATGTAAATCGCCACCACCACGCGGGGCAAATCAGACGCGCCGGGATGCAGTGTGCGGGCGATGCTGAAAAGGGTATCGCCCCGTTTTACCGCTACACGGTTTTTGGCCGGGTCGGCGTCGATCTTCGCCAAACCGGGACTTGCGGAGGCGGTATCCAGCGGCTTTGCGGATTTGGAAGATTCCTCCGGGGCTTTGGATGCGGCTGTGATCTTGGGTTCTTCCCGCTTTGGAGGCGCGGCGGCGGCAGGGGCCGGTTCCACCACCGGAGGGCGCGGCGCGGCGGCTTGCACAACCGGCGCGGGCGCTGGAGCGGGCACTGGCGCAGGCGCTGGCGGAACGGGCGGCGCGGCCATCGGCGCGGACAGGGGAACCGGGCTGGGGACATGCGCCGCCTTTTTCTCCGGTTTCGGCGATTCCGCAACGTGCTCTTCGGGCGGCGGCAAATCAAGCGAGAGAGATTTGCGGAAATCGACGGCTAAAAAATAATTTTCCAAAACGGTGCCGCCCGATGCGGTGGCGCGGATTATCAGATTGAAGGAAGGTTGCGTAATGGCGTCCTTGGAGCGGATAACCACCACTTTGCCCGCCGCGCCGTTTTCCACCGTGACCGCCAGCCCGTCGATAAACGCCGGGCGGCCAATCTGAATCATGTTGTAATCGGCTTGGGTGCCGACGGCGGTTTTCAGATCCGTTTCCCCCGGATCGAGGAACACCGGTATCTCGGCCACAAAGCCCTTGCTATAGGATGATTTGACCACGATCTCGCCCAGACCCAGGGCAAAGGCCCTCCCGGAAAACGCGACGGCTGTCAGCAGACACACCGCCGCCATGAGCAAGGCGGCGGGAATCAATCGGGGCAAGTGTCTCACGTGTGTATCCTTTCGGTGAAGCAAAGACTGTATTCTAATGAAATCGGCGCCGAATGCAAAGCGCGTCCTGTTCCCGCGTTTCCCGATGGACGATGATTCCTTCCCTCCGCCCCGGATAAACGAAAGATATGAATTCCCCAAAAACTGTAATAAAGTGCGAATCGGTTCCGGAGAGTAAAAGGAACGAATGACGAGGGTGTAAATTCGTGAAGTTCGCCACAAAGTTGACCTTGCTCTTTTCGGGGCTCTTCCTGATACTCTGCGCGTTCATTACGCAAATCGCCACCTCCTCCAGCGGCGAGATCCTTGAAAGCACCATTGAAAACCAGATGCAGGCCCGCGCGGCGGGAAAAATGGACAAAATTGACAAGGTTCTTTTTGAACGATTGGCGGACATGAAAATGTTGGCAAACGATCCATTGCTCAAATCAAAAACGCCTTCGCCAAAACTCATTGAGGAGCGGTTTGAAACCCTCTTTAAAAATAATGATAGCTACACCTCGCTCTCATACTTCGATATGTCCAGAAAAAGGATTGTCGACACTTCCAGGCGGGACGTGGGAAAAATCCATTCGCGGTCCGAATACTGGCCCGAGATCGAATCGGGCAAAGATAGCGTTATCGATATATATTACTCCGAATCCCTGAACGCTCCCACATTTCACGTGGCGACCGTTGTAAAAAACAGCGCCGGCGCGCGCGTGGGAGTTCTGGTGGCCCGGATGTCCATCGATTGGTTAACGGAAATCATAAAGCCCCCAACCCTGATACAACCGTTTGACAAAATACTGGATGAACGGGGTCTTATGGGAGTGGACATGGTCAATCGCACAGGGCTGGTGATTTATTCCAACCATGATACCGGCAATATCCTTGAAAGGCCTTCCGCCTATTGGAAATATGTAAAAGACGATGTCGGGCGGGGGATTATGAATAAAGGTTACCGCCTGCGGTTGTCCGGCATGGGCGAGGAAATCGTGACGTTCGGCCACGAAAAAGGGTACCGGAATTACATGGGAAACGGATGGACCATTATCGTTCATGTGCCGAGCGAGGTGGTATTCGCGCCAGTCGCCGCCTTACGGAACCGGCTGATAATCCACATGGCCGCCATGGGCGGCTTCAGCATCCTGGTGATTCTGGTATTTGCCCGCAGCATCTCAAAACCTCTGATGAAACTGAGCGCCGCCGCCAAGGAAATCGGACGGGGCAACCTGGACGTGAAAGTGTGGGTTGATTCAAAGGATGAAGTTGCGGCGCTGGCCAAAGACATGAACAGGATGGCAAAAAACATCTCCGACTCCCACCACGCATTGCGCAGAAGCGAAGAAAGCCACCGCAAGCTTTTTGAGAACGCCGGTGATTTCATCTATTCCCACGACCTGAGCGGCAATTTCACCTCCCTCAACAAAGCGCTGTGCGAACGGATCGGCTACCGCCCCGAAGAGTTGATCGGCGCACCCATCAGCAAGATAGTACATCCCGAAAGTCTTGAGAAAGCGCGCGTGATGACCGAGGCCAAGCTTAGAGGGGAAATCTCCCACACCCAGTACGAGATTCTAATCGCCGCAAAAAACGGCGAAATCATCTTGACGGAGCTGCACTCATGGCTGATTTTTGAGAACGGGAAACCGGTGGGAGTGCAGGGAATCGGGCGCGATATCAGCGAACACAGGGCTGCGGAGGAAAAACTGCGCCAAAGCGAGGAGTGGTTCAGGGCCCTCATTGAAAATCAGAATGACTTGGTCTTCGTGATCGACGAAATCGGCAACTTCAAATACCTGGGTCCTTCGGTTGAACGAATGACGGGGTACACGCCCGGGGAATTGCAGGCATCCAAAGGACTTAACTTCATTCATCCCGATGATATTGAAGCGGTGAAACAATCCGCCATGAAGGCGGCGCAAAATCCGGGGATGCCGGTTTCCCTGGAACTTCGATTGCAACATAAAAATGGAAACTGGAAAACTATTACCTCCACGGGGACCGGCTATTTGGAAAATCCCGCCATACGCGGAATCATAATCAACTTCCACGATATCACCGAGCGCAAGTTGGCGGAAAAAAGGCTTGAGATAGCGAAGGAAACGGCGGAAGCCGCCACTATGTTGAAAGACCAATTCATAACGCTTGTTTCGCACGACCTTAAAACGCCGATTCTTTCCATCCGGGGGGTCATCGATCTGGTCACAACCGGCGCCATCCGGCAGGAAAAAAAAATCAACGATCTGCTGGGGCAGGCGGCGCATTCCGCGGACGGCCTGCTGCGGATGATAGACCAACTGCTTGAACACAACAGTCTCAAATCGGGAAAAAACCGGGCTGAAAAACGGTTTCACTCCGCTTCCAGACTGACCGGGGAGCAAATCCAAAGGGTCGGCCTTGCGGCCAAGAATAAGAACATTACATTGGCGAACGATCTGCCGCCGGATATGCTGATATTCGTGGACGGCGGCCTCTTCGGCCAAGCCCTCAACAACCTTTTGTCCAATGCGGTAAAGTTCACCCCAAAAGGGGGACGTGTCCGGTTATTTGCTCCGCTGCCAGGCAAGCCGGTTATCGCCGTGCGCGATACGGGCGTGGGACTGCCGCCAGAAATGTTGGATTCACTTTTCCAGACGGAAACCCATTCCACCACCGTGGGAACGGCGGGTGAGAAAGGATTCGGGCTGGGCCTAGGCTACGCGCAAGCCATTGTACTGATGCATGGCGGAACCCTTAGGGCCGAATCGCAAACGGGGAAAGGAAGCACGTTCACCATAAGCCTTCCGGAACACCGGGCTTTAATAATGGTGGTGGATGACCTGCCGTCGCATCGGGAAAGGATAAAAGGTCTGCTTGCCGCTCTCGGCCCCGTCGAAGTAATAGAGGCGGGCAACGGACGCGAAGCGTGGGAAAAACTTAGGCCCGTAGCCCCCGATCTGGTGATAACGGACATCCAGATGCCGGTGATGGATGGATACGCCTTCATGGTCAAAATGAGAAGCGAGGAAGCCTTCCGCCCCATCCCGGTCATCGTGCTATCAACCCAAACCGGCCTGCCGGGCGAAACCGCCGAACGGGACAAGGCGATCCTTGCCGGCGCGGACGAGTTCCTTCAAAAAGCGGCCAGCGATGCCGTGGTATTGGAAACGATCCGCAAGTATATCCGCCCCATCCCGTCCTGAACCGGCGCGGAACGGACGGGAAAACCGCCGCTAAAGTATCCCGCGCTTTTTTGCGAAGAAGACCGCTTCCTGTTTGTTCCTTGCGTGCAACTTTCCAAATACCCGCTTGACGTGCGAGTTAACCGTATGCACGCTTAACCCGATTTCATCGGCGATTTCCTTGTACGTTCGGCCAATCTCGACCTTGCGCAAAATTTCCACTTCGCGCACGGTGGGCTGCAGCGCCGCGTCGGCCGCCTCTCCCTGCATGTACATGATGACCATGCGCGCGATCTTGGGCGTCATGCGCGAGCCGCCCTCCTCGGTGTCAAAAATCGCGTTCACCAATTCCGTCACTGATGAGGTCTTAAGCAGATACCCGCTCGCCCCCGCTTTTATCGCTTCAAAAACGGTGGCGGCGTCTTCGTGAACCGTCAAGGCGATAATATCAAGGGAGGGAATTTTTTCTTTCGCGCGGCGCATCAGCTGAAGACCGGACATTCCCGGCAAACCGATATCCGAGAGAAGGACATCCGGCCGGATATCGTCCAAAGCCTCCAACGCAACTTTGGCGTCGGTGTATGCCCCCGCCAAAGTCAGTT
>JAHFEK010000074.1 GCA_023248495.1 Nitrospinales bacterium
GGGAGTGTTCAGCGACAAAACCAGCATCGAACGGATACTATTCGCGGTGTTTACCTATGAAAACAAAAAACAGGGAACCATTACCCCTTTCCTCGTGACACAAAATTCTTGACGTTACCGCCCATATTATTCATTTCAACAAATCCTCCAACCGATCCATGACAAACGTGGCAAAACCACCCACTCCCGCGTATAGCGCACGGGTTTCTTCCAGCAGCGCGGCGGGCGCGGCATTACCGATGTTCCCTTTCCCCATATTGAACAGCCGCACGGCGGGCATCAGCTCCGGATGGGCCAATCCCGCCATTTCGATAGCCCGGTCCAGATCCAAAAAACGTTGCGCCATTTTCTTCACCTTGTCCATCCGTCCGTTTTTGAAATCCCGCGCCGCCTGGGAGGCGATTTCCGCCCCTTCCCCGGCCACATCCGACAGTGTACGGAAAACACCCCGTTTTTTTTCCACCCACCGCCGCAACTCTTCCGCGTCCATCCGCGTATAATGCGCGGCGAGATAGCCGGAGACAAATTCCTTCCCGGTTCCAACCCCGAACGGCTGCATGAAAAATTGCCGATAGATGCGCGCAAGTATCTCGGTGTCACCCGGCGGTAATTTTTTAAGCGGGCGCAAATCCCAAAAGCCGTACTGATCGAAATACGGCGTGTGGACGCGCACTTTCGGAAAGGTATCCGGCCCGAGGGGCGGCAGACCTCCAGGATTTCCCGTCAAATGATCCGCGGCATCAGCCACCATTTCAGGCGTTATGTAGCCGAGACATGCGTAATGCGGGCAGGTGGAAGAATGAAGGCAAGGGAAACATTGTATCTCCGGCTCAAGGAGAACCGCCTTCTCGCAGTAGGGCCCGGTTTCATACCCGTAGGCATGAACCAGAAAAAGCGCCACAATCGGCGTTCCGGCGGCGGCGACAATATGCATGGTGGCTGTATCGTTGGTTACCAGCACGGCGCAACGCTTCACCACGCCGATGAGCTGCTCAAGCGAGGTTTTGCCCGCGAGGTTGATGTGCGGCGTTTCCATTGCGGCGGATACTTCGTCCACCAGCTCTTTCTCCGCCGCGGCCCCCATCAATACCGCTTTAGCGTTCCAGCGGCGCGCCAACAGATCCGCGCTTTTGGCGAAATTGTCCGAAGGCCAGCGGCGCTCTTTCATGCTGGCCCCGGCCTGTATGCCGATAATCCGGTCCCCTTCCGCCACGCCCAGCTCAAGCAGCATCGGCGCGGCCAGGCGTACCGGTTCCGCGCTATCGATGAACAGGCCGCGTCCTTTTGGTTTCACCCCGCCCCCCAGCTGGTACATATCCACCATATTGAACGTGTTGTAGCGCCGAAAGGAAAGGAGCGACGAAAAATACATGAGCCACGGATCGTTTATCACCTTGTTGCCCTCGCCGTCGCTGGCAATGCCGCGCACATCGGGAATGTTCAACAGCCGCCCCATGACGGCGGTGAGATTCGAGTGGCTCAGGTTTATGAGCATGTCGTATTTTTGCGCCGCCAATCGCGCAACGAAGGTATCAAGGTAGAAGTACACATCGGTGATGGAGGTTTGCCCGCCATCGGCATGGATGAACTGCTTGGGATCGAATATCTCCATTTGGTCGATATACGGAAGATTTTTGCAGATGCCGGAGAAGCTGACGTTTGCCGCCAGCGTGATATGGCAGCCGGGAAATTCATCCTTAAGGCCGGCCAACAGCGGCGAGGTCTGAATCAGGTCGCCTATGCGGGTAAAATTAAGAATGAGTATCTTTTTCATTTTTGCACCAGCAATTCGTTAATCATCAGGAAAACGGACTCGGCGCGGCCAAGGTTCCCCTTCCCTTGGTTGATGTGATCTGAAACGGCCTTGAGCGAAAGCTCTTCCTCCGGGTCAAAATTCTTCAGGAAGGCGGCAAGCTCGGCGTTACCTTTCGCTGCCGCCTCGGCAATCATGTTCTTCACGATGTTACGCCCGTGGCCTTCCCCCTTCTGGCGGATGGCGAAGGTTTCCCCTTCGCGCGAGAATATGACCGCGAGCATATCTTCCATCCGGCGCTCAAAGGTGTGATCCTCCAGCGCCCGCTCGCGTCCCGCGCGGGCGATTTGTTCCCTCTCTTCGGGGTGAATCAGGTAGTGGTCTATTTTTTCCCGCAGTTCTTCAAGCGACGCATAGGTTTCAATTTCTTTTCCCGGCTGCATCAGCGCCGGAAGCTCGGCCCGCATATCAGACAGTTGGAATGCGCCGCAGGCGGCCAGTTCGAAAACGCGGGGATTCACGAAATCGCCCATCGGATCGATGCCGGAATTCATGACGCTGCTGTGCAAATTCAGGTTGATCTTTGAAGCGTTGAATATTTTTATATACTCTTCCGGCTGTAAGCGGCGGTTTTGATTCGCCACCCGTTGACCCACCGCGCTGGCGAGATCCCATTCCGTGCCCCATATCTTGAAATCGTAATCCAGTACTCCGCTGAAAAAGGCACGCCGGTTGTTGTATCCCGCCCCCATGAAAGAGAGGTCGGAGCCGTACATCTTCTTATCCGCCGGAGAAAGGGTCAAGGGTTTGTGGTGCGGCGGCGCGGCGGCCTGCGGGAGATACGCCACGCGGCGCGCCCCAGCTTTCCCGAGACGCTCGTGGAATTCACCCCGCTGTATGGTGAAAAAATAATCGTAATAGGGAGCGACTCGATCCCAATACTTCAGCGTGCGGAAATCCTCCACAAACCAGAAGGCGATGGGAATATTAAGCTGACGCAGACGCGCCAATGCCCCGACATCCAATGGAGCCTGAGCCATGACCAATATCAGGTCGGGTTTGCGGTCGTCCGCCATCGCCACCATCGCCTCGCCCAGCATATTGCTGTATAGCGACTTGAGCTGATGCCGGTGCGTTTCGTTGGGCGTTACCTCATCCATCAGGAAATAACCCTGTTTGAATGCGGTGGCGTCAAAGGCGGTTACATCCGCCCCCAAGGTGATGAGAGCCTCTTTGACATAACGGAAGGTGGTTTCCGTGCCGCCGTATATCGGCCCGGCCAGCATCACGCGGGGTTTGCGCCCGGCCACCAACTTGCGCGTGATAAACGAAACTTCCAGCTTGTCGTACTCCACCTGAAAAAAACGGAGATAGGGCCGATGCGCCACTATTTGCGCGTCGCGGTAATCGTAAGCATCCAATACCCGGCGCCCCCGTTTCCCCACGAAGATGCGGCAGTGTTCCAACACAAATCCAATGTCGGCGTTTTCCACCGCGCTTTTAAAGATTGCACAGGATGGTTCCACCACCGTCACATTCAAGCCTGCGGCAACCGCGTCACGCAGGTGATGGCCATAGCCCAATCCGAAAACAATAATGTTTTTCACGCCCTGATCTATCTGCGCCAGCAGCCGAGCCCCCTCCTCGTCCGGCTTATACGCGCCGTGCATCGCAACGCCTTCATACTTGAACACCGGCAAGCCGTTTTTTGCCGTCTGCGTTTCGATGATAACAGGATTGGTTTCATCAAGCATCGGCGCCAGATGTGGATGCCGCATTTCTAAAAGCGCGGCGTTTTGTTCTTTATACCGCATCCGCCGTTCCCTCCGGAGCGCGCAACCCGCTTTGCAAGCGGAAGGCGCGTATATTTTTCTCCAATTCCCCCGTTATCCGGTAGGCATCCTTGAAATAGATCAAAAACGATTCCGCGTTGATAAAGGCTTGCTTCCGCGGGTCGGCGGTTTTAAGTCCTCCCCGCAGGCGCTGTATCCTGTCCATCGTCCCTTCCATCCGCCAGCGGTTAATGCCCATGAATTCCGTCTCGCGCATAATCATTCCCAGATAATTGCCACATGCTCGCATCGAAGATTCCACTGCCGCGCTTTCCCTCTTGCGCTGGGCGGCCGCACCTAGTTTTTCGGCTTCCTTGATGCCCATTGAGCATACTTTTTTTATGTCCCGGGCTTTGCCCGCGAGGATTTCCAGTTTTTGTTTGATAAATGACGGATCGGAAGGCAATTGCACGGGGCGCGCAGACGCTATTATTTTTTCAATATCCCGATGTGGATGACCATATCTCAACATGACTTCTATTAAACACATTGGTTTCGCGCCGGCAATCGCGGCCCCGCCCTCTGTGGCGTTGATGCAATCCACTTTTTTTTGGGCTATGCGGATTTCAAACCAGTTGCGCCACGTGGTCATTTTTACGCTGCTTCTAAGGGTATGCCCGAGATTGCCTTCAACGATTCCCGGATTTTCAAGGCTTATCGCGTCATCATGCAGCAGTTCCGCGCCACTCATTTCCCCGGAAGCGGTGTAGACAAATTCGTCGTTTGCCCCGCCGCCGCTGTGCGTACGGTTCCCGGTAAAAGCCAAATCCTGACCGGTAAGTATGATCGGCGAACATCCCATGCGCAACGCCAAATCAAAGGCGGCGGTGGCTACCGATCCGCCGGTGAGGTTTTCACCCAGATCGCCGGTAAACTGCTCCAACCATTGCACCAAAGGCTCGCTGTAGCTTGTAATCATCATGGGCCCGGCGCATTCCTGGAGAATAAGCGGATAGGTGACCGGATTTACCACCAGCGTGTAATCGGGGCGTTCCGCGCCCGCCATGTGGAAATAGTTGTGCAACAAAGCATCCAACGCCACCACAAGATGCGGCGTAACGCCGTTTTTCAACAGCGTTTTCAGGGCGGTATCGACGCAGATGATGACCATGGAATCCCGCGCCGCTTTAAGCCAATGGCAATTCTTGTCAAGTGACGGCCCCGCCGCCACAATCACGGCGGGAACGCCGGCCATGCGGCCAAAAAGATGCTTGATGCCGGGATTGCGCAGGATGGCATCCAGATTAGTAAATATGTTACCCTGCCAAACCGATGAAAGGCGGCTGATGGAAGCGAGATTCCCTTCCGCCATCAGTTTCTGGCGGGCCAACACTTTGTCGACCGCTTGATAATAATCGGCATCGCAGGCAATCGCCGTGCCGTGCTTGATGACCTGAAAATTCGACCGGGTGAAAACGCCAAATTCCTCTTCAAGCCGGTGCATGATAGCGTCCATCGGATTTTCCCCAACGCTAATGACCACGCGTGGATCGCCTATCAACCCCGCCATATCGAATCCTTCCAACAGCTTTTTGAAAAAAGCGATGTTGGATTCAACAAGAAGAATGAAGGTGCCGGCATCGGATGCCGCGAGCGTTTCCATCAGCGTTTCGCCCAGACCGATGCCCAACAGAATTATCACTTCGCTGAAGCCAAACTGTTTCCGTTCCGTTATCCGGCGAACGTTGGATGGCAATGGCTGTTTTTTGAAAACGACCGTTTCCCCATTGGCGCAAGATACCTCGATAGCGGTTGCCGTTCCCCCCGCCTTTATCAGCCGCACACGCGGGTCGTCCGGCGTGGCGCGCACCTTCATGGCCAGCGCGCGGTCTTTCATCTCCAGCGCTTTCAGGTTTTTTACGTAAACATTCATTTCGCGGTGCCGTCCTTTTGCAGCCGCTCCAACAGCATTAGCGCATCGCCATGCTCCGGATCGAAAATAAGAATGCGGTCAAGCGCTTCCCGCGCTTCATCATATTTTCCCTGCTGATAGTAAACACCCGCCAAACCGAATAACAGGCCGAGGTTGGCCGGGTGGAGTTCAAGGTACTCTGCCAATGATTTCTCAGCCAAGGCGAAGTTCTTAGTCAGGTAACAGGCTTGCACTAACGACGAAAGTGCAATCGGATTTTCCGGATTAACCGCCATCGCCTCCTGATACCGGACAATCCCTTCATTGTGCCTTCCGGCGTAAAAAAGCGCCATGCCAAGTCCACAGAGCGCGCGGTCGTTTTTCCGGTTGGCCGCCACTGCTTTTTCAAAATGGATTATGGCCGCGCTATTGTCTCCTTTGCCAAGGCGTATGGAGCCAAGACCGATGTTCGCCGCTTCCACGGCTCCCATGCGCGCCGCTTTTTCATAAAAGCCTTCCGCCTGAGCCGTATCATTCCCGCGCATGAGGAAATCGGCGTATCTGCTGAGCGCCACCGCGTTTTCACCATCATGCTCCACGGCGAGCCGCGCGGCCTCACCGGCGGCGTGATATCGTTTAACGTCCCAATAGCGGCGTGAAAGTTCCGCCGCATTTTGCGCGATCCGCCGTTTAAGGCGCGCAGTGAACCGCTCCAACACTGCGGCATCCGAGGATGCGGCTATCGCAAAGCAACGCCCCGGCACCAATTCGACCGGCATAATGGTAAAACTCGTAACGGATTTAATTATCCTTTCCAGTCCCGCCGGTGAAAAGCGGTGCAACGGCAATGGATAGACATCATTTTCAGCCAGTGCCGCGTTATACGCCACGGCAAGCAGCAAACCACCCGTTTTGAGGGCCCGCTTCGCCTGAACAAGCATTTCATAAATATCGGCGGCGGCATCCAGCGCGTGGTTGAGCACAAGGTAATCAAGCTCCCGATCCACGGCGGGCAATGCTTCTCCCGCCTCGATAACCGCGCCGTTCCCTTCAATGGCGGCGATTATCGCCAGCCGTTCCGCCGATTCATCGGTTTTTAAATAACGATAAAACCAGTCGCGCGCCTCGGCGTCTTCCCGCGCGGCCCACCAGAGTTTAAGCCCTTCGCCCAGCAAACCGGTCGCTGCCAGCGCGCATCCTTCATACTTACGACTTCCCGCTTCGCGATAAAGATTCCTGGCTGCGTCAAACCGCCCCAAGGCCATATTAAGATGCGCCAGCCGCAGTTTTCGCTCAGGCTGGGTTTCCTTCAATTCATCGAGCATCGAATAGAGCGCAGTCGGCTCCGGCTCTACCGCCTGTAGCAATGCGAACCCGGCGCTCGCCAGCGGATCGTCCACATCACCTCGGAAAAAATTGTCGTCCGCTACAAGCGCGTTAAAACGGGCGGGATCGAACGGCGCGATTTCCCGCCCTAATAAATGCTGATCGTGTCCCGCGACAACGAGGTATTGGAAGACGAAAAAATTAAGCATTTCGCTTTCCGAAAGGCTGTCGATCTGCCACCGGCCAATACGAAGGGTTCCTTTGCTTCCCTCTTGATACACGTTGTCGGCGCGCTTCCCCTGCATCAGGGCGGCGGCAAGGCAACAGCGTTTCAGCATCTCCTGAATCTCATGGAATGTGAAAAAATGTATGTGGGTTCGGTCCAAAAGCCCTTCGTCCTGGTACGTGAAGCGCCCTTCCATCAATTGATTCAGCACCGAGACATGCTGGAGATTCGGGATACTCATCACCATCATGCCGTCGGATGCCAACAACCGCTTGTGACGCTTGAGCACCGCTTCGGGGTCGCGTAGATGCTCCAGCACGTCCGAATAAATGATGCAGTCGAAATACCCTTCGGGGTACGGCAGTTCCAGCCGTTCGCTGTCGCCAACGAATACGCGGTCCAGAAGTTTCGCGGCCTGGTGCGCCGCCTTATTGCTATATTCCACCCCCACCACT
>JAHFEK010000039.1 GCA_023248495.1 Nitrospinales bacterium
TACCGCTTGGGCATAATTCGTAATTGTGGCTCTCAGTGCCATGGGGTACCTCCTTTAAATTTGGTCGTTTAAACGTTGGTACCCCTTTCTCTACCCTGACACAAGATTTAATACATCACCAATATGGGCGTTGCGGTTGCGTATCACTCCGAAGGATGGGAAAATGGCGGCGTGAAAGGAAACCCGATGATAATAAAACTGAATGGCGAAGATGTGCAGTGGGATCCGAAAGATCAGGCCGAACTGGGCAGCCTGATTGAGGAGTTTGTGGCGAAGCGATTTTTCCGGGACGAGTTTATAGCCACCATTAAGATTAATGGTGAAGAAATTCCCGAAGACGTTATGTCGACCATGAAAACCAAGCCGGTGACCGATGTGGCGTCCATAGAAATCGCCACCGATACGTTTCGGGCCGTATCCATTCGCGCCCTAGATTCGATGGATGAATATGTGGAGGGGCTGGTTGTATTGGTTGAACAGAGCGCGGATAAGTTCCGCACCGATGATGAGACCTCGGCCAACAAGAACTTCATCAACTGCGTTGAGGGGTTACAAACCTTTATCGGCATTATCGATAAAGTGAAAAACATAAACGGCCTTGATTTCGAGTCCATGAAGCATGAAGGCGGCGCGTTGAACGTCAAGGAACAGGAGTTGCTCCAAGTGCTGAACAGTCTTTTTGCATCGCAGAAAAACCGCGATTGGATCAGTCTGGCGGATATCCTGGAATATGAGCTGGCGCCTCTCATCGCGGAATGGAAGGAGATTCTCCGGGTCATCGCAAACAGTTTACGGGGCATGTAATGCCACTTCTGGCGGAACCAGGGAAGGGGAGATGGTTTTGGCGGCGCTTCCCACGGTTAGTTGCGCGGTCCCCATGAACATCCGCTGGCGCCGTTCGGCAAGTTCGTCAACTGTATCTGGTTATTGCCGTTGGCATTCATGATGTAAATCTGTTTAGTGCCGTTACGGGTGCTGGTGAACGCCAAGTGGCGGCCGTCGGCTGACCAACTGGGAGAATCGTTTCTTCCCATGTCGGCGGTTAGCTGCTTCTCCACGAGGCCGTCAAGACTTTTCACCACAATGTTAAACCGCGTGTCTAACATGCTGGTGAATGCGATTTTATCCCCGCGCGGCGACCATGCCGGATCAGCATTGTAATCGCCGTTGAAGGTAAAACGCTCTTTGCCGCTGCCGTCCGCGTTCATTATGTATATCTGCGGCGATCCGGCGCTGTCGGAAACAAAAGCGATTTTCTTTCCATCTGGCGACCATGTGGGGGAAGTTTCTATGCTATCGGTATTGGTGAGCCGCCGCAAATTCGTGCCGTCCACGTTAATCGTGTAGATGTCCGAGTTGCCATCAAGGGCTTGTGTGAAAGCGATGGTTTTGCCGTCGGGCGACCAGGCTGGAGCCGATTGGCTTTGGCCTGTTTTGCCGCCGAGGGCGGTGATCTTGCCGTTGTGCAGGTCGAGTACATAGATGGCGGGCCGTTTCATGTGAAATGATACGAAGAGCAATTTGTCGCCGGTGGGCGCCCACTCCGGTGACATTATGATACTGTTAACTTTGGTAATCTGTTGTTGGTTGTGGCCGTCGTAATCCATGACGAAAAGCTCTTTATTTCCCTTTACCTTGCTGGTGAAAGCGATGCGGCTGTCCGCAATGCCCGCCGCACCCGAGAACCGGTAGACGACTTCATCGGCGAATTTGTGCGTCATTTTCCGGAAAATGCCGCGCTGGCCGGTATAGCGGATGCCAGCCAGTTGCTCGTGGCGGTCCACATCGAAGAGGAAGGTTTCCAGCGCGATCTGGCCTTCGGGAAGCGCGTAGTAATCCGCCTTCACCAATGTATTCACTTTCGCTTCCTTCCATAAATCCCAGGGAACATGGCGTGCGTCGGCGGTTTTAGATTCAATTTCTCCCAGCACCGCGTTGTCGGTCAGCATGCTGAAATAGCCAGAGAACAACAGATCGAACTCCATCGCTTTTTGTCCATCCTCGGCCAAGTTGACGTCTTCTTTCAGGTTTTCTTTAGCCTCTTTCATATTAAAGCGGGGCACTGCCATGATAATTTGCGCGGTTCGCTGGCGTGAGATATCGATAAATACCTCCGCGGCGCGGGCAATGTCATTGCAGGCGGCCAGCAGGGCAACCGCTACCAACAGGGTTTTAACGGGACGGTTGCAGAACAAAACCAAAGTGCACCTCCAGCGATTTATCCTTATATCCGGGCGGGAGCGGGGGGAAAGGGGCGGAGTTCCGCACCGCCGCGAGCGCCGATTCATCCACTTCGTCGTTCAGCGACGAATGTTCTATTTTCAGGTCACCGATCTTTCCATCGCGATCCAACTGAAAAAATACGGTCACCCTCGCTTGACGGTTGGTGAAAAAGTTCGCCCTGAAGGTATCCCAGTTTCCATAAATGCGTGATTCCATAATGTTGAGATACCACTCGTAGGGAAATTTGCGGATATCAACGCTGCCGCCCCCTTTGCGCTCGCGTATCTCGCGGGCGGCCGCATCGGTTTCCTTTGTTTCGGTGACCAGCGTTTTCTGTTTGAGTTTTGAGGTTTTCTTGGATTCTGTAGCGGCATGTTTTACCACGGGGATTTTTTTGTCCGGCATCGGCGCTTCTTTGGTTTCCTGGGATTTCTTGACCGTTTCGAGCACCTTTTTTACCTCGCCGCCTGTATCTTTACTTACCGGAATTTCCAGCTTGACCGGCGGGGCGGCGGTTTTCTCGCTTGCCGCGGTCGGCATCGGCGCGGCATCCACCACGGAGGAACGTCCCATTTCGAAGCGGCCAGTGAGGGGGCCGGGATCCATCAAATGAACTACGTACACATCCTGCTTTATTCGGGGCGCGTTGGAGTGACTGGAATATTCTCCGAAAAAGAAAAATCCGGTGAGCGCCAACATATGCAACAAGAGGGAAACAAAAAGCACCGTAATGAAAAGGTTGGTGCCGCCATCGCCTTCCGGGTGATAATACGTGTTGTGGCCGGCCATCATTGGCGTTATTTCTTTTCCTCTTTGACCGGCGGCGGGATCGGTTCCGTCACCATTCCCAGGTTCCGTACGCCGGCCCGTCGCGCATTTCCCATCACCCGCATAACAAAACCGTAAGGCAACGTTTCATCAGCGTGCAGAAACACGTCCACCTGCGGATTGACAGTTGTAAGCTGGTTGAGCCGTTTTTCCAGCGCTTCCGGTTTTATCTCTGCTTCATTAAGGTAAATGGAGCGGTTCTTGTCAATCGTGATAATCCAGTTTTCTTCGCGAACCACCGGGCTTGCCTCCACTTTAGGAAGGTGAACGTCGAAACCGGATTTGACCAACGGCGCGGTAATCATGAAAATTACGAGCAGAACCAACATTACGTCAACAAACGGCGTCACGTTGATTTCGGACATCATGGTGTTGGTGCGCCGCCGTTTTTTCCAAAGATGTGCCATATGCATTACCCCCAAAGAACCGGCATCATGACCGATCCGCATGATTATACTTGCGCCGCGCCGTGATTTAAAGGGTTTTGGGGCAGCGATAGGATAAAATAATAATTATGGCTGTAGATAACGGGTTTGATCTGGAAAACCTTCAGGGGCTTTCCACCGTGGAAGCGTTGCAAAGGTTGCGCGACGAAGGATATAACGATCTTCCCGCGTCAAAGCCCAAAAGTTCCGCCGCCATCGCGCGTGAGGTGGTGAGCGAGCCGATGTTCTTGTTGTTGACGGCATGTGGCATGCTTTATCTATTTTTGGGTGACGTGCAAGAGGCGCTGATCCTTCTCAGCTTCGTTTTTGTCATCATGGGAATCACGTTCTATCAGGAGCGAAAAACTGAGCGCTCACTTGAAGCCTTGCGCGATCTTTCCAGTCCCCGCGCGTCGGTGGTACGGGATGGCCGCCAACAACGCATTCCGGGGCGCGAAGTGGTGCGGGATGATTTGGTGATTCTTATGGAGGGCGACCGTGTGCCGGCTGACGGCCTCCTGCTTTCTTCCATCAACTTGGTGGTTGATGAATCGGCGTTGACCGGCGAATCGGCCCCGGTGCGCAAAGCTCCGGGGGGTGGGGAAAAGGAGGTAATGGGAACGCCGGGCGGCGAAGACTCGCCGTATCTTTTCTCCGGCACGTTGGTGGTGCGGGGGCAGGGAGTCGCCAAGGTGTTGCATGTAAGTCTTCATACCCAGATCGGTAAAATTGGATCTTCGTTGCGGAATATCGAGATGGAGCAGACGCTGCTTTGGAGGGAGACCCGCCGGGTGGTGAGGCTATTGGCCGCTGCGGGATTGGGCCTCTGTGCGGTGGTAACGCTGTTATATGTCTTAAATACCGGTCGATGGATTGATTCGCTGTTGGCGGGACTCACCTTGGCCATGTCGATACTTCCCGAAGAGATGCCGGTGATTCTGACCATTTTCCTGGCGTTGGGCGCATGGCGTATTTCAAAAAAAAACGTGTTGACCCGCCACGTGCCGTTGGTGGAGACGTTGGGCGCCGCCACCGTGCTTTGCGTTGATAAAACCGGCACCCTGACCCAAAACACCATGACCGTCAGCCGTCTCTATGCCGAAGGCGCATTTCACGCGGTGACGGAAAATGAAGACGGTGTTTTACCCGAAGAATTCCATACCTTGGTTGAATATTGCATCTTAGCCGGCAAGAAAGATCCATTCGATCCGATGGAAAAAGCGATAACCGATATGGGCGGGAACTTTTTAGCGGGGAGCGAGCACTTGCACAGCTATGAGCGCACACTGATCCGCGAGTATCCATTAAGCAGGAAATTTCCGGCCTTAACCCATGTCTGGCGCTCACCGGGGCGCGGGGGGCTGGTGATCGCTTCGAAAGGGGCGCCGGAAACCATCGCCAACCTTTGCCATCTGGATGAAAGACGGGCTGAGACGCTGACCGCCGCCGCAAACATGATGGCGCGGGATGGCCTGCGGGTGCTGGGGGTGGCGAGAGGGGTAATTAGCGAAATGGCGCTCCCGGATGACCAGCACGATTTTGAGCTGGAGCTTGTGGGATTGGCGGGTTTTACCGATCCGGTCAGGCCCGCCGTTCCATCGGCGGTGGCCGAGTGCCGCCAAGCGGGGATACGGATTATGATGATTACCGGCGACTACCCGGAAACGGCAAAAAGCGTCGCTCGCGCCATCGGTCTTCCCGAAACCGGTCAGTGCGTTACCGGCGCCGAACTGGAGATGATGGATGATGAAACTCTTGCGAAACGAATTGAACAAGTAACCGTTTTCGCGCGTGTGGTGCCGGAACAAAAGCTTCGGATTGTCGACGCACTTAAAAAAAATGGCGAGATTGTGGCGATGACCGGCGATGGGGTAAACGACGCCCCCGCCCTTAAAAGCGCCCATATCGGTATCGCGATGGGAGCGCGCGGCACCGACGTTGCGCGTGAGGCGGCGGCCTTGGTGCTCACCGATGATGATTTTTCCTCCATTGTGGCGGCGGTGCGCGCGGGACGGCGTATTTACGACAATATTAAAAAAGCGATGGCTTTTACTATTGCCGTGCATGTTCCTATTGCCGGGATGGCGATGATTCCCGCATTTTTCGGCTGGCCTCTGATTTTCATGCCGGTGCATATCGTCTTTTTGGAAATGGTGATAGATCCCGCCTGCTCCATCGTTTTCGAACGGGAGCCGGAAGAGGCGGGTATTATGGGACGGCCGCCGCGCCGCACCGGCGAACCCCTTTTTAGCGGACGGATGGCGTTCACAAGCGCATTGCTCGGCGGCGCGGTTTTCGTCGTGGTGCTGTCGGTATTTGGCTTGGCGCTCTGGCGGGGCGCGGAGATGGAAGAGGCCCGCACCTATTCTTTTATCACCTTGCTTATATCGACAGGCGGGCTGATATTTGCCAACCGTTCGTTGGAGCAAAGTATTTTTCAGGCATTCAATAATCCGAACCGGTCACTCTGGTGGCTCTGCGGCGGCGCGTCCGCCTTTTTAGGGTTGGTGATCTATGTGCCATGGCTGCGGCGGATATTCGGATTCCGGCAACTGGATATTAGCGGCTGGTTGGTATGCATAGTTGCCGGAGCGGTGGTGATAGGTTGTCTTGAGCTGATAAGAATGGCGGCGCACCGCAAGAGGACCGCCGTTTAACGCTTTACAAAATTCTTTTCGATGAGCGAAAGAAAATCGAGGGTGAAGTTATCCATTTCGGTGCCGAAAACCTTCGTCTTTTGGACGAAATAGTTGTAGCCGATAACCGCCGGCACGGCGGTAATAAGTCCGGCGGCCGTGGCGATCAGCGCCTCGGCGATACCGGGAGCCACCACCGCGATGTTGGCGGACGCGGTGAGTCCTATCGAACGGAACGACTCCATGATTCCCCACACGGTGCCGAAAAGTCCGATGAATGGCGCCGTGGAACCGGCGGTAGCGAGGAAAAAAAGATACCGTTCGAGAATGGTCACTTCCTGGGCTGTGGCCCGTTCCATCGACCGGGCGATGCCGTCAATTTTTTCCAGAAAAAACCGGCGGTTTTCTTCCATCTGGATATCCGTGTTGGAAGCCCGGAATTCGCTTTCGAACTCCGCGTAGCCTGAAAGGAAGACGCGAACGATTGAGCTGGTTCCGCGCATTCCCTTGCTGGCGTTGAAAATGCCGTCCAGACTCTTGTTTTTCATGAATATCTGGTTGAAGTCGTCATTTGCGAGACGAATGCGGCGGAAAGAAATCCATTTGAATATCATAATGGCCCAGGAGATTATGGAAAACAGAAGCAAAAAGACGAGCACCCCTTTGGCGACGGAACCGGCGGCCAAAACCATGTCGATGACCGATTGGTGGCTGGTGGCGGCGGCCATTGTGTTTGCTCCCACACATTCTCCTAATAATTATGCACGTACGGTTTTAACGATGCTAAGGGATGGGGTGCGTGCTGTCAACGCCCGAATGCGGGGAAAGGGAAAGCCGGCGGCCTGATAACGCCGGTAATATGCGAGTTTAAGCCTAAATAACTATGAACGAAAAAAATAACCATTTATTTTCCCGATTATTTGATACAATCAACGGCTAGTTTCATCCACCGCGTCTATGCGCGGGGGGTGGGTAATATCACGCCCGGCAACGGTTACGAAGGCAATAGGGTGCGGCATGGCCGCTGATACCTTCAGACCCGGGCGGTTGAACAACCCTATAAGGAGATTTTTTTATGAACGTAACGGTCACCATGAAACAGATGCTTGAAGCGGGATCGCACTTTGGGCATCAAACCAAACGCTGGAATCCGAAGATGAAACCGTATATCTTCGGCGCCCGTAACGGTATCTACATCATCGATCTCCAAAAATCGCTGCGGCTATTCCAGGAATCGATCAAGGCGGCCTACGAGGCGTCGGCCGAGGGAAAAAACTTTCTATTCATCGGCACCAAAAAACAAGCCCAGCTTCTGGTGGAAGAAGAAGCCGTCCGCTGCGGCGCGTTCCATGTTACCAACCGCTGGCTTGGCGGCATGTTGACTAACTTTGAGACCGTCCGCAAATCCATCGACCGGTTATTGGAATTGGAACGGATGTCGGAAGGGGGCTTGTTTGAAGTGCTGCCCAAGCGCGAAGTGATGAGCCTCGACCGCGAAATGAAGAAATTGCAAAAAAATCTGTCGGGAATCAAAAACATGACCAAACTGCCCGGCGTGGTTTTTATCATCGATCCCAAGAAAGAAGCCATCGCCCTGCATGAATCCAAACGGCTTGGCATCAAGATCATCGCAATGGTCGACACCAACTGTGACCCCGAGGGGATCGACCATATCATCCCCGCCAACGACGACGCCATCCGTTCGATCCGCTTGGTGGTTTCCACGATCGCCAACGCGATAATCGAAGGTGGGGAAGTGGCCAAACGCAACCGCCAAAAGGCCGATGAAGAAGCGGCGGCGAAGAACGAAGCGGCGAAGGCCGCGCGGGAAGCGGCTCGCTTGGTCAAGGCCGGCGGCGATAAAGGTGAGGAGAAGTAACCATGGCTATTACCGCTGATCTGGTTAAAGGCCTGCGCGAACGGTCAGGCGCCGGTATTATGGATTGCAAAGAGGCACTGAACGAAACGAAGGGTGATATGGATGCGGCGATTGATTACCTGCGCAAAAAGGGGCTTTCAAAGGCCGCAAAAAAAGCGGGCCGCGCCACTTCGGAAGGGGTTATATACTCCTACATCCATGGCGCTGGAAAAATCGGCGTCATGCTGGAAGTGAACTGTGAAACCGATTTCGTGGCCCGTAACGAAAAATTTCTTGATATGGTGAAAGACATCGCCATGCATATCGCCGCGGTGAGCCCCGCATATGTGAGTTCCGATGATGTTCCGGCGTCCGTTGCGGACAAAGAGCGGGCGATACTGGCCGAGCAGGCAAAAGAATCCGGTAAGCCGGAAGCGGTGATCGCCAAAATTGTGGAAGGCCGCATTTCCAAGTTTTATGAGGATAATTGCCTCGTTAAACAAAAATTCGTAAAAAATCCCGATATCACCATTGAGGATCTCGTAAAGGCGAAAATCAGCGAGATTGGCGAAAATATTGTTATTCGCCGTTTTGTACGCTATCAGCTTGGGGAAGCTTGAGCCTCCGATGGGCCAGCTAAAATACAAAAGAATTTTGCTCAAGCTGACCGGCGAGTCGATGGCCGGAGCCCAGAGAGAGGGCGTTCTTTACGATGCGGTACGGGAAATCGCCAAGGAGATAAAAGAGGTTCAGGATATGGGAGTGGAGATCGCCGTCGTCATCGGTGGCGGTAACATTCTGCGCGGTTCCCTTGCGTCGGCGGCGGGTATTGATCGTACCACCGCCGACTACATGGGGATGCTCGCCACTGTTATTAACGGCTTGGCCCTGCAAAGCGCCCTCGAGCAACTGGGTGCGGAAACCCGGATGCAGACATCTATTACCATGTCGCAGGTGGCCGAGCCGTTTGTCCGCCGCCGGGCGATGCGGCATTTGGAAAAAAAACGTGTGCTGATTTTTTCGGGTGGTACCGGCAATCCGTATTTCACTACCGACACCACCGCGTCGCTACGGGCGATGGAGATTGGCGCGGAGGTGATTCTTAAGGCCACAAAAGTGGATGGTGTGTATACCGCCGACCCGATGAAAGATAAAACGGCGCGTAAGTATACCGAGCTTAAGTTTATCGACGTGCTGAAAAATGGCATTAATGTGATGGATGCCGCGGCGATATCGCTTTGCATGGATAACCAACTGCCTATCATTGTTTTCAATTTGTTTGAAAAAGGTAATATCAAAAGAGTGGTCTGCGGCGAATCTATTGGCACGATTGTAAGGGGAAATTGATTATGGGAGCCACTATCGAGCAGGAAGGCAAACAGAAGATGGAAACCACCATTTTGCTTTTGCAAAAGGAAATGGCGGGCATCCGTACCGGTCGGGCGTCAGCCGGTCTCTTGGACACCATCCATGTGGACTACTATGGAACCCAGACGCCCATTAAGCAGATGGCGACCGTTAGCACGCCCGAACCGCGTGTCATCGTAATTCAGCCATGGGATGTTTCCGCGATGCCAGCCATTGAAAAGGCCATTAAGACGTCCGATCTCGGCCTTACGCCGCAGAATGACGGTAAGGTGATTCGGCTGAATATGCCGCCGCCCACCGAAGAGCGCCGAAAGGAATTGGTGAAGATGGTGAAGAAAATCGGCGAGGAGAACAAGGTGGCCATTCGCAATATCCGACGCGACGCGATGGATAAAGTGAAGACTAAACTGAAAAACAAAGAGTTGTCCGAAGATGAAGAAAAAAAAATAGAAACGCGCATCCAGAAGATCACCGACGAATTTGTGACGAAGGTCGACTCCATCGTGCATAATAAAGAAAAAGAAGTAATGGAGAATTGACCAGTGACCCCGGCGGAAGCCGCGATTTGGGATTTGATCGATCACGCCCGCTTGCCGCGACATATCGCCATCGTGATGGATGGCAATGGCCGCTGGGCAAAACGGCGGATGATGCCCCGTATTTTTGGTCATCGCGCCGGTGTCGCCACCGTCGACCGCATTGTTTCGCTGGCTTCCGAAATCAACCTTCCGGCTCTCACGCTTTATTCATTTAGCACGGAAAATTGGAAGCGCCCCCCCAATGAGGTGTCGGCGCTTATGGACATACTCAGGGAATTTCTTATGAAGGAAATGATGCGGATGGTGAAAAACAACATCCGCTTCAACACCATTGGCCGGATTGCCGAGCTTCCCCCCGCCGCGATTGACTGTATAAATCAAGTTAAGGAATCGACAAAAAATAACACTGGTACCGTGCTTACCTTGGCCCTTAGCTACGGCGGCAGGGCGGAGTTGGAGGACGCGGTAAAAGCGATTGGCCGAAAAGTGAAACACGGCTTGCTCGATCCGGAGGTGATTGGACAGGAAACAATAAGCAATCATTTAGACACCGCCGGGTTGCCGGAGGTGGATCTCCTGTTGCGTACCAGCGGCGAGAAGCGGATCAGCAACTTTCTTTTATGGCAGATCGCGTATGCCGAGTTATGGTTCACGGATATTCTGTGGCCTGATTTCCAGGGGACGGATTTTCTGCAGGCAGTGCTGGACTTCCAAAAGAGGGAGCGCCGTTTCGGTCTTTCCGGAGAGCAGTTAAGCCCGCTTTCTGGCGGATCTACGGCCTGATGGCCGCGAAAAGGAAATGATATGACACGGATTATCACCGCTTCGATCCTTGCCGCGCTATTCATCTATATAACCCTTTCGGCGTCAATGGCCATCTTTATCGCTATGATTGAAATCGCCGCGGCCATCTGCTTTCTCGAGTATGCGCGGATGGCGTTGCATAAAGGGATCACCGTCCACCGGATTCGCGGCCTCATCGCCGCGCTTTTGATTCCGCTTGCGTTTATCAGCTCACACTATGTTGCGTATATGGTTTTGGTCCTTATTCTCGCGATGCTACTCTTTACTGCATTGGAAGAGGCTGTTAACGGCCTTGATTCGACCGTGTATACAATGTTCGGTGTTATCTATGTCGGGCTTGCGTTCAGCGCCCCTCTGTTGATCCGGATTGAGGAAAACGGTTCGCAGCAATTCTTATTAATTTGTTCCGCCACTTGGGGCGCTGATATCGGTGCGTATTATATCGGACGAGCCTTCGGCAAAACCAAGCTGGCTCCCGCCATTTCCCCGGGAAAAACATTGGAAGGCCTGGCCGGCGGCATTGTGTCGGCTATAGCATTGGCCGGCTTGTGCAATGTTATATTTTTTCCGCAATCAGGCTGGCTGCTCGTTGTTGGAGCCGGTGTTATGGGCGGTATTATCGGTCCTGTTGGAGATTTATCTGAATCGCAGATCAAGCGTCATTTCGGGGTGAAAGATTCCGGCTCCATCCTGCCAGGACACGGCGGCCTGCTCGACCGCGCGGATGCTTTGATGCTCACCGTGCCGGCGTACTACATTTTCCTTGCGCTGGCCGGTTACGTATCGTGAGACGAAGAATACTCATCCTTGGTTCCACCGGTTCGATTGGAAAGAACTGTCTTGATGTCGTGCGTGCCAATCCTGACAAACTCGAAGTGGTGGGTCTCGCCGCGCAGAGCAACGTGCGGGAGCTTGCGGCCCAGATCAAGGAATTTAAACCGAAAAAGGCGGCCATTGCCCATGAGGTGGCATGGAAAGAGTTAAGAGCGGCGGTGCATCCGGGCACGCGGCTTTTTGCCGGTCCGCATGCCGCCACGGAATTGGTGGAATCGCTTAAACCGGATGTGGTCGTATCCGCCATTGTCGGCGCGGCGGGGCTTATGCCCGCGATGACCGCCATAAAGCAGGGGACACGGGTGGCGCTCGCTAATAAGGAACCGCTGGTAATGGCGGGTAAGATAATGATGGCCGCCGCGCGCAAGTATGGCGCACAAATACTTCCCATAGACAGTGAACATTCGGCCATCTGGCAATGCCTCAACGGCGAGCCGCGCGAGCGCGTAAACAAATTAATTCTCACCGCGTCCGGCGGGCCGTTTCTGCAATCGACCATGGCGGATCTGAAAAAAGTGACCGTTGCCCGGGCGCTCAAACATCCTCGATGGAAGATGGGGCGAAAGATCACTATTGACAGTTCCACCATGATGAACAAGGGACTGGAGGTGATCGAGGCCCGTTGGCTTTATGATATGCCGGCCAATCGGATAGAGGTGGTGATTCATCCCCAGAGCATCATCCACTCAATGGTTGAGTTTACCGACACCTCCATTATCGCGCAACTCGGTTTGCCCGACATGCGCGTTCCAATCGCTTACGCGCTTTCCTATCCGGATCGTTGGCCCGCGCCCGCTTTGGCCTCGCTGTCCCTCACCGATGTAGGCCGGTTTGATTTTTTTCCGCCCGACACAAAACGTTTTCCTTGCCTGCGGCTTGCCTACGAGGCCATCCGCCGGGAAGGAGTGGTTCCCGCCGCCCTGAACGCCGCGAACGAAGTCGCGGTGGAAGAATTTTTAGGGGGGAAGATTCGTTATATCGATATTGCCCGCATCATAGAAAAAACCATGGACAATATGCCGGACTTGCGCACTTCAACCTTGGGCCCGGTTTTAGAAGCGGATGCCGAGGCGCGTGCCATGGCTCAGGCATTCTGCCGTGGCAGGCGGCGGATTTGAATTTGTGCGCCGACGTGAAGTGTGTTATATATTTCGGTAATCGTTTATAAATTAGGGAGATGGCATGACAAAGATCGATATCGTAAATAAGATTTCGGAACAGGCGGGATTGCAAAAGCCGGAAGCCGAACTTGCCGTCGAAACGATCATATCGCTTGTCAAGGAAACCCTCGGGAGTGGCGATAGCGTCATCCTGCGGCGCTTCGGTTCATTTCAGGTTCGTCAAAAACGGGAACGGATTGGCCGCAATCCCAAAACCGGGGAAGAGGCAAGCATTACAGCCCGCAAAGTCGTACGCTTCAAAGCGGGCAAATATTTTAAGGCTGCGGTAAACACCTGACCAATTGCCCGCCATCCCCACCGCTGACAACTTACCGCTGAGGAATGCCGTATTGGAAAACGCCGTTAGAGAAATTCTGCGCGCTATCGGAGAAGATCCCGGCCGCCAAGGATTGCGTGACACTCCGAAACGAGTTGAGAAGTCACTAAAGTTTCTCACCTCCGGCTACAGCATCGATATTGAGGCGCTCATCAACGAGGCGCTCTTCGACGAAACTTACAATGAAATGGTGCTGGTTAAGGATATTGAATTCTACAGCATGTGCGAGCACCATCTGCTCCCGTTCTTCGGCAAGGTGCACATCGCCTATATCCCGGACGGAAAAATCATCGGCCTTTCAAAACTTCCCCGGCTTGTGGAAGCGTTTTCCCGCCGCTTGCAGGTACAGGAGCGGCTCACCACTCAAATTGCCGAAACCATTCGCAACCATGTGAAACCGCAGGGGGTGGGTGTTGTAATGGAAGCCCGGCACCTTTGTATGTGCATGAGAGGGGTGCAGAAGGAGAACAATTATGCTGTCACCTCCGCGATGCTTGGCACCTTCCGGTCGGACAACCGCACGCGCTCCGAATTTCTCAACTTGATTGCCCTTAATCGCCCATTCTAAATGCCGGTCATTCACATTAGTCTTATCAAGGGGCGTACCGCCGATCAGAAACGTGAATTGCTTGATCAATTACATCACGCGCTGAAAGAAACGCTGAAAATACCGGTTCATGACCGAACACAGATTCTGCATGAATATACGGCGGAGGATTTTATCGTTCCGCCTGGTAAAACGAATAACTATACGCTGATTGAGATAATGATGTTCAGCGGGCGCTCAAAAGATGTAAAGCAGGCCCTATTTTCGGGGATTACCAAACGTCTTTCCCATGTCGGAATTTCACCGGCGGATGTGTTCATCATTCTGAACGAACAGCCGCTTGATAACTGGGGCATCCGCGGCGGTCAGCAGGCCAGCCGGGTGGACCTCGGCTTTAAAGTTGACCTTTAACCGTAAATCGCGGCGTCAACTTTTAATGTCGCGGCCAAGACGTTTTTTCACGCTCTCTATCTTGGAGTCAAGCCGCCCCGATTTCCCTTTACGGTAATCGATTTTAATGACGGTGGAGATGCGGCCGCAGTCTTGCGACATTCGCTCATAACATTGCCTAACGATTCCCATAACCTCTTCGAATTCCCCTTCGATGACCGTTCCCATCGGATTGAGCCGGTAGGGGAGACCGCTTTTGTCGATGATATCGATTGAGCGGGCAACGTACTCGCTGACACTTTCGCCTTTGTCGAGTGGAGTCATGCTGAACTCAAGCAAAACCATATGTCCTCTGTATAAATCGCCGGAGGTCAGACCAACAGGAAAAAAAGCGCCAGCACCATGTAGCGCGTGAGATTATTGTGCATGAACAGGGGAAAGGCCAAAACGCCTTCTTCCATGCCCTTCATACTTCCAGCCGATACTCTTTGATTTTTTTGCGCAGGGTGTTTCGGTTGATGCCAAGGATGCGCGAAGCGTCCGACTGATTGCCTTCGGTTTCGCTGATTACCATTTTGAGCAACGATTTTTCCACCGCGCCCATTATCATGCCGTGTAGCTGGCCGTTGGGCACAGAGCGCATTTTTGATAAATGTTCTTTAAGTGTCCGGTTAAGGACATCGTCAATTGTAGTCGTCATAAAAGAAAACACCCGCGGCAAACGAAATTACGGAACAGTTACGCCAACTCCCCAAACTCACTCCTGAGTATGCATGTAATGGTAGCAAAAATCTTTTTAATGTCAACGTGTGACGGGAAATTTTATTTTTTATATTATCGCCGGGATGCTTGACGGATTTCCTTTTTCATGCAGATGGAGCATTACGGGCAAAAAAAGTAAATTGACGGTTTGGGCGTAAAGCGGTGTGGCCGCGAGAGGCGAAGTTTTCATGCGGCAGGCCAGCTCCTTCAGCAGAGCACAGATCGCCGGTTCGACCGCCCGGATAGAGGCGGTCGAACCGGAAAAACATGAATGTCTAGGCGTGAACCAGTTGCAGCCGGTCGCGGCTGGAGTCTTCGGTATCAACCAAGTCAACGGAAAGTATCTTAGATACGCCCGGTTCCTGCATGGTGATGCCGTAAAGCCGGTCGGCGAAGGCCATCGTCTTTTGGTTATGGGTAATAACGAGAAACTGCGTCCGGTCGGCGAATTCCCGCAGCACTCCTTTGAAGCGACCGATATTGGCATCGTCCAACGGGGCGTCAACTTCATCAAGGAGGCAAAAGGGCGAAGGCTTCACCTTGAATACCGAGAAAAGAACGGCGACGGCGGTCATCGATTTTTCTCCCATCGATAATAAGGTGAGCGGTTGGCGTTTCTTGCCGGGAGGCCGGGCGATAATCTCAATGCCGCTTTCCAACGAATTGCTTTCGTCGGTCAGCACCATATCGGCTTCGCCGCCGTTGAACAGTCGGACGAATATTTCCTTGAAGTTATCCCGCACCTGCACAAAGGTATCCTCAAAAAGCTGTTTGGTGGTGTGATTGATTTTGTCGATCACTTTTTGGAGGCCATCGATGGATTTCAACAAATCATCGCGCTGTGTGGTGAGGAAGGTGACCCGCTCATCAACTTGGCGGTAATCTTCGATGGCTTCCAGGTTCACATCGCCTATTTTGGCGATTTGCTCACGGAGTTCCAGTAAGCGCGCCTGGCTTTCTTCAATATTCATCTCAGCGGTATCAAATGCCGCGATTTCTTCCATGGTGAGGCCGTATTCAATGGCCCGGTCGGCCAGCGTCCGCATTCGAAGAACGGTTTCGCTGTGGCGCAATTTTGCTTCGCCCAACGATTCGCGCGCCTGCTCCAGCGTTGCCGAGTGATTGCGCACCTCTTCGTCCAACTTCTCCAATTCACCGCGCATGGTTTCGTGCTCCCCGCCCATTTTTTGCAACTGGCCGGCGAGCGCGTGACGCCGGTCGAGGTTTTCGTGGATTTCCTCTTTCAGGCCGGCGATGGAATCTTCCAGCTCTTTTTTTCGCCGGTTCGCCGCTTCAATTTCGGTGCGAACGGCGCCGATGCGGTTATGGGATTCTTTCATGGAATTTTCAAGGCGCGTTTTGTCGGCTTGCGCCATATTCTGTTCCCCGCGCAGGGAGGTAAGCGCCACTTCGGTTTCGGAAACATCTTGTTGGATGCTGGTTAAGCGCTGGCGCGCCTCGTTTTGACGTTCCCGGCCCGTTTCAATTTCCCGATCAAGTTCCGCCTTCACGCGGTTGATTTCAGCGATAACGGCTTCCTGTTTTACAATCTCGCGAACCAGGCTTTCTTTTTCCAGCGCAAGTGATTCCGTCTCCGCGCGCATGGTCTCAAGCCGTTGTTGCTGCCGCTTCAATTCATTATCCAATCCTTCTATGTCCTTGCGTTCATGGACAAGGCGCAGTTCCTCCTCCATAAGCGCTTTGGCATTTTCACTCGCGGCCTGTTCCACGCGGGCAAGCAGCGTGAGCGTCTGTTCCATTGCATCGTTCAGATTGGCGAGGGCGATTTCATTTTCGCTGATGGTGACGCCCAGCTCCTCAATGGTTCGCTTTCGTTCGAGGATGCCTCCCGTGATGGAACCGATGGAGCCGCCGGATATCAAACCGCTTTGATCAACCACATCGCCCAGCAAGGTGACGCAAGTGACGCCGAGCGCTTTGTGCAGACGCATAGCCGCCTCAATATTTTCCACGAAGACCACTTCATGCAGCAACCGGTGCACCAATGGTTTGAGCTCTTCGTCGGTTTTCACCAAATCCGCGGCATAACCGATCACGCCGTCATGCCCCTCGAGGGACGGGGCGGAAGTTCCGTTACGGCCCTCGGCGAGGGGCAGGAAGGTTCCACGTCCCAATTTTCCTTCGCGCAGCAGCTTGATGGCCGCCATCGCTTCGGAGGGTTCCGCGGTGATAAGCGCCTGGAGCTTTTCCCCCAAGACGGTTTCAAGCGCCGCTTCGATACGGGTATCCGCCTTTATCCGGTCGGCTAATGAACCTTTGAGGCGCGATGCCACGGGGTTATTTTCCGACTTCAATTTGAGCAGGTTGCGGATACCTTCCTGGAAACCTTCGTTCTTTTCGTCGATTTCACGGAGCGATTCGCGCCGCGCCTTGAATTGGGTGAGGCGGGTTTTTGCGTCGTTAACCGCCGCTTCTTTTTCTTTACGTTGTTGGCCAAGGTGATTTTTTTGTTCGGTTAGGCGGGCAAGTTCGGCTTGCAGCGAAGAAAAGCGCTCTTCGCGGCCAGCCAACTGGCTGAATTTTTCATCTCGTTGCGAAAGACTGCCGACGCGCGCGGCTTCGGCTTCGGTGCGTTCCTTTTCAATATGGGCGACACGTTTTTCCTGCATCTCCACACGGGTACGGTGCGAGGCGAGCGCCGAACCAGCTTGCGAGAGCCGTCCCGCGGAGCTTGCGGATTCGCGCTCGGACAAGGAAATTTCCTGCGCGATGGCGGCGATCTCCTTCTGCACGGCAGCGAGATCCTGCCGCTTGCGGTTCATTTCTTCATTTTTTTGCCCGACTTGGGTTTCGATTACGCCAAGCGCTTCCGCTTTCTCGCGCAATTCAACCTGCAGGGATTCGAGCCGGCGGTCAATATCCATTGCTTCGCCGCCGAGGCGCTCCACGGTGCGGCCCGCTTCGTCCATTTGATTGGTTAAAACCGTTATCTTGCTTTGGTTGCGCTCGATGGCGCTTCCGGTCTGGTATTCCGATTCCTTTAACCGGGCAATGTTATCGGCCAACTCGTTAATGGTGTTTTGCAAGGTGGCTTGATTGTTGCGCCGGGTGGCGGTATCGGTATCCAGTGAGGCGCGCGCTTCTTCCAAGCGGCTGATTTCACCCGTCAACGAAGTTTCAGCCGCATTGAGGTTGCGCCATTCATCGGCGCTGGTGGCCAGCATTAGCGTGTTGGCTTCGCCGCGGGCCGCCTTGTAGCGTTCCGCTTTATTTGCCTGGCGTTTGAGGGAATTGCGTTGCCGTTCAAGCTCGTTGATGATGTCGGATACGCGTGACAGGTTGGCCGCCGCGTTTTGCATTTTATTGAGCGCGTCTTGCCGCTGATGTTTGTATTTCATGATGCCCGCCGCTTCCTCAATTATGAAACGGCGGTCTTCCGGCTTGCTGGTGACGATCCGCTGCACTTGATCCTGTTCTATGATGGAAAAGGCGCGGGTGGAGATGCCCGTATCAAGGAAAAGATCCACCACATCTTTCAGGCGGCAAGGGGTACGGTTGATGAGGTATTCGGATTCGCCGCTACGGTAGAGGCGGCGAGTAACGGTGACTTCATCGAATTCCGCCAATTCCGGTTTTTTTATCAACCCCTGGATTTCGGCGATGGTGATGGAAACCTCCGCCATGCCGGATGGCTTGCGCCCGGAGGAACCGCTAAAAATGAAATCCTGCATTGAAGCGCCCCGGAGCATTTTGGGCCGCTGTTCACCTAAAACCCATCGTATGGCATCGGAGATGTTGCTTTTGCCGCAACCATTCGGGCCGACAATACCGGTAAGTCCTTCACCGAACGTAATTTTCGTGTGGTCAACAAAGGATTTGAAACCGGAGACTTCCAAGCTCTTAAAGTACATTTTGGCAGCACCCCCCTATTTATATCGGACTTGAAAAAATATTCTAGCTGGATAGGAGATATAAGTAAAGTGCCAAATCAATATGTTGGGGTGGTGTGACCGTAAATAGCCATATATAGTGGTAATGGCATGTAATATAAACACATACGTTTACGCTAAATGACTGAAACCTACATTTGTTGCATTAATTTCTTCACCATCTGCTCCATAAACTCTAAATCCACTTTTTGTTATATGTCCTATCTCTGTAATCTGATCGGCAAGTGGTTTCAGTTTTTTAATGTTTCGGGGGTTTACAGTAAAGAGCAGTTCGTAATCTTCGCCAAAACCGATCATTTGCGGAGTAGGTTTAAGTTTTTTGAGACGGGGGAAGATGGGAAGTTTTTCCCAATACAGTTCGGCCCCGGTACCGGAATCTTTGATAATATGCCCGAGATCTTGAAAGATGCCATCACTTACGTCGATGCAGGCTGTGGCTATTCGGTTTTCTGCAAGGAATCTTCCTATCTCAAGTTTTGGCTCCGGGTTGGCCCAGCGTTTCAGCAGCCAACGATAGGGACTTTGGCCCGCTTTAAACTGTTGGTAGGCGAGGGTTGAGGCTCCTATAGTGCCGGTGACGAAAATGCGGTCTCCCGCCTGCGCACCGCCACGGGTAAGCATTTTGCGTGGTTGTACCCAGCCGGATAAGGCGAGGTGAATTTGGAATTCCGCCGAGCCGGTTATGTTGCCGCCAGCGAGAATTATCCCGTACCGTTCACAATCTTCTTTTACACCGGCAAGTATCCCCTTGATGGCGGCGTCGGGGAAAGAGGGGGGAAGCGCGAATACCAACCATGCATAATATGGAGGCCGGGCGCCCATAGAGGCGAGATCGGAAAGATTGACCCGCAACGCTTTGCGGCCTATTTCGCGTGGCGTGAAATATTTGCTGGAAAAATGGTTTCCTTCGACGAGGGAATCGATAGTAGTTGCTTGGGCCATTCCTTTTGGCGGGAGAATCACCGAGCAGTCATCACCAATGGGAACCAGCAGGCCGTTGTGCCTATTATTTTTTTCGAAAGTCTTTCGTATGTATTTTATCAGCTCAAATTCTTTCATAATGGTAAAGGTTATTCTAAAAACACCCGCCTGAACGAGAAATATTTCTTGAAACAAGGTCATCCCCCAAAAGTAGTATTCCTAGAATGATTCTAGCTTTGAAATATTAGATAAAATACATCCCGCAATATATTTATATTATTAAGCGTTCTAAATAATTAGCACCGGTAATGCATGTTTAAACAATGATGTATATGAAAATGTGGATGTAGGGACTGAATGGAAAAATATTTCTTATTGCACGTTTGCAAAATATCATTTATTATTGTGCCACTAAGGTTAAGTAGGAACCGAGGCAGGCTGCATTTTAGAACTTTTTTGTGGGGATTTATAATATGGCACAAACGTTCAAAGATCGATTGAAGATACTAATGAAAAGCGATCGACCGTACTCCTGGTCGAAAAAAGTAGGTATTGAGAAGGGACTATTCCAATACTACTGGCAAAAGGGGAAAATACCGACCTATGAAAATCTTCTTAAGATTCAACGGTATGCCGGCTGTTCGCTGGATTGGTTGCTGACCGGAAAGAGCGTTGCTTTTGAAAAGATAGAAAATCTTCCAATGGTTACGGAAAAATCCCCACAGTATGGCGCCCGCAACCTTCGCCTTTCCGATACTATGGCCAAGATACGGGATGTCTATGCCAAGAAAACTGACAAGGATATTGAAGCCTTGGAATACTTTGTGGATACCGTTTTAGGACGCAAAGGCGGTAAGTAGCTTAAAAACAATACAATATATTGTTATCTCTATAAGGGCCGATGATTTGTCATCGGCCTTTTTTTTAACTATTTTTAAATACGGTAATTTATTGTTTGCAGCCGCTGTGGCCCCTATGTTAAACTCTCTCTCATTCCCCATGAGTAAAAAGATTGTAAAACTTGAGCTTGCCAATCCGCGCTTCTCTAAAGCGGAGATCAGGGATCATGCCTCCGAATTCGTTCTTTACTCGCGCTATTCCGGATTTGTCCTTGATGATTTCAATAGCGATCTTCGCGAAGCGAAGTTGTTGCCGATTAAAAGCGATTTCAACGAGTTGTACAAACTTTTATTGGATACCACTTTGGATAATGCCAAGGTTCTGTATCAGCTTACGAAGCTCTATCCTTCATTCGGCAACTGGAAGATAAAATGCCTTACGCCGGGGGTGGACATAACGAGTTTTGTCTTCAAGCCGGCGAAACCGGAAAAAAAGAAGGCCAAAAAAGCCCCCGCGAAACCGGCGAAAAAAGTTGTTTCAAATTCTTCAAGGAAGCCAAAAGCTTCAAAACCCGCAAAACCCGCAAAACCCGCAAAAAAGAAATCCGCGTCAAAGCCCGCGAAGAAAAAGACCGCCGCGAAAAAGCCTTCAAAGAAAAAACGCTAGGCGTTTTTACGCCTCTCGGTCGAAATTAATTCCGTCATCCCTTTCCGAAGAAAAGCCGTTGCGCGTTGCCGCGCAGGATCAGTTCTTTTTCCCCAAATGAAATATTCAAACCGTCCACGATGCCGCTCTGTTCCTCTTTGATCGCCGAGCGGTACCCGGCTCCCGGCCGTATCACCGTATCGGTGCCGAAGACGACCCGCTCCGCCGAGTAGATTTCCACCGCGCGTTTGAAGATTTCATTTAACGGCGGACGTTCGGGGGTGTAATCGCGCCAGTTGTTGGTGCCGCTGGTATCGAGATGGATGTTTTTGTTGTGGAAGCCGAGCAGGCAGACCTCGCGGAAAAAGCCGGCGCCGAAGTGGGCGATGATGACGTTAAGATCGGGAAAGAGGTTAAGCGGCAGTTGCAGGTCGAGCGGATTGGTGTAGCGGTAGTCCGCCACCGGCGCGTGGGTGATGCCGAAATGGAAGGTGATGGGAATGCCGAGCGATTGCGCCTCGGCGTAGAGCGGGAAGAGGCGCTCGTCGCAGCAGTTGAAGAGTTGCAGGGAAGGGTAGAGTTTCAGGCCGACAAGGCCGTAATCGGTCACCGCGCGGCGCAACCGCCCGGCGGCATCCGCGGCGGCGGGATCGTTCAGGAATGCGTAACCCGCAAAGCGGTCCGGCGCCAGCGCCACGAAATCGCGTATGTTTTCCAATTGCCCGGAGATTGGGAAGAATATCGCCCGCTCCACGTTGTTTGCGTCCATCGCTTTCAGCCACTCGCGGGCTTGCTCTTCCAGCGTCACCCCGCCCAGCCAGCCCAGAAATTCTTTTCCGAAAAGCCGCTCGGCCCGTTTTGCCACAGCGTCGCGCGCTAAAGGGTAGAGCGCACCGAATCGGTGCGCGGCGTCATCCACCATTGCGCGGGTGATGAGGTGTACGTGCGCGTCAATGACCTTCAATGCGATTTCCCCTGGATCATTCGCTGATTCTACCATTAGATGCCGCGCTGTCGCCGGGTTGGTTATTTTGTTTCCGGGAGTGAGGAAATCAGGCGGGTGATGCGCGGCACCAGATCATTCGCGGCCACCGGCTTGTTGACGAAATCGTCCGCGCCGATGTGGAGACAGTACGAGCGGATATCCATACCGTTCGGCGTAGGCAGGGATTCATCGGAAGTCATGGCGATGATCGGCACGCGGCGCGCCAGACTGCCGCTCCTCATCTGCTGTATGAATTCCAGGCCGTTCATCATGGGCATATTGATATCCGTGATTATCAAGTGGGGGGTGACGTTTTTAATGATTTCCAGCGCTTCCGCGCCGTTGCCCGCTTCCAGGATGCCGGGGAAAATATCGGCGCAATGTTCCCTGATGGCCGCGCGGACAACTTCCTGATCGTCCACCACCAACACCGTGGCATTGAAAGTGTGGGGAAGCACTAGGAAAAGCACACTCCCCTTGCCGGGTTCGGATTCCACCGCGATAGTTCCATCGTGGGCTATCATGATTTCCTGGGCGTGTGGCAGGCCGATTCCCGTTCCCTTTTCGCCCGCCGTGCCGAAGTTGCGTGTTTTCATCTCAGCCTTGAAAAGCGACGGCATTATTTTGGGGTCTATGCCGGGGCCGTTATCCTTCACCGCGATGGTGGATGGCATGTCCGGCGGATTGAAGAAGGTTACCGTGTCGCCTTTACCGCAGAATTTGAGGGCGTTCGACAGCACATTCTTTACGCATTCGCCGAAAAGGTCGGGGTCGGCGTATATCTTCATCGCGCCGGGAAGGTTGTTTACGATGGCGATTTCCTTTTGTGATGCCATCGTCTGATAAAGCCCGATTTGCGCGGCGGCGAAATGGCGGCAGTTGATGAACCGTTTTTGGGGAATTATCCGGCCTGTCTGCAAGCGCGAGATATCGAGCAGCCGTTCGGTCATGTTGAGCAGTTCGCGGCTGTGGGCGGCCATCTTGCCGACGAATTGCCGGGCACCCGGGGCGAGGTCATCGTCATTGCTTAGCGTTTCCAAACCTATGGCGAGACTTCCCAACGGCGACTTCAGGTCGTGCGTGACCAGCGAAACGAACTTGTCCTTGAGGCGCGTGGCATTTTCGGCCTGTTCTTTTGCCTGGCGCAGTTCAAGCTCCGCCCGTTTGTTCTCGGTGATATCGGTGACAAACCCATGCCAAAGCGTTGAACCGTCCGCCTCCCGCTGGGGGATCGCGTTTCCGAAAAGCCACACGTCCGGTTCATTGTCAAATTTCAGCCGATATTCCCGCTTCCACGGTGTCATATCCCGCGCCGAGGCCAGGATGGAGGCCAAATAGCCATCCAAGTCCTCGGGATGCACACGGGCAAACGTTTTTGAAGCATCAGAGCGCATTTCATCCGGGTCGAGCCGGTAAATTTCCCGGGCGGCGTCACTGGCATAAGGAACGCATGAGCTGCCGTCGGGTCGCAGCCGGAACTGGTAGACGATCCCCGGTACCCGGCTGGCTATTTTCTCAAGCCGGTCAAGGGCTTCCTGCTTTTCCTTTTCCGCCTTTTTCCGTTCGGTGATGTCCCTGACGGCGCTTATAAGGACATCCCTTCCCTGGTAGGCGACTGTCCTGCCGCGCAGTTCAAGGTGTATCGGCGAGCCGTCTTTCCTTATGCCGGCCGCTTCAAAAGCGTCTTCCGTTCCGTTCCTGAAATGCTCTTCCAAAATTTTGCCGTATTTCGATGGAAACAGAAGTTCCAGGCCGTTTTTCCCGATCAACTCGGCGGGTTCATACCCCATCATCCTCGCCGCCTCTTCGTTGAGGTCGATAATGATTCCGTTGTCATGTATCACGATCCCTTCGAATGTGGCATCCGAAAACCGGCGGAAACGGGTCTCGCTTTCCGCCAGTTGGGCGGTGCGTTCGGCAACCTCTTTTTCGAGGTTGCCGCGGGCATCTTCCGCGATTTTCAAGGCGCGTTGTTCCTGCGCGATCATCCGGCTTTGCGCCGCCTCTTTTTCCCCGCGCAGTATTTTTATCCGGTCGGCAAGCGCGAAGGATAGCAGGATTACATCGGCCAATGTGCCGATCTGGATTGAATACGCGGTCACAAACGAATAGGGAAGAACCCCAAAATCCTTTAAAAAATAAAGCATCGTTCCCGCCAGGTACAGCGTCCATGCCACAATATAAAAACGGGCTTGGCGAACTCCCGCCATCATGCAACGAATGCCGGCATACAGAAGCAAAGGGGGAAAAATCAACGTGGAAAAATACCCCATGCTGATGGAATAGGGATAACTTTTTGCCTCAACCAAAGTCAAAACTCCGTCAAACACGCAAAATAGCGCGATAGCCAGAAGAATTTTATCCAGCGAGGGGGTCAGCGCTTTCGTATTCAGGAAGGTGCGGCTGAAAAAAATCGCCAACGCAAAAGAAAATATGCCAAATCCAAGCGGGCCATGCATTCCCATATAAATAGACCCGGGCCACAAATACTGAAAGGCCAAGCCGTTCATGGCGAAGTAAGAAAGGCCGGCAACCGCAATATACGCGACATAAGTTAGATATACGGTGTCCCGCACCGAGAAAAAGATGAACAGGTTATACAGGCACATTGCCAGCAAGGCGCCGTAGTAGAGGCCGAGCAAAAGGGTGTCGATGCTATTCTTTTCTAAAAATTTGTTGTTTCCCCATACGGTGAGCGAGCAGTTGGCGACCGCCCTGTATTTTGGCCAGACTTTTATGTAAATTCCACTGACCCCCGGCGGCGTTATCATCGAGAAGGCGTTTTTGCGGTAGGCGATATCCCGCTTATTAAACGGGATCTGGGTGCCCCCTTCGTGAAACGTTACCTCGCCGTTATAACGTACTTCATATACCTCGATGTGATTGAGAAGGGAATGTTCCGCTTGCATGATCCAATCCATATCGCCGCTGCCCGGATTATTGACCGTCAGGTGAATCCAGTGCGCGGCATCCGACATGCCGAAATCAAGCGTATCGCGGTTGACGGGGACGAATTGCGATTCATATGAATCCTTGCGGATGTCAGCCAGCGTGAGTTGTTTTGTGGGGTCGGCGTAGTGCTCGACGTATTTGCCGATGAAGGCGCCGTTCATCGTTTCCGATGGGGTAAAAGCCTCCAGCGCCTCGGCATTAAGCGCGGGGATGAAGAGCAGCGCAAGCCCGAAGAGAAAACGCATCAAACGTTTGGTCGGTACACAATTTATTGTGTACCTTGGCGCGAAGCGCCAAGAGAGGGTCATGCCTTGCGGCATGATGTACCCAATAAATTGGGTACCCACCGTTGCCATGTCTCACCCTCCGCAAAAAATATTGGTAAATTATACCGGTTCCGCCTAAAAAAACCTATTTCGTTAAATATGGCATTTCCAACCCCCGCATTCGCGGGACAGGCTGGGAGGATGCTGGACTCCCGCGGGAGTTTATCCCCGCGAAGGCGGGGGCGGGGACGGCAACGGGGGGAGGGAAGGGGCGTTACAGCTTTTCGTGGATGCGGCGGGCGAGGGGTTCGCTGATGGAGAGGGCTTTGCGTATCTCTTCCACGGTGGCGTTTTTCGCCGCTTTCAACGATCCGAAAGTTTGGATGAGCATATT
>JAHFEK010000040.1 GCA_023248495.1 Nitrospinales bacterium
CCCTTCTTCGACAGCACTTCAGTGATCGACGCCGTCAACGTGGTTTTGCCATGGTCGACATGGCCGATCGTGCCGACGTTAACGTGCGGCTTTGTACGCTCAAACTTCTCTTTCGCCATTGTTTACTGCTCCTCCTGGAAAGCCTTTACGCGTTCGCTTTTTCCGTCCCGGCGTGCTTGGCGATGATTTCTTCGCTCACCTGCTTGGGCACTTCCGAATATTTCTTGAACTGCATCGTGTAGGTCGCGCGGCCCTGCGACATCGAGCGCACATCGGTGGAATAACCGAACATTTCGGCCAGCGGCACTTCGGCGCGGACGATGCGGGCATTCCCGCGGTTCGTCATTTCCTGGATTTTGCCGCGGCGCGACGACAGGTTGCCTATCACGTCGCCCATGTACTGTTCCGGCACGACCACCTCGACGTCCATGATCGGCTCCAGCAGAACCGGGTTCGCCTTTTTGCAAGCCTCTTTGAACGCCATCGAGCCGGCGATTTTGAACGCCATTTCCGACGAGTCGACTTCGTGGAACGATCCGTCGATAAGATCAACGGAAACGTCGATCATCGGGAAGCCGGCGATAACGCCCCCTTCGAGGGCCTCGCGGATACCCTTATCGACGGCCGGGATGAACTCTTTCGGGATAACGCCGCCGACAATCTTGTTGTTGAACTTGTAGTGCTCGCCGGCGGCAAGCGGCTCGACGGTGATCCAGACGTGGCCGAACTGGCCGCGGCCGCCGGTCTGGCGCACGAATTTGCCTTCCTGCTCCACCTTCTTTTTGATGGTTTCGCGGTAGGCGACCTGCGGCTTCGACACGTTTGCGTTGACGCCGAATTCGCGCCGCAGACGGTCGACAAGAATTTCCAGATGGAGTTCGCCCATGCCGGCGATGAGGGTCTGGCCGGTCTCCTGATCCACCTTCACATGGAAGGTCGGATCTTCCTGCGCCAGCTTGGCCAGACCGACGCCCAGCTTGTCCTGCTCGGCCTTCGATTTTGGCTCGATGGCGATGGAAATGACCGGTTCGGGGAACACCATTCTTTCAAGAACTATCTGGTTGGCTTCCTCGCAAAGCGTATCGCCGGTGAGGGTATTTTTCAATCCCACCACCGCGCAGATGTCTCCGGCGCGGACTTCTTTGATGTCCTCGCGTTTGTTGGCGTGCATCTGGAGGAGGCGGCCGATGCGCTCGCGGTGGCCGCTGCCGCGCGTCGAGTTATAGGCGTAGGTGCCGGCGGCGAGAATGCCGGAATAGACGCGCACGAACGTCAGGTGCCCGACGAACGGGTCCGTCATGATCTTAAACGCAAGGCCGGCGAAGGGTTCATCGTCGGACGCGACGCGGTGCATCGGGGTATCGCCATCCATGGAGGTGCCGCTGACCGGCTTAACTTCCATCGGCGAGGGGAGGTAATCGGTGACCGCGTCCAGCAGGGCCTGCACCCCTTTATTCTTGAATGCGGAACCGCAAATCATCGGCACGAACTTAAAGCCGACGGTGCCCTTGCGGATGGCGGACTTGATCTCGGCTTCGGTGAAATCGGTATCCCCTTCAAGGTAGCGGCCCATGAGGTCATCGTCCGCTTCACAAACGGTTTCGAGCAGTTTTACGCGGTATTCCTCGGCTTGGGCCTTCAGTTCCGCGGGAATTTCCACGACTTCAAAGGTGGAACCAAGCACGTCGTTGGCGGTGTAGATGACCCCCTTCATCCTGACGAGGTCGACGATACCGGTGAACGCCTCTTCAAATCCAATCGGTATCTGGAGAACCAGCGGGGTGTGCCCCAGCTTGTCCTTCAGCTCGTGAACGACATTGAAAAAATCGGCGCCGACGCGATCCATCTTGTTGACGAACGCGATGCGCGGGACATGGTACTTGTCGCCCTGCCGCCAGACGGTTTCAGACTGCGGCTGCACGCCGCCGACGGCGCAAAACACGCCGACCGCGCCGTCAAGGACGCGGAGGGAGCGTTCCACTTCGACGGTAAAATCGACGTGGCCGGGGGTATCGATGATGTTAACGCGGTGGTTTTTCCAAAAGCAGGTCGTGGCGGCGGAGGTGATGGTGATGCCGCGCTCCTGCTCCTGCTCCATCCAGTCCATGGTGGCGGTGCCGTCATGCACTTCGCCGATCTTGTGGGTCACGCCGGTGTAGAACAGTATCCGTTCCGTAACCGTCGTCTTGCCCGCGTCAATATGCGCGACGATCCCTATGTTGCGGTAGCGGTCAAGCGGGGTGATTCTAGCCATGATTATTGATTACCAGCGGTAATGGGAGAAGGCCTTGTTCGCCTCCGCCATCTTATGGGTGTCTTCTTTTTTCTTGATGGCTCCGCCCGCCCCATTGGCGGCGTCCATGATCTCGGCGGCCAACTGATTGGTAAATCCGCGTTCGGCGCGGGCGCGGGCCATGCTGATGAGCCAGCGAACCGCCAAACTGGTCTGGCGCGCGGGGGCAACTTCGACCGGCACCTGGTAGGTGGCGCCGCCAACGCGGCGCGACTTCACTTCCAGCATCGGCCGGGCGTTCTGCACCGCTTTTTTGAAGATCGGCAGCGCATCCTTGCCGGTTTTTTCCTTGACGATGTCCAAGGCGCCGTAGAGATGCCCTTCGGCCGGGCTCTTCTTGCCTTGAATCATGATGGCGTTAACGGTGCGGGTAATCAGCACATCGTTGTATATCGGATCCGGGAGAATTTCCCGTTTAATGACTCTTCTTCTGCGCGGCATACCTTTAAATCCCCTTTACTACTTCTTGGCGCCCTTGGCGCCTTTTTTGACTTCCGCGGCGCCGGCGGCTTTTGGCCGTTTCGCGCCGTACTTCGAACGCGACTGCCTGCGGGCATCGACGCCCTGGGTATCCAGCGTGCCGCGCACGATATGGTAGCGCACGCCGGGAAGGTCCTTTACGCGGCCCCCGCGGATCATGACGATGGAGTGTTCCTGAAGATTGTGGCCGACGCCCGGAATGTAGGACGTCACTTCGTACTTGTTGGTGAGCCGCACGCGGGCCACTTTGCGGAGCGCCGAGTTCGGCTTCTTCGGCGTGGCGGTGTACACGCGGGTACAGACGCCGCGCCGCTGCGGGCACGACGTGAGCGCGGGACTCTTCGTCTTGTAGTTCAGTTTCTGCCGTCCTTGCCGGACAAGCTGGTTAATCGTCGGCACAGTGTAGGTCCTCCTAAGTCTTTTCTCCATCACGCGGTAAACGCGCGACTTCTAAAAAGAAAAAAGGATTCTATGCAGACTGGGCCTCAATGTCAAACAATTTTTATTTGTTTTTTCGCGGCCGCCGCCCGATGTCGGCGCGGGAACGGTATTTTCCACCGTTAACGGCGCTCCCTTCACGATCAGCCGGAAAGCCAAAAGCGGCCGCCCCGGATCCGGCGCATCGCATCCGCGGCCCCTGACGGGGATACCATCAAGCGCGCAATCCCGCCTTGCGTTATAATGCCCATACCTTTCCCATCTACCCAGTCATATGGCAACCGCATAAAAAACGGCTGTTCGAATCGATTAAAAAATCGGGTTGCATTTCAAAAATTATTGCGTAATGTAATAGGGCATTTTGAAAAGTCGTTTTGATGGCCACAGGGGCCGTAATTGCCGGGTAATAACAACGTTTTTGGGGAGTTCCAGTCATGAAAGCGCCGTTGAGGGGATTATTTTTCGTTTGCTTGATGCTCGTAACCGTTGCATCCACATTTGCATGGGCGGGGCCGAAAGGACCGCAATATGTTCCCCTTGAACTTTTAAAAGATGAAAAGACCCTCAAGAAAGCGGTCGAGGCGCTGACCGACGATACCAAAGGGAAGCAATTCGGAAAAATCAAGAAGGTCGTCATCCCCAGTTTCATCGTCGAATTTCGAACCACCTCCAGCGGCCGGGTCGTCAAAAAAGGGGCTTTGGGTCAGCATGGCGTGGCGGTCAACGCCACCGTTTCGTTCGGGAATCCGGATAAGGCGGTAATGGAGTCGATAGCATCCGCCGCGCTGGCCGACCTGACGGAACGGCTGACCGCCGCAGGCTACCAAGTGGTGAATCCGGGGGATGTCACCGCCCTGGAGCCGTACAAAAAACTGACGCCGTTTCCCAGCGGAAAGGTCACCGAATCCACCGTAAAGCAGGTCGGCTTCTCCGACTTCAAATCGATGTATGTCGCGGCGGAAGGGCTGCCCATTTATTTTGACGGCGTGACGCAGGATCCCGAATCTCCCGCCTCGCCGCATTTTGATGGCACGGCCGTGAGCGGGGCCGTGTGGGAAAAAGCGGGAGGCGACGGGGTGGGGGTGGTCCGCCCGAAGATCATCGTCGATTTCGTGAACTTCGTCGGCGACACCGGCCAACAAAATGCCAAAGACTTTTTGGGAAACGAAATCCTCCCGGACAGGTTCGGCAACAAACCCCAGGTGGACTTCGCCAGCATCAGCGCCATCCCGCAGATAAAAATATATGCGTCGCTGCTCGGCGTCACGCGCACCTATGTAAAGGTGATGGGCAACACCTACCCTGATGATGTTGGCTCCGTATACCTGAGAAGCGACATAGAACTGGCATCCACCACCACCAGCGATACGCTGGGCAAAGTGGAAGACAATAACGGCGCGTGGATATTCACCGCCGACAATGAGAAGTTCAAGGAAGTCGCCATCGACCTGCTCAAAGAGTTCAACGCGCTGATGGCGGGCAAAGCCAAAAGCTTCAAATAGCGTTTCCGCAAAACCCAAAGGGGCGGTCCGCATGCCGCCCCTTCTCCACCCGCCCCTTTTCTATTTGTACCAAATGGCCGGGGAACAAGGGGCGCGGGCGGGCTTGAACCATACGCCGCGGGTCCACAAATAAATGGGTCGCATCTGATGTGAAGAAAGCCTGGGCGCCATCGGCACAACAAGGTTGCATCAGCCTTGCGCAATCATCACGCAGAAGGCGTGCCCCATTTGCTTGAGCAGGGGAGCGATCATGCGTGGGTTTATCTTTCAGGGACAGTGTTTACTCTTTCCCAAGAGCTTTTAGAATGGCATTCCGGTAAACATTTTCTTCGGGAAGGGTAACATTGTTAAACGCTTCTTGTACTCTATATACAGTGGTTGAGTGGGAGAGAATCTTTTTTAATGGAACGAGTTCGCCATCATCAGCTTCTTTCGCGAGGTCGTGATTGTAAACAACAAACGTAACTGAGGCTGGTTGAAGGGCGTATCGTATAAGTCCCTCCTGTCCACCGAGCCTTTTCATGATTCTTTGGAATACAGGTTCGGGGCATACGAAAAACAGTCCTTTCTTGCACATTTCTTCCCGTTGCAACACCTGCCCTTTATAGATCAACTGGGGAAGTATCCGCTTGGATACATTCTCCCAATTCAGACCAGCGGTTGTTTTTACAACACTGCGCTTATCTTTGAGTGCTGAGAACCCGTTCCGGTAGTTGCCTGTAGTATCAATTGTTTGAACTTCCACGGCAACAAACTCTTCCAACTTCCCTTCCGAATTCAGCTTGGCCAGTACCCAATCCACAAAATATCCGCCACTCCCTGATTTCTGGGGAAGGCGCAGTTCTCCACCCCAGCGTTTGCCAAAAACTGCAACGCACGATTTGTTTTCAGTTTTGGCGCAAAATATGGCTGTTCGACCGGGAATAAGCTTTAGGTGTTCACCGAAGGCCTTAAAAGATATATCGTGTAGAATCTTATAATTATCGGAATATAGACGGATTGGGCAACATATAACAGGATCTGTATTTATCGGCTTAAGGGAACAGACACCGGAAATTATCCCGTCATTGAAAGTTTTCTCGCACGTCTCTTTGATAATTGGACAAGTTTTATTTTCCGCCGCCTTTCGTGCTTTAGTTGATTCGTCATTTGAACGATACCCAAAAAATTCCCATATTGTCCCCGCCATTACAATGCTCTTGTCAGGCCCTTATTTTCTTTGCCTAATACACCGGCAAGTGAGCGGCCAATGGCCGCCGCAAGCAACGGTGGAACCGCATTCCCCACCTGCTCGTATTGCTCAACGCGAGACCCCGTAAAATGAAACGTATCGGGAAAAGTCTGAATTCTTGCAGCCTCCCGAACTGTGAAGGTGCGATCTTGGCAGTAATGAAAATAAGCGCCCCAATGAGGGTCACATTTGGTCAAAATTGTAGAGGCCAAACCATCAGGATTTACTTTTCCATAGCGTTTCGTATGGTCTGAACGCCGAGCGCGCTGCATTCCCTTTGGCAATATCTCTACAGGTATATCAGTCCAATTTCCACCCGCTGGAATATGGGCCAGGCGTTCCAAATTGATTTTACTCAGCCGTGCAGCCTCGTGGTTGAATACACCAATAGAACCCGCACGCATTGCACGCTGGAAATCATTATTCGGCTTTGTCCGGTATTTCTTTATTTCGGCCCCCATTTCCCCGTTTTTTAATACGGGAAGGTCATCTATAGCATCTTTCACTGAAATAAAAGAGGGTAGCTTTACCGTAAGAGGAAGGGCAACAATATTACGACCCTCAAAGCAAGATGTGAAGTTCACCCTGATTGGAGCTTGGCAAACAGGCTCGGGGAAAGCCGTGTGTGCGGGCTGACCTTCACGCATTCCGATAATAATGGTCCGCCAACGGCTTTGAGGCACCCCATAGTGGGGAGCATAGAGGATCCTTACATCTGATTGATAACCATGCTTTTCGAGGGCTGTCAGGATTGCAAGAAGCGTCATTCCTCCCTCGAAAGATACCAGCCCAGGAACATTTTCTATAAGAACCGAACGGGGCAAGAATTCATCCACAAAGCGCAGGTATTCTTTAAACAAATGATTCCGTTCGTCATCAACAGATCGCTTTGGAGCGTTAATTGAAAACCCTTGGCATGGCGGACCACCCGCAATCAGGTCTAAATCACCACGCCGAAGCCCCAAATTTTCCCGCATATGTTTTGCGTCAACTTTACGGATATCGCGGGAATCAATTATAGTAGCGGGGTGATTGAATGCGTAGGTTTCAGAATAGCGTATTTTTATTTCGTTGGCGTAGAGACTTTTAAAACCGGCGGTATGCAACCCTTCGGATAACCCCCCCGCACCGGCGAAAAGGTCAATCATCGTTAGATTATTATTTTTCAAAGGCGTCCCCTAATTGCCATTTCCACGTCGCTCATCCACCTAGTAAAAGATACCTTGATACCAGCCAAATATCAACACTGTCACAACATCCAGATTAATCCAGAGATGGGGCCTGAAACCGTATTATCGCCTTCATGGAGATCATCGTCATGCACATGACGTTTGAGAATTACGAACCGCTATTCCACAATCTTCTCCGCTGGGCACGCTACGGCAACCTCTTTTCCTACGACGAAACCGGGGAAACCCTCTCCGTCCCTGCCTGACCAGCCCAACCGGTACAGGTTTCAACCTTGTCCCCGTTATTTGCCCGCGAGGACCAAGAGGGCATACTCTCCTCGGGAGCAACTGCGTATCCGCCGAGTTGTGGGATAGGGGCGTTTTGCGCGGGCCTGCACGGCGGCAAACGACCGCCGCACCGCCGCGTCATCCACCTCTATCCGCACCATGTCAGCCATTTGTCACCCGCGAAAAAATGGGTATAATGAACACGTGGTCAAACGGTTGGGGATACAGCCCCCTATAGCCGTTTGAGACAAGCTGTTTCGCTGTATGGAATGGTCGCCAATTCATTTGTGCCCCCCGCCGCGATGAGCTTTCCCGTTCTGCGCTTTGTCAACTGTTCCGCCCCCTCTTCAGGCGGGATGACCGTCCACGATCGGAGGCTCCCTTTCGACGCGGTGAATCCAAAAACGAACGGCTTTTCACCACCATCCCACACGAGGTTTTTTTGCAGGTTGACGCGAAGCGATACCGTGCCGGTACGGTCATTAATGAAATTCCACTCTAGCCGGAGATTTGAGAATCCGATCGTCTTATTATTTCAAAACCGGGACGGGGTTATATACAATAATCCCCGTCACCCATAACCGGAGAGTGAAAGATTAACCGATGACGAAACGATTATTATCAGCAGCCCTGCTCATCCTGCTGGCGGCGGCGCTGACAACCGCGCCCGCGGCGGCGGCGGATCAACCGCAGCTATCCCTTTCCGCCGACAAAAATAACGTGGGGGTGGACGACACCTTTGAGTTGCAACTCTCCGTCAGCGGCGCGTCTTCAGCGGGGGAACCGGTCATTGAGGGGGTGGAGCATTTCGACCTGCTGGGCACCAGCAAAGGGGAGCAGCTTTCCATCATCAACATGAACATCACCCGCGCCACCACCTGGCGCTACACGCTCCGTCCCAAAAAGGCGGGGGAATCGGTTACCCTGCGCGCGAAAGTGCCGGTGGGGGGAACCAACTATCTTTCCGGCACCGTGGCGGTTGAAACCACGAAAGGCGGCGGCGGGCCGGGGCAACAGCCCCGCGGCATGTTCAATCTCCCCGCCCCCTTCGGCATGCAAAGCCCCCGCAAAGATGATTTCATCCTTCAGGCGCGCGTCGCGCCGACGTCGGTTTACGTGGGCGAGGAAACGGTCTACACCCTCGCCCTCTATCAGGGAGCCGACGTTTTTTCCAACATCAACTTCGCGCCCCCGGCCCTTAAAAACGCGTGGTCCGAACAGCCCGACGACGGCGAGCGGCACGAAACGAAACCAGCCCGGCTGGGGGGACGCGGCTACACACTGACCGAAGTGCGGACGCTGCTCTACCCGATGGCGGCGGGGAATATGACGATTCCCGCCGCCACCGTGTCGTTCCAGCCGACCCCCTTCTCCGCTCCGGCGGGCATCAAGAGCAATGAACTGACATTGAAAGTGAAGCCGCTTCCCGACAAGGGGAAGCCGGCCGGATTCAGCGGGCTGGTGGGGAACTTCACCATCACATCGGCCATTGCGCAAAAAAACGGCGCCGTGGGACAGCCGCTCACCCTTACCGTCACGATATCGGGACGCGGCGCGTTGCACGCCATCCCAAAGCCGGCCGACCCGGCCATCGACGCGGAACGGTACGACCCGGAAATAAAAGACGCCTTCCGGCGTGGCGCGCGCGGGAGCGAGGGAAGCCGCGTCTTCACCTACATCGTCGTGCCGAGAAATGAGGGAACGCTGACCATCCCCCCGATCCCGCTCACCTTCTTCAACCCCGCGTCCGCCGCTTACGAAACGGTTACATCCCCACCGCTGATGGTTCCCGTGGCGGCCGCCGTGGCGGGCCCCCCCGCGTCCGCCGCGCCCGCGCCCGCGCCGAAGGCCGCGCCACCCGCCCCGGCGGAAGGAACGCCGTTTTACCGGCATCAACTTTTTTACGCGCTGCTAACCGCGCTGATGGTGGCGGTCATCGGCGCAACGGTGTACCACCGGCGGCGGAGGGCGATCCTCGGCGACAGTGACGCGGCCCACGCGCTGCGGGCCGAACCGGTTGCCCGCGAACGGCTGGTCCGCGCCGAAGAGCTTTTGCGGCGAAACGATACCGGCGCTTTCCTTGGCGCGGTGGAACAGGCCGTCCGCGGCTACCTGTCCGACAGGCTGAACGTCCCGCTATCCGCCGTGACCCCGGACGACATCGCCCGCCGGCTGCCCGCGGAAACGCGGGAACGTTACCGGGAATGCCTCTCGGTGTTACAGGCGTGTTTCGATGCCCGCTACTCCCCCGGTGTTTTTGAAAATCCCGCTGCCCTTCTGGATCGGGCAAAAAAAGCGATCACTCCCAAACCATAGTGTTTCAGCTTGAAACTAATGCTTGAACAGGGCATGAGATTGCTTCGCCAACGCCCGCAATGACCGCGATTTGTCATTGCGCGGCAATCTCAAACTGAGGGGAGGCGCGGGAGGGATTAATAACCTCCCCTGTATCCCCTCCTTGCAAAAGAGGGGATGACTCTACGTTTGATATCATAATGGCATGAGCTGTAACAAAAAAACTCGGCCCTGGCAGCCCGATTGTTTTTTATGTGCCAGTTTTATTACATATGGTAAATTACCGTTACATGACAGTTGTGGCTAAAAGGAGTTCGGATTGAAAATTGATAAAAACCGGCGGCGGATCACGATCCAGAACATCCAGGATCTGCCGACGCTTTCGACGGTTATCACCAAGATGGTCGAAATGCTGGACAGCCAGGAGGCCTCGCCCAAAGAACTGGCCGATCTGATCGCGCAGGATCAATCGATTCTTTCGGCGATCCTCAAGCTTGTGAACTCCGCGTTTTACGGCTTTCCCCGCAAAATCACGTCGGTGCACCAGGCGGTGGTGATCCTGGGATTCAGCACCGTGAAAAGCATCGCGTTGGGAGCCTCCATCTTTAAATCCAAACCGCGCAAAGGGGAAAAAGATGTATTCGACCGCAATGCGCTCTGGATACACTCGCTGGGGGTGGCCACCGCCTCGAAACTGATCGCGCAAAAAATCGGCCACGCGGATGCCGACGAGGCGTTTGTGGCCGGCCTCCTGCACGATGTGGGCAAAGTGGTGTTCGATACCCAATTCCCCGCCGAGTTCCGCGAAGTGGTGGAAAAAGCCGAAGACGAAAACATACTGCTCCTCGAAGCGGAACGGGAAATCCTGGGCCTGGATCACGCCGAAGCGGGACAAATTCTGCTGTTTAAATGGCAATTGCCGTTGCCGGTGGTGAACGCCGTGGGCTTCCATCACGACCTCGAAAAAGCCCCCGCCACATACCAGCGGCTTGCCGCCATCGTGCACCTGGCCGATATTATTTGCCGCAAACTCAAAATCGGCTCCGGCGGGGACACCCGTATACCCAAAGCCGACCGCAACGCGATGAAGACGTTGCAATTCACCACGCAAATGCTTGAAGAAGCGCTGAAGGAAACGCAGGCCCAAAAAGAACTCATCGAGCCGTTTGGGGATTTGTGATGAACGTGAAAACCGCCAGCGCCGCCGCCCGCCTCCGGCTCAGGCTGGCGGCCGCCGTGCGCGAACGCAAAATGTTCGCCCAGTCGCTGGCCGAGGCCAATGCCCGCTTCGCCGAAAAGGTGAAGGAGCTCTCGCTCCTCCGCCGCATCGGCGATTCCATCAGCAACAATCTGGACGAACGGGCGGTTTGCGAAAGCCTGGTGAACATTATCACCTCCGAGATGACGGCTGAAAACTGCTCCGTGATGCTGTTAACGGAAGACGGCGGACACCTGATGCTGCGCGCCGCGCAAGGGCAAACGGACAGCGCGCCCCGCTTCTTCGATGCCGCCGACCCCAAGGCCCCCCGCATTCCCATCGGCAACGGCGTGGCCGGCACGGTGGCGAAAACCGGCAAGCCCATGCTGGTGCAAAACACCGCCGAGGACCGGCACTTCAAAAAAATACCCGGCCGGATGAAGAACATCAGCTCGTTGCTTTGCACGCCGATTGCCGGCGAAAAAGGATCCGTCATCGGCGTGCTGAACCTTTCGCACCCGGACATCGGCCAATTCTCGCGTGAAAACGAACGGCTGCTGCGCCTTATCGTCAACCACGCGGCGCTGGCATTCAACAACATCCGGCTTTTCAGCCGCATTCACAAGTTCAACGAAGGGCTTGAACAGGCCGTGACGGAACGCACCAAAGAGCTGCGCAACTCCGAAGGCAAATACCGCGCCCTGATGCAGCAGGGTTCCGAGGGGATTGTGATCGCCGGGCGGGATGGCGTGATACGGGAATGCAATGCCGCCGCGGGCATCCTGACCGGTCAAAAACCATCCGCGTGGGCCGGACGGCATCTTGACGCCATGATGCCGGATGCCGCGCCAACCATCCTGAAACGCTTGGGGGGCAACACGCCCCCCGGCCGCGCGCCGGTGGCCGTCGAGGCCGTGTTACGCGCCGGGCGCGGCAAGCGGGGCGCGGCGGTGAGCATCGGCGCCAACCTCATCGCGCTGGTGGCGGGACCCGTCATCCACATAACGATGCGGGACATCACCCAGCGGACGCTGCTGGACGAAAAGCTGAGGAACTATTCGCGCAATCTTGAGGAAGAGGTGCGGCGGCGCACGCGGGAACTGAAGGCGGCGCAAAACGAACTGATCCAGGCCGCGAAACTGGCCGCGCTGGGTGAACTGGCCTCGGGCGTCGCGCACGAAATCAACAATCCCATCGCCATCATCGCCGGCTACGCCGAAGACTTGAAAGACCGGGTACTCAAGGGGGAGTCTCCCGGCATGACAACCCTCATGCGGACGCTGGACTTGATCTCGGAGAGCGCCCAACGCGCCCACGCGATCACCCAGGAAATTCTCGATTTTTCCACGCCGCGCGCCACCCGCATCGCGGTGCACAATATCCAGGAACTGCTGGAAACATCCGTGGCGATGGTGCGGCCGCGCCTGAAAAACATGGGGCTTTCCGTCACCACGCGGGGAAACGCCTTGGCCGGTAAAATCCGCACCGACAAGAACCATGTCGTGCAGGTGATGATCAACCTGCTCAACAACGCGGCCGACGCCTCGCGGGAAAACGGCATAATAACCATCACCGCCAACATCCGCGGCGGCCTGCTGGCCATCACCGTGACGGACAACGGCGGCGGCATTCCGAAAGAACTGATGGGAAAGATTTTCGACCCTTTTTTTACCACGAAAGAACCGGGCAAAGGGACGGGCCTGGGACTTTCCATTTCCTACCGCATCGTCCAAAAACTGGGAGGGCGCCTCACCGCCGCATCCCGCCCCGGAAAAACCGCTTTTACCGTACAGTTGCCCCTGGAGGCCGAAACGGCGGCGGTTGAGCATAAAGGAGCCGAAGCACATGACTGAAAAAATAAATCTGTTGGTGGTGGACGACGAGGGGCCGTTGCGCGATCTGCTGGTGGAACGCTTCTCCCGGCAGGAGTTTAGCGTCACCGGGTGCGTCAGCGGGGAAGAGGCGTTGGCCGCGGCGGCCAAGCAGGGGTTCGACGTCGGCATCATCGACATCCGCATGCCGGGCATGAGCGGCATCGACCTGTTCCGCGCCATCCGTAAAACGCAGCCGCAGTTCGAGGCGGTGGCCCTCACCGGACAGGCCACCATCGACACCGCCATCGAAGCGATGAAGCTGGGCTTTTACGATTACATCGCCAAGCCGACCAAGCTGTATGAACTGGAAATAATCGTCCGTAAAGCGTATGAAAAGAAAATGCTGGCCATGGAGAACGTGCGCCTGAAAAGCCGCATCGGCCTGCACGGTATTCACTATGAGATCGCGGGCAAAAGCGAAAAGGTGCGTGAACTCCGCGCCCTGACCGGCAAAATCGCCAAATCCCCCACGCCCGTGCTCATCATGGGGGAAACCGGCGCCGGCAAGGAATACGCCGCCCGCGTCATACATCAAATGGGGATGCCCCAAGACGCCCCCTTCATCCCCGTCAACTGCGGGGCGATCCCGCACGGCATACTGGAAAACCAGCTTTTCGGCCATGAAGAAGGGGCGTACACCGGCGCGGTGGGCAAAAAAGAAGGCTGGCTGGAAATGGCGGCCGGCGGCACCATCTTCCTTGAGGAAATCGAGGAACTCCACCCCGCCACGCAGGTCAAGCTGCACCGCTTCCTCGAATCGGGGGTTTTCCAACGCGTGGGCGGCAACACCGATGTCGGCAGCAACGCGCGGGTAATCGCCAGCACCCAGGCGGATCTGCGCGAGCTGACGCTCAAAAAAACGTTCCGGGAAGACCTCTACTACCGGCTGGGCGTGGTGACGGTTCAGATGCCGCCGCTGCGCGAGCGCAAGGAGGACATCCCGGAACTGATTACCGCCTTCCTGAAGGGGACGGGCGGCGGCGGCAAAAAATTCAGCGTCAAAGCGGTGAACGCCATGCTGAAGTACGACTGGCCGGGCAACCTGCGCGAGCTGTACAACGTGGTGGAGCGGACGGCGCTGCTTTCATCTAAAAATACCATTCAGGCCAAGGATGTCCCGCTTTCGCTGGACAAGAAATCCAAGGGGGGCAAACTGCGGCACCTCATGTCGCTCGCGGAAGTGGAGAGGGAACACCTCCTCTACGTCCTGAGCGCTTGCGGCGGCAACATCTCCCGCGCCTCGCGCATCCTGGGGGTCAGCCGTCCAAAGCTCTACCGCAAAATCGGCCAGTACAAAACCGGCGGCAAGAAAAACTGACCGCGCGATTATCCCGCGCGGCGGGGAAACGCGCGCTTTTAGGCGGTGCCTCAGTTTGAAATTACTGTTTGCATGGGGCATGGGATTGCTTCGTTACCACTCGCAATGACCGTTATTTGACTAGCCGCCGGCACGGCCTTATAGTGGATGCATGATGATGAGATGGGTTTTTCCGGCATTTGCGGCGTTGCTGCTGATGCCGCTATCCGCGGCGGCCGCGGACATCTGCCGCCACGAACAAAATCCTGGCATCTCCCACAAGGCGCAAGGGGATCGCCAACCCGCGCCCGCCGAATCCGTTGAAAGCGTCCCCGCCACCGGGGTGGCCGCGCCCTGCCCGGATCATCCGGGCGAGCCCCGTAAAATCAAGGCAACCATGATGGCCAAGTGCGCCATGGAGGGCTGTTGCATCAAGGCCGACGGCCCGCTCTCCACCAGACTAAACAACCGCCTTCCCACCAATGACGACCACGCATTGAGCATCTCCGCCAACCAGCCGCAAACCGGCGGGCGGCTGGTGGACGCCGCTCCCCATCGCCGCTACCTCCAAAGAAACCTTCCGGAACCCGATCCCCGGCCCCCTCTGGCCTAACCTCTCCAAACATATCCGCGTTCTTGACAAGGCCGCATCCTGTGCGCCCGCGTTGCGGAGTTGCCGTGCCACAAAAACGATTATTTTTATTCAGCAGGAGGATTTATGGACAGACGTGAAATGCTTACCACCACCCTTGGCGGTATCGCCGCCATCGCCGCCACTTCGGGCATTGCTTTCGCCGCCGAAAAGGAACACGAACACCAGCACATGGCAGCTCCCGGAAACGCCGCGTTGGCCGCGGCCTCGTTCCATTGCGTCCAGGCCGCCGAAGCGGGGATACGGCATTGTCTGGAGGAATTGGGCAAGGGGGACAAGTCGCTGGCCGAATGCGCGGGCAAAATGAACGAACTCAAGACCGCATGCACCGCCCTGGGGCTGTTTTCTTCCTATGGCTCGGCCCACGCGAAGGATATGGCGCGGCTCACCATCAAAGTATGCGAAGACAGCGAAAAAGAATGCCGCAAATTCGAAAAACATAAAGAGTGCATGGAATGCGCCGATTCATGCAAGAAGTGCATCGAGGAATGCCGCAAGTTCGCCGTATAACCATTGATATGCCGCGCACGCTTTCCGCCGCGGGGGGCGTGCGCGCGATCAGCGTTTTTTAAACCGACAACAAGGAAATATAACCGATGAAACGTATCGTTTTTATGGCGCTGGCGCTTGCCGCGCTGTATGCGCCCGCCAGCCACGCCTGCGAATTCTGCACCCTGCACAACGGACTGGGCCAGTACAACAACCAGGGAGACCTTGTCAGCGTCACCTACCGCATGACCACCGCTTCCACCACCGTTGACGGCGGCTCGGCCGTGCAGCCCTCGACCGGCGAAAAACTCGTCATCAACACCACCCAACTTTACTATCAGCACTCGTTTTCCGACGCATTGAAGGTGCAAGCGGTGCTCCCGAACATCCAAAAAACCGCTTCGACAAACGGAACGACGGACGATAGCTCCTCGGGCCTTGGCGACGCCATCCTCATGGCGCGTTACACGTTCTGGGGCGATGCCACCCAATTCGCCGCCGCTATCGTGGGAGCGAAGTTGCCGACCGGCGCGAAGAAGGACGCCACCGGCACCACCGTCTTTTCCCCCGACCTCGCCCTCGGCACCGGCAGCACGGATCCCCTCGTCGGAATCGTGTACAACCACAACATCGGCAACTGGAACTACTCGGCCGACGCGCTCTACAAAATCGCCGGAAAAGGGTACGACGGCTACCAGTTCGGCAATGTGCTGAACCTGGGGCTGAATGGCTATTACGGTTTCCACGAATACTTCAACGCCGGCTTGGGGCTGGCCGGGGAAATCATGGCGGCGGATAAAGACAACGACGGCACGGTGACTGGAACGTCCGGCACTGTGGACAACACGGGCGGCACGGTGTTCTTCGCCAGCCCGGCGCTGCAATTCACCATGAAGAACTTTTATGCCGAGCTTGCCTACCAGCTTCCGGTCTACCGCAATTTCACCGGCACCCAGTTGGTGGTGGACAACAAGCTTATCTTCAGCGTCCGATACGCGTTCTAATCAAACCTTCGATCCTGAGCATCCTCCCCTCATTTGAGGGGAGGACATTTTTCTTGCCAAATCACCCGACGCGGAAATTGAACGGTATCCGCACCTTGACGGCAACCGGCTTCCCGGCCATGTATCCCGGCTCGAATTCGCTCCGCTTCAGGGCGTCTATCACAGCGGCATCGAATTCCTCGCCGCCGCTTTGGGCGATGCGGACGTCATCCACCTCCCCCTTTTCGTTGATAAACACTTCCGCCACGACGCGGGATTTCCGGCCCGATCTCAGAGCCGATTTGGGATAGACCGGCTTTACGTTAAGGCGGAAATAAGGAAGGTTGGACAACTGATCCGTTTCCCTATATGCGGGTCCCGGAGGAAGACTCTCCGCCTGCGGCGCGGGAGGCGCGTTTTGCGCCATTGCCGCGGGGGCCGGGGCGCTGTCCGGTTGCGGCGCGGGTGACGGCTCCGCTTTCGCCATAACGGGTTCCACGGTTTCCGCCGGCTCCGGCCTGGAGAGGGGCTTCGCCTGCCTTTGGGGCGGCATCGGCGCGCGCGCAATTTGGGAAGTGTGGGAAATGGGCTGCGTCCGGCGCGCAACCATCGGCGCCTCCCGAAAACGGTACATCTCCGTCGGCATATAATCTTTTTTCGCCCCAAGCGCCCACGCGGCGCAACCAAACACCGCGCAGTGAACCGCTAGCGAAACGGCGGTGGCGGAAAACCAACCGGTAACAACTCTTCTCATCATTTACTCCATACCCATCAAGCGGGATTTTTTGGCCGGGTGATGATGTCGATATTGTGTATCCCCCGTCCCTTGAGGGCGTCAATCACGCCCATAAAATCGCCATGGCGGCAGTTCTCGTCCGCGCCCAGCAGCACATTCGATTCGGGAGAGAGGCCTTGAACCGCGTTATCCAGCTCCTCCCGCGATACTTTCCGCCGGTCGATGTACATCGCCCCCGCCCCATCGATGTTGATGACGGTTTTCGGCGCCGCCTGATCCGGAGCGGCGGCGCTGGAAGCCTCGGGAAACGTCATCTCAATCAGCTTCAGGTTCAGGAACGTGGTGGTGGTGATGAAAAAGATAAGGAGAATCAGCACAAGATCGATCAGGTTCACCGGCGCGATCTCGATGTGAAATTCCGGCCTTCTCCTGCGTCTCACGATTTTCCCCCCTGTTCCGGCGCGGCAACGCCCCCAAGAAGGCGGTAGAGTTTTTCCTCGACCGCGAGGGAAACTTTCGTTGCGTGTATCTCGAACGATTTATAGGCCACCATGGCCGGGATCGCCACCACCAAGCCGCCCACCGTATCCAGCAGCACTTCCTTGATGCCGTGCGCCACGGTTTTCGGATCGGTCAGGCCCATGGATGAAACCCCTTCAAACACGTGGAAAACCCCGATGAACGTGCCGATAAGCCCTATCATCGGCGCAAGCGTGGCGATGAGGCCGAGGACGGTTACCCGTTCCATCAGCTTGCCATCCAGCGAGGCCATCTTGGTTTGGATAAACGGTTCCCGCGATGCGCCGTTGCCGTAAACCGCGATTTCGCCAAACACCTTCTTAATGATTCCTTCCGGCAGTTGCCCCGTCTGGCCCAACACGGTTATCCGGTCGAGCGCGCGCACCTCTTGGCCGATTTTTCTGAATTCGGCTATTTTCGCCGCCATGACCGTTATCGAAGCGATGCTGATGAACATCAGCAGCTTCATGCAGTAATCACTGTGGGCGATAAAATCCGTCATGTATTGCATACCCCCTCTTTCCTTACCGGATCACGCGCAACAATGAACGGGTGTTGCGCATCTCGTCCTTCGACCATGCCGCCGCCACCGCGCCGTTGGCGTTCGTGACAACCACGGGGGAAGAGGATTTCCGCACGCCATCGCTCAGCCGCCGCGTTGCACCGGACACCGCCTTGAACATGATGTTGCCGAAAACCGGCGTCACCTCTTCCCACGCCAGATACACTTTTTCGCCGGCCACCGCCAGGGCGGGATGATCCGGAAAAAAACCGGGGGTAACGGCGATCTCTTCCTTGGTAAAAGTCGCGCCGCGGTCATTCGACATCGCGTAATAGATGGCCGGCTTTCCGCCCCCTTCCGAATACCAGGTAATGTGCAGCTTGCCGGCGCTATCCACGCCAAGTCCCGCCCCGCGGTGGGGGCACCCGGCAATAACCCATTTGTCGTTTCCCACGATGACGGGGGCGCTAAATGTCTTGCCGCCGTCGCGCGACGAAGCGGCAACCATCTCCCGCACATCGTTAGGGTACACCTTGCGCCATGCGGCGTACACCGTGCCATCCGGCGCGACCGCCAATGCGGTGCGGCAGCAGGGGCAGGCATTGCCGTCGATCTTCACATTGGGCGAAAAACTTTTCCCTCCATCGCGCGAAGCGGCAAAGTAGGTTGCCGAACCGGCGGTGGTTTTTTCCCGCCCGTCAAGCCACGCCAGGTAGACGGAACCATCCGGCCCCACCGCCATCGACTCGAATCCGGCGGATGCGGGTAGAGGCGCGTCGCTTACTTTCACGGCGGGGGAAAAGGTCTTGCCTCCGTCATGCGAGCGGCTGAATTTCAGCTCCGCCGTAAACGGCCCCCCCTCGCGCGGCGTGGTCCATGCCACATAGAGTTCGCCTTTTGATCCGGTGGCAAGCGTGGGGGATGCATGAATACCGGCCGGCTCGTCACTCGCGGCGTTCACCGGCACCGGGGCGGAAAATGCCTTCCCGTCCGCCGTTGAGGCAACGTAAAGGACGTTGTGATCTTTTTCCTCCTCAACCCACGCCATGTAAACCGCGCCTTTAGCGTCCACCGCCGCGGCGGGAGCGGAAACTCCCTTGGAGGAATGGGTAATCCCGGCGGCATCCGAAAACCCGGAATCATTCAGCGGTTCCGAGCACCATCCCGCGCCGGCAACGCCAAGCATCAAAACGGAGGCCGCCAGCGCGGCGGCCCCCTTCGTATCAACTAATCCAATCATGGTTGCCATTCTCATTTGAAGTGGTATTCCAGGCCCGCGGAAAACGTGCGCGGCATGCCGGGAGCGTATTGTTCGCCCGATGCGGCGGTGTACGACGTCAACATGGAGTACCGCTCGTCGGTGATATTGGCGACGCGGCCAAAAAACTCCAGCTTTTCCCCGGCGCGGTATGAAGCGCGCAGGTGGAACAGGCTGTGCCCGGGATAGATGTGGGTGTTGTCGTCATCCATCCAGTAGCTGCCGAGGCGCTCCCATTCCGCTTCCACGCGGCCCCCGCCCAATATGGCCGGGCGCCAGTTCACCCGCAGATTGCCGATTTCCGACGGGGCGGAAGCCATCTCCTTGCCGTCGTAGTTCAATCCGGTTTTGGGGCTCCAACTCCCATAGGTATGCTTGGCGTAGGAATACGCGAGTTCCATTCCCACGGTTTCGGTCAGCCGCTTGGTGACTCCCGTCTCGATGCCGCGATGCAGCGTTTCACCGGCGTTCATCGTTTCGCGGGTATTATTCACGGTGTTGGTGTAGCTCACGATATCGTCCTTCTTGGTCATCGTGTAGGCGGTGACTTCCCAGCCGAGGCTCTCGCCCAGTTCGCCGCGCAACCCAAGATCATAGCTATCCACTTTCACCGGCATGAGATCGACCGTGCTGACCGCCTGCCCCTGGCGGAAAAGCTGCCCTTCGGAAGGCGCCCGGAACGCGTGGCGGTACGAGGCAAAGACATTAAGCGACTCGGTAAAGCTGTAGGCGAGGCCCGCCTTGGGACTCAAATGGGTAAAATTCACATTTGTGCTGGCGGGGCGCAGATGCTTGTTATCGACGGCCGCTCCCGTCAGGTTGTCGTTGTAGCTGTACCCCATGTTGTCGTAGCGCAACCCCAGGTTCAACCGCAGATTTTCCGTGGGGGAAAGTTCCGTATGCACATAGGGCGATACCCCCTGATACGTCACATTGTAGTCATACGTCTTCGCGCCGAGGGTGTAGGCGGTGTAGATGTTTCCGGTTTTAGCGGTCTTCAGTTTGTCTTCGTCGTAGCGGCCGGGGCTGTAATCAAAGTCGGCCCCCACGATAACGCGCGTCCGCAACGGCTCGAAATCGACGCGGTATTTGGCCAGCGCGCCATACGAGTTGTTGGCGGTCGTGTACCGCTGGGGATCGTAGCCAAGCGACCAATTCGGCAAAATATCCATGGAGTTCGACCGCACATATGGGGTGACGCTGACCAGCGAATCGCCCGATTCTTTTTCATATGCCGAGGAAAGGCGGGTTGCCCGCACTTTCCGGTAGGAGATCGGCGTGTAGTTGACCGTGGGATTGTCCCGGTAATCGGCAAGGGAAATCGCCGAGGTGCCCGCGGTCTGCTGATCGATATTTGAGTGCGTAACCACCGTCTTCAACCGCGAGCCGCTTTCGGATTCCACGTCCCAGCGGAAAGTGCCGGATTGGCGGTCGAACTTGGTCATGTCGCGCCAGCCATCGGTATGGGTTGCGTTTACATCGGCGCGGAGACCGTTGCCGCCGGCGGAGACCAACGCGCGCTGAAAGCCAAACCCGCCCATCTCCAGCGATACATCCAGTTCCGGGCTAACCGGCGCGGGGCGCGTGAGCACGTTCACGGTGCCGCCTATCGCGTCACTGCCGTAAAGCGCGGTGCCGGGACCCTTGATTACTTCAAGCCCGCCCGACTGCGGGATGTTCACTTCGTAGAGCGCATTGTGATTGAAAAATCCCGTGGAACGGGTGGGAATGCCGTCTTCCAAAAAGAGATAGACCGGGCTGGTGGTCATCGGCTGGCGGATGGAGGTCATATGCCCTTCGCCGCCGGTGACATTCACATACACGCCGGGAATGCGCCCCATGATTTCCGAGGGGTGCTGCGGCCGCGTTTCCTGGATTTCCTTTTCCTTCACGCCGCCGACCGCCAAGGGCGTTTCCGCCTTGGCCTCTTTCTCGCGCGTGCCGGTAACGACAACATCCTCGAGAACCAGCGGATCACCATCTTTCTTTGCCTGTTTCGCCGCGGGCTCTTCCCCAAACGCCGGTATCGCCATCGCCAGGCACAGCGACGCCGCCAATAACTGTTTTCCCAATAATTTTCCGTACATAATTCCTCAAGTTGTATAAAACCCCGTTGTTGACGCCATAATGGAGGTCTCGCGCGGAACCCGCGCGGAAAAGACGCACCTTAGGCGTTACTTAAAATAGATTGAGGAAATCAGGCGGACGGGGGACGCGGGACGGGAGGATAATGGTTGGAAAGTTTTTCGAGGAGATACGGGGAGACAAGCCCCTTTAACGAGAACGGATTTAACCGCTGATAACCATCTATCGCAATCTCGGGAGCGCCTTTGGACGGGGAACCTCCATCGGCAACCGGCTCTTCGGTTTTTATGCAGCAACCATGCATGCCGCATTTCATCAGCGCAAGCTGGGTGGAGCAGGTATGGACGATACCGGGATGGTGCGGGCAGTCCTTTTTTACTGTTTGGGGAACCTCTTCAACGCCGCTGGCGTGGGCCGCGTGGTGAGCGTGTTCGCCATGAACCCCGTTTGCGGCAACCGGCCCGGATTCGGCTTTCCCATCTTGCGCTTGGTGGCACGGCTCTTCCGCCCGGGCAAACCCCGGCAGCAAGAGAAGGGCAAAGGCAAACGCCACAAACAGTTTGGACACCAAATCCTCCATTACCTCAAGGTGGCGGGGGCAGCATCCCCGCCCACTTCTACTTAAACGGGATTATATCAAAGGCCGCCAAATTTGGAAAGCGAGCGCCTTTGCTTGGCGGCTGCCTGCATTAAGTAGGGAGAAGTCCCCGGTCGGGGGCTATACATAACGATTATTCCGGGTTATAGGCGGATAAGGAGGGATCCCCAAGTGAAGCCGCCACCGAAAGTGACCATCAGCACGAGGTCGCCTTTAGCAACCAGCCCCTGTTCCAAAGCCTCGTCCAGCGCAATGGGAATACTGGCGGCGGCGGTGTTGCCGTATTTTTGCAGGTTGCTGAAAAAATGCCCCTCCGGCATGCCAAGCTGTTTCGCCACCGCGCTGATGATCCGCAAGTTCGCCTGATGGGGGATCACCAGCTTGATGTCGGCGGGCGTCACGTTATTTTCTTTCATCGCTTTGGTGGCGGCGTCGGCCATCATCTTCACCGCCACCTTGAAGGTGCTGTTGCCCACCATCGCCAGCGTGTACTTTTTCTCCGCGACCAGTTCCGGGGTGAAGCGGCCGCTGCTGCCGCCGCCGGGAGCGTAGAGAAGCTCGCTCTTCGATCCGTCCGAAAATATATTGGCGGAAAGAATTCCGTCCGCCGTATCCGAGGCTTTCAACAGAACCGCCCCGGCGCCATCGCCGAAGAGAACGCACGTGGCGCGGTCTTCCCAGTTAAGTATATGGCTGTAGACTTCCGCGCCGATCACCAACACGGTTTTGTACTGGCCGCCGCGAATGAACGAATTGGCCACGGTCATGCCGTACACCCAGCCGCTGCACGCGGCCAGCATGTCGAACGCGGCGGCGTTGACGCATCCCAGTTTCGCCTGCACAAAGCAGGCGGTGGAGGGAAAAAACATGTCGGGCGTGCTGGTGCCGACAAGAATGAGATCGACCTCCTCCGGCGCGACCCCGGCGGCGGCCATCGCTTTTTTAGCGGCTGGCACCGCCAGATCCGAAGCGCATTCCTCCTTGGCGGCGATACGGCGTTCGAGAATGCCGGTACGTTCCACAATCCACTGGTTGGAGGTCTGAACCATTTTTTCCAGGTCGTGGTTGGTCAGCACCTTTTCCGGCAGGTGGCGTCCGGTCCCGGCGATTATGGCGTGTGGCACGGCTGCTCCTAGACGGGTTCTTTTTGTTCGTCGGCGGGGCGGAACTGCGCGTTTTTTTCCATGCCCACGCGGATTTTGTTAATGACGTCCATTTCGATATAGAGATCTGCCTGCTTAATGGCGTTTTTGATCGACTTCGCCTTGGACGAACCGTGCGAGATGATAATTCCGCCGTTGATCCCCAGAAGCGGCGCGCCGCCATATTCGTTGTAATCGATTTTCTTTTTAAACGCGGAAAGTTGCGGTTTGATCAAAAAATAAGCCAGCTTGGTGCGCCAGTTCGCGCTGAAAATGTCCCGCAGCGCGTTTTGCAAAAATTCCGCCAGCGATTCGCTCACTTTCAACGTGATGTTCCCCAACAGGCCGTCGCAGACGATTACGTCGGCCACGCCGCGGTAGACTTCTTTCGCCTCCACGTTGCCGATAAAATTGACGGAACTTACCTTTAACATGGACGCCGCTTCGCGGATAACGCCGGTTCCCTTGCCCTCTTCCTCGCCGATGGAGAGGGTTCCCACCCGTGGATTATCGATGCCGAGAACGAACGAGGCGTAGACCGAACCCATGATGCCGAACTCGAAAAGCGTGCCGGCCTTTACATCGACGTTCGCGCCGGCATCCAGCAGCACGGTGAAACCGCGGGCGGTCGGCAGCATGACCGCTATCGGCGCGCGGCTGATGCCGGGAATGGTGCGAAGTTTCAGCAGCCCGGCGGCCATCACGGCGCCCGTGTTGCCGGCGCTGACGAAAGCGGCCGCCTCTCCCGATTTCAGGAGATCGATCCCCACCGAGATGGAGGAATTTTTTTTCTTGCGGATGGCGATGGCGGGGGATTCATCCATGCCGACCACTTCCGTGGCCGGAATGATTTCCAGCCCGGCGCCCGCGCCTCCCAGCCGGTCCAGTTCCGCCCGTATCCGATCCTCAAGGCCAACGAGCGCAACGGAATTTTTGACCTCTTTCGAGGCCAGGAGCGCACCTTCGACAATGGCGCCGGGGGCGAAATCGCCCCCCATGGCATCAACGGCGATTTTCAAAACGGCTTATTCCGCCACTACTTTGATAACTTCCTTGCCGTTATACGCGCCGCACGAGGGACACACCTGATGCGGCGGCTTCACCGCCTGACAGCTGGGGCAGGTGGACAGGCCCGGAACTTTCAGAAAGTGATGGGCACGGCGAAAGCCCTTTTTCCGAGCGGTGGTCTTCTTCTTTGGTTGAGTCATACGATTAACCTTCCTTTCCTAATGGATGTGGCATTATAGCCGTTCTTTCAGTTTTTGCAGCGCGGCAAGGCGCGCGTCCGGTTCTTTCTGTTTGCAGCCGCACGGAGCGGTGTTCAGGTCGGCCCCGCATTTGGGACATAGCCCTTTGCACTCTTCCATGCAAAGCGGCTTGAAGGGAATGGCCAGGAAAAGATGGTCGTGCAGCAATGGGAACAGATCAAGCTTTTCCCCATCGTGATAATTCACTTCACCATCGTCCTCTTCCTCCCCTTCGGAGGATTCCGCGGCGCGTTGGAAAAAAGGCGCCTCGATGACCGGGGCCAGCGTCAACTCGTAATCCGCCAGGCAGCGGCCGCATTGCAGCTTCACCGTTCCCTCGGCCCGGCCCGCCACGAAAATGTCATCGCCGGCCTTGGTGAGGGCCAAATCCACCGTCACCGCTCCCACGCCGTTGACGCCATCCTCTTCGTTGAAGAAAAAACCGAAGGGCTTTTCCATCTGAAGGGTGAGGCCGTTATCGGGGTCGATACTGTCGATATCAATCTCAATACGGTTTTTATGCTCTATTTTCATGATCACAACTCCACATCCCCGCCATCAACAACGGGGCGATGACCGGCAAAACGGCCGCTCTCAATTTGAGGCGCCCGCCCGTTGCGGGGCCGCTGATATTCTGTTTCCCGGAGTTCCATGAACACATTTTCCTTTTAGCTGAAGTCCAGCGCCCGGCGGCAGGACTCTTCGATGGCGGCCTTCAGCGCCATTTCTTCGCTTGGCTCAAAAGAGGCCAAAACATAATCGGCGGCATCCTGCCATTCAGGAGGCCGTCCGACACCAATGCGAATCCTCCGAAAATCCGGCGTTCCCAAGTGTTGCGCGACGGACGAAACACCGTTGTGCCCGCCTGCGCCGCCACCTATCTTATCCTTAACCTTGCCCAGCGGCACATCAATGTCGTCATGCAACACGGTGACCCCGTCCGGCTTGATCGAAAACTTCCGCGCCAGCGCGGCAACCGGGCCGCCGCTGAGATTCATATACGTCTGCGGCTTGACCAGCGCCACCTCATGCCCGCCCGTCTCGCCGCGCGCCACGAAAGCGCCAAGCATCTCGCGGTCAAAACGGAGGCCGAGCATCTCGCCAATGCGGTCTAGCGCCATAAACCCGGCGTTATGCCGGGTTCGGGCATACTTCGGCCCCGGATTCCCAAGGCCGATCAGCAATTTCACGCTCCGGCGGCAAGATTATTTCTTGCCGCCCTCTTTTCCGCCGCCTTTGGCCGGCGCCGCGCCCTTGCCGGCCGGCGCCT
>JAHFEK010000075.1 GCA_023248495.1 Nitrospinales bacterium
CCGGCCGCGCGGGCGCTTATCCCCAAAGGGGCGGTGATTCTGGGCACCGATAAGGAAACCCTCAAAAAAATGATAACCGCCAAAGATGCGAAAGCCGAGTGGTACGCGGACGAAACCCCGGCGACCAAAACCGAGACCGGCGCATTTGAGATAGACGTGTACGAGGTCACCAATGTCCGATTCAAGGAATTTTATAAGGAACACTCCTTTCCACCCAACATGGCGAATCATCCCGTGGTAAACGTTTTATGGAAGGAAGCTAACGACTACTGCCATGGCGTGGGGGGACGGTTGCCGACTGAAGCGGAATGGGTGCGCGCCGCGCGCGGCGGCACCGCGAATATCTATCCGTGGGGCAACGACTTTAATCCGCAAAATACCGTTTACATGGATTCGGCGGAAAGCGGCAAAATGAAAGCCGGATCATACACGGCGGAGACATCCGGCGAGAACGAGCTTGGCGGCACCCGGCCCGTCGGATCCCTTGCGGCGGGTAAAAGCCCCTTCGGCGTTTACGACATGGCTGGCAACGTATGGGAATGGGTGGACGGCTGGTATGATGAGGGAAAAAAACTGAGGATGCTCAAAGGGGGTTCCTGGGTCAGCCCCGGTGAAAGCGTCCGCGTATCCACCCGCTTGGCGGACGGCGGCGAGAGAAAATTTAACGATTATGGGTTCCGTTGCGTTTATAATCCCCAATAATGAAAAACCTATTTAAAAAGGCGGCTGTCTGGGCGGCGGGCATTTTCGTTTTTCTGATTCTGCTCGCGGGCGCGGCGGTCTTCACCCTGTATCGATCCGGCGATGGATTGAGCACGGATTGGGATACCCTTAAAAGCAACATCCGCCTGCAACTGTTCAGGCGCAACATAATCTCCGTCCTCACCCCGGACGAAGTCACGCGCCTGTATCAAGGCAAGTGTTACCGCAAATGCCACGGAGAATCGGCCATGATTACCGTCGTCCTCCCCTCCGCCGGCTGGTTCCAATTGGTCGAACGGATGCGCGTTAAAGAAAATGTTGATATTACCGGCAGCGAAGCGGAAGCCATTATTCGGCACCTTGATGAAAAATACCCCAAAACAAAATCACGCTTTTCGTACGAAGTACGTAAGCAGGTGCATAACTCCGTTTGGCGCAACGACATGGGACAAGGAGATATTTATTGCGACGTGATTTACGTGTCGCGCGAGTATCTCATCTCCATCGGGGCCGAACACCTTATCGATGAATATGATGTCGCCCATCATCACGTCTATCTCATCAACTTCACGGTACACGAAGGGGAGATCGCCCTTTCGGATCTCGACAAGATTGTCGAATTGCGCACGCCGCTAGGCGTCGTCCCCACCACCCCGCCGTGGCGGCTCCGGTTTCAGACTGCCGACAAGCACCACTACGAGGGAATCGTCCGCTTCGACAAGGCCAACCCGGCCGTGGCGAAGCCGGAGGCCACATGGCTGGAACTCGACATAAAAGGGATCGGCGGCTCGGCCACGCGTACCTACAGGTGGGATCGTGAACTGAAATATCCCGATGAAGTAAAACAATCGATTGCCGTTTCCACGGAGGCGCCCAAATGAAAAAGCTGTTTATCATCCTTCTCCTGTGCGCGGCGCTGCCGGTTTACTCCTGTAAAAAGGAGGAGATGAAGGCCGCACCCGAGGCGAAACCGTTGCCCGCCCCGCCGTTCACCCTTGCCAACCTCGCGGGCAAGCAGGTATCGTTGGCGGAATATAAAGGAAAGCCGCTGCTCATCAATATTTGGGCAACGTGGTGCACCCCGTGCCTTGCCGAATTGCCCGAACTGCAAAATGTACAAAATGCGCGCAAGGATGTTCTTACAGTGCTGGAGATTAATTACAAAGAATCGCACGACACCGTGGCAACCTTCATCAAGAAAAACGGCTATACGCTTGAAGTGCTCCTCGACGAAAAAGGAGAAATAGGCAGGGATTACCAGATGTTCGGCCTCCCCACATCATACTTCGTTGACCGCGCCGGGGTCATCCAACACACCTATTTGGGCGACATGACCAAAGAGATCATCAACGACGGCCTAAAAAAAATCGCCGTCGACCCATATTGATTCCCCCTTTGTCATCCTGAGCTTAGCGAAGGATATCTTGCCGGAAAGAAATGCTTCGTTACCTCAAAATGACAGCACCCGGCAATTAATTCAACCGCCCGTTTCCCCGGATTTTTCCGGCTTCTTTATCTCTTCCTATAATTCACTAACGGCGTTAGCATAGCGGGATGGAGTTGCGGATTCTTGGTTCTGGCACATCAACACCGGCGGCGGAGCGCGGCTGCGCTGGATACGTGCTTCGGCTCAATGGCAAAACCTTTCTGGTGGATGCCGGACCGGGCACGCTGCGCGCGCTCGCGAAAAACGGCATAAGCCTTGCCGACATCACCGACATCTTCATCACCCATACGCACGTAGACCATTGCGGCGACCTTCCCGCGCTCCTCTTCAGCATGAAATACGGCCTCGCCACACCGCGCAAAGACCTCACACTGCACGGCCCAGAAGGTTTTACCGATTTCGTGAACAAGCTCTCGGATGCGTTTGGCGATCAGGTACGGCCAACGGATTGGGCGTTGCATTCACGCGATCACGCAACCGGTGAGTTCATGGCCGGCTCGGTGAAGGTAAACACCATGCCGGTGGAACACCCCATCGCCGCTATCGGTTACCGCTTCGACAACGGCCACGGCAAAACGCTCGCCTGCTCCGGCGACACCGCCCCGTGCAACAACATCATCCAACTGGCGATGCACTGCGAAGCGCTCTTGATGGAGTGTTCGCGCCCGGATGACAGCCCCATCGCGGGGCACGCCACCACCAGCGAAGCGGCGGCGGTGGCGAAAAAAGCGGAAGTGAAAACGCTCATCCTCACCCACATCTATCCTGAAAATGACACCACCGACCTGGAACAACGCGCCGCCCGCTTTTTCGATGGCATCGTCATCGCCGCCCGCGATGGCATGCGCATTGTCATCTGAAAGAGATACTATCCCTCCGGCGATAGCCTTCAGGCCGCGACTTCATCCCCTTCCGGATTATTTTGTGGAAAGTTACTTAAACCAATTTGCCCCGCCGACCTGCTCAATTCCTGTCCGTCTAATATAGTAACGATGAGATTCGCAATATTAAGGTCTTTAAAAGATGGCAATGCCATGCCATTGATTAATATAGCCGCCGTCACTGCGCTTGTCTGGACGTTAACCCTTTGGGCCGGACAGATAATTTCGGCGAAAATGGTTTCAGTACCGGCATATTCCCCGGCGCGGCCGAACACCGCCTTGATCAACACGCCCACGGCTGATTATTCAGCGATAAAGCACCGAAATTTGTTCTACCCCATGGCGCAGCAAAGTCCTTCCGCTGTTGCCGGGGAAATACCAATTTCTTCGCTCCCATACAAATTGGTGGGCACCATCCTTTCCCATAACACGAAAGAAAGCGCGGCGATTCTGGAAACCGGCGCTAAAGAGCAAAGCCTCTACCGCAGCAACGATTCGCTTGTGCAGGGAGCCTTCATCACCCAGATCAGCCGATTTGAGGTGATAGTAAGCAATAACGGACGGCTTGAGCGCATCCTCATTAATTTCGGCGATATGCCGGCGCAATCCGGGGAAAGAAGCGGCGCGTCGTCAGGCGGTTTACCCGCGGGGTCTCAGGTGGCGATGCTGGGGGAAAATAAGATCGTGATGGACAAGCGTTTTTTTGAATCCCAGAAATCGAACATGAATGACCTGTTGACTAATATCCGCGCCGTGCCAAACGTGGCACCCGATGGCTCCATTAACGGCTTCCAGGTTTTTGAAATAGTCAAGGACAGCCTCTACGACAAAATCGGACTCAAAAACATGGATGTGATACAACGCGTTAACGGGCAGCCGCTCACCTCAATGCAAGGGGGCCTCGATCTTTTTAACGCCCTTAAGAACGACAACCACTTCGTGATTGATTTGACACACAACAGCCAGAACAAAACCTTAACCATCGACGTTCAATAAAAAAGGAATACAGAATGAAACGATGTCTCGCCGCCCTGTTATTCGCCGCGGCCATGTGGCTTACCCCGGCCCATGCCGCCGATGAAGGGATTTCAATGAATTTCTCCAACGCCGACATAACGATGGTGGTGAAATACATTTCAGAGATGACCGGCAAAAACTTCATCGTGGACGCCAAAGTTCAGGGAAAGGTGACGATTCTCTCCCCCCGCAAAGTAAGCAAGGAAGAAGCATACAAAGTCTTCGAATCAATCCTCGAAGTTTACGGTTATGCCGCGGTGCCGTCTGGCGGCGTGACGAAAATAGTGCCGATTTCCCAAGCCCGCTTGATGGGCGGCACCAGCACGCGTGGCGTGGAACTGAGCCCCGGCATACGCGACAACATGATCACACAGCTCATACCGCTCAAATTCGTGGGCGCGGACAACATGGTGAACACCCTGCGGCCCCTTATCCCGCCCACAAGTTACATCGCCTCCTACGCGCAGTCGAACACCCTCATTATCGTGGATATGGAATCGAACCTTAAACGGCTGGGGGAAATCGTGGAACGCCTGGATGTGGAGGGCCGGGAAGCGGCCATGACCATGTTACAGCTCAAATACGCTTCAGCGAAGGACCTCACGGTCAAGATCAACAGCCTGTTGGGCAAAGGTCCGGGCTCTCCTCCCCCGCCGACCGGACAAGAGCCGCAAACGGTGATTTCGGATGACCGGCTAAACGCCCTCATTGTTCTGGGAAATGAATTTTTTGCCAACAAGGTGAAGCGCCTGGCGGCACAGCTCGACGTTGAAAGCCCCCCGGGCCGGCATGAAATAAACGTCATTTACCTCAACAACGCCAGCGCGGAAGACATGGCCAAGGTGGTGAACCAAATATTACAGGCAGAGAAAAAGGCCGCCCCCCAGCCGGGACAACAGATTGAGACGCTCTACGTTACAGCCGACAAAGCGACAAACACTGTTATAGTCACCGGCTCACCGGAGCAATTTATAACAGTAAAACGGGTTGTCGACAAACTGGACATCCCACGCAAACAAGTCTTTGTCGAAGCGCTCATCTTCGAAGTGCAGGCGGACAAAAGCTCCAAATTCGGCGTTGAATGGCGCACAACGTCCGATTACAGCAAACCCGGCGCACAGGGGATCGGTGGCACCAATTTTGGCACCATCAACAATGTGGCCCAAAACCCGATTACCGGCATGGCGGGCCAAGGGATGGTGGTCGGCATAGTGGACGGCACCATCAATTTCGGCGGCCAAACGTACGCGAACATCGGCGGCCTTATGCACGCCCTGCGCACGGATACCGACGTGAACATCCTCTCCACCCCCAATATCCTCACTACGGATAACGAGGAAGCGGAGATTTTCGTCGGCAGCAACGTTCCATTCGTCAAGAGCACCGCGCAAACCACCGGGGCTACCCCCATCGAGAACATCGAGCGGCAGGACATTGGTATCACCCTGAAGGTGAAACCGCAGATCAGCGAATCGGATTTCGTTAAACTCAATATCTTCCAGGAAATTTCCAGCATCGCCCCCACGCAGCTCGACAAGGCGAAAGACATCATCACTTTCAAGCGCAACGCCAAAACCGTTGTGGTGGTCCACGATAGCCAGAACGTCGTCATCGGCGGCCTCATGCAGGAAAACATCCAGGAAGTGGACAACAAAGTGCCGCTGCTGGGGGACATCCCCCTGATCGGCTGGCTCTTCAAAACCAAAAGCAAACAACGCACCAAAACCAACCTGATGATCTTCCTCACCCCGCACATCATTAAAACCGTGGCGGACATGGAACGCATCACCACCACGCGCCAGAAACGGATGGAAAGCACCGAGTCCCCGTTGTTGGAGGAAAAACACGAGATGGACAAAATGCGGAATGAAATAAATACCGCCCCCGCGCCCAGTGTGCCGGTGGAATCTCTCCCGGCGCCAGAACCGCGGACGGAACTTTCACCGCGCACGGCCCCGCATCCGGCCGAACTAAACGATGCTCAGCCCGGAAAAACCGCGCAGACCAATGCCGAAATTTTTTAATCGGCGGAACGGATTATGGAAGAGCTAAAGAAACTAAGCCACCGGCTCGGATTCGCCTATGCCGAAACGCTGCCATCGGTGGAGGATTCCGCGGCGTTAGTGCGCAAGGTGCCCATCGGTTTCGCAAAAAAAAACGAGATGGCTCCGGTGGGCAGCGAAGGCGGCAGGGCAACCGTGCTAACCGCAAAACCCTTGAACCACCACGCGTTGGCTGATATGCGCGCCCTGCTGGGCCAGCCGGTTAATGTGATGGTGGCTTCGCCCGAATTGGTGGGGGAATTCATCAACCGCGCTTATGAAATCACCGCTGGCACCGCCGAGGACATGCTGGGCGAAGTAGGCGGCGGAAACGACCTGGAAAGCCTCGCCCACCAACTGGAAGGATCAGCCGATATACTCGATACCGATGAAGAAGCCCCCATCGTGCGGCTGCTCAACTCCCTGCTGCAGCAGGCCATAAAGGAAAAAGCGTCGGACGTTCACATTGAGGTGTTTGCCGATTCGCTTGCGGTGCGGCTACGCGTGGATGGCATTCTCTATACCGTGCTTAAGCCCCCACGGAGAATTCACGCGCAACTCATCAGCCGGGTAAAGATCATGGCGGGGCTTGATATCGCCGAAAAACGCTTGCCGCAGGACGGCCGTATCAGCATCAAGGCGGCCGGCCGAGAAATCGACGTTCGGGTCAGCGCCATTCCCACCACCTTTGGCGAGCGGGTGGTCATGCGGCTGTTGGATAAAAGCCGCAACCTGCTTAGTCTTGATCAATTGGGAATGGACAATGAAATGTTCGCCCACATAAAACAAGGAATCGACTTGCCGAATGGCATCATCCTCGTCACCGGCCCCACCGGGAGCGGCAAGACCACCACGCTCTATGCAGCCCTTTCGCAGGTGAACACCATTCAGAAGAACGTGCTCACCGTCGAAGATCCCGTGGAATACCAAATCAGGGGTATCGGGCAAATGCAGGTGAATCCCCTAATCGGACTTCATTTTGCCGACGGACTGCGAAGTATGCTGCGCCAAGACCCGGACATCATCATGATCGGTGAAATCCGCGACCAGGAAACCGCGCGGATCGCCGTGCAGGCGTCGCTCACCGGCCACCTTGTGTTATCCACCCTGCATACCAACGACAGCGCCGGGGCGATAACCCGCCTCGTGGATATTGGCATCGAGCCATTCCTGATCGCCAGCTCGCTGGTGGGCATATTGGCGCAGCGGCTGGTGCGGATACTCTGTCCCGCG
>JAHFEK010000041.1 GCA_023248495.1 Nitrospinales bacterium
CCCTTCCCCCACCCAGCCGCACCAGTGGCTCCGGTTACGATCCCACGGCGTGCGCGAAGAGTAATGCTGCGCCGGCACGCTATGGATAGTCAGCCCGTGATGTTTCACCGCACCCCACCACGGCACTTCAACGGCGTTGGATATCCCCCGGTGCTTAAACCACCGCTTCAATCCTTCCGGCACGAAAAACACCGGCTGGTACATCCGCTGCAACGCCAGCACCGACGGAAGATCGAGGTGATCGTAGTGGCTGTGGCTGATGAGCACGAAGTCCAGCTTGGGCATCTCTTCCGCCTCGAACGCGGGAGATGTGTAGCGCCGCGGGCCGAAGAAGGGAAACGGCGAAGCGCGGTCTGAAAAAATCGGGTCGGTGATGTAAAAATGCCCTTGCTGGCGGCAGAGCACGGTGGAATGTCCCACCCATGCGGCAATGTTTTTCGCCGGTTCTATACGGCTCCAGACTTCGCGTTCGATATCGGTGGTGATGGTGTTGCGCGCTGCGTGCCCCTGCCGTTCGGCGATGCCGCGCCCCAGCCGCCGGACGAGGTAGCTGAATGCAGATTTGTGACCGGGCATCCGGTAGGCGGGATCAAGGTTAACGTAAATCTTTCGTTTCCCCATGCTTTCCATTATAGCCCACGGGAAGCGTGGCGGTCAGTCCTTCTCGTAGCTAAAACCCTCAACCTTATTGTTTTTCCGCCCGGTCACCCAATCCGCGAACTTGTACCAATATGCGGCCAGATAAGCCATTATTGAAAGTTCCGCCACCCGCACCACCAGTCTGTAGTCCTCGATCGGCAGCACCCGGATCAGCTCCCCGATCGTGAAGTTTTTTAAAAAAAGGGCAATTGACTCCTCGAAGTCTTTTTTAGTGATCGTAAGGGTGAACATCCTCTCGCATAATATCGGATCTATCTCATTAAAAAAGTTGATAAATTTGTCCAGCATCGGGGCGGGTGCATTGGAAAGAAAATGCATTACCAGCTTGTCGAACACTACCTGAAACTCTTCAGTCACGCGCAACGCAGGAATAGCCTGCAAGGTCTCCGCGTCCAACCGCCCCTCTTTTATGGTCTCGTCCAGTTTTTCCGCATAGGTCTTGTAGTTCTGCAAGATGAAGGTCATCCCCCACCCGCAGGGCGTCGTCCAGCAGCCCGCGTCGCCGATGAACGCCACGCGGTTAGCCGCTTTGTTTTGCGACACGCCACCGCTGGGATACCAGCCGAACTTCTCTTCAAGCACTTTCGCGCCGTGAAACGGCGCCGTTGACGCTTCCTTCAGCAACATGCGCTCGAAAAGCGGTTTCATATCCTCCTTCGTCACTTGCTTTTTGCGCAAAAACAGCAACAAAGCGAAAACCTTGTTCGGCCCCAAAACTTCGTACTCAAACACCGGACGGCCGTGCGCCAGCGACGCTTTGGGGTTGGTGTTGGTATCCTTGAATGTTTGCCACATCATGTAGTCTCCGACCTCAAGCCCGCCGCTAAGCGGCATCTCAAGAACGGCGCCGTATACCGACCACCAATAATAACTGCCATCCTCCATTTGAAGTTGCTTGATTACCGGACTGCTATAGCCGGAGGCATCGAGCAACAGGTTGGCATTGAAGACTCCTTGCGTCGTTGTCACATGCACCTGCCCGCCGCGAACCTCATGGCAGAGGTATTCGGTATTATTCAAAATGGCGGAACCGTTTTTTTCAATCACGCCAACCCAGTAGGGAAGTATCTTTTTCTCGTCAATGTAAGGATAGGCGGGATACAATTTCGCGCGCCATTGCGTTTTGGCGCCGGAATAGGTGGCGGCAAGGAAGCGGGTAACGCCCCCGTAGTTGAATTGCTTTGTCTCTTCATCCAGCACAAAAGGGGGAACGAACCAGCTCCGCATGGTCTGGCCGGCGGTCTCTTTTTCCAGCACCAGCACGCGGCGGCCTTTCTTTGCCATCTCCGAGGCGACGCTCAGGCCGGCCGGTCCGCCGCCCACAATAATGATATCGAATTCGGTTCCGCTCGTTTCCGCCGCCGCCATAATTTCCCCCACCCATTTTAATTCCGCATAAAAATAGTTACCGCTTGATAAGTGTACTTCAGGGTGGTGCAGGCGGCAAGGGGAGCGCGGGCCGGGGAATTAATTGTTGCGCCAGGATTTCTGCACGCGCTCTATTTCGCTTTGGAGGTATTCCGAGGTGATGTTCTTGCTCTTGAGTATCTCGCCCTGAAGCTTTTCCAGGTAGTTGCGTTTTTCCTGTTCATACAAGCGGTCCAACTCTTCCTTTTTTTTCACCATTTCCATGATGATTTCTTGGCGTTTGATATCCTGCTCCGCCCGTATTTCGGCCAGCATAGCGGACACGCGCCGTTCGCGTTCGCGGGTCATTTCCGTTTCCAGCCGTGCCACGCGGCTGCTCCGTTCATCCAACATATCCTTTTCAACATCCATCCCGCGCCGGGCGCTCATAAGGCCCAATTCGCCCTCAATCTTCTTTTGGCGCTCGGCCACTTTGACACGGAGCCGCGCGGTCATTTTACGGATCATGATCTTACGCCGCATGTTCAGTTCATCGCGCAGCGCCAGCGTCAAACGGGCACGTTCCTCTTCAACGGCGGCCTTCGCCTTGCGGCGGCGGTCGGCCAATTCCTCTTCGATTTCCGCCAGCCGGGCCTCCAGCCGTTTTTCTTTTTCCGCCTCGGCCTCGCGTTCGATGCTTTCACGCATTTCCGCCATGCGGCGGCGGCTTTCGAATTCCAGCCACTCTTCCTTCTTTTTGGCCAGCTCGCGGTACCGTTGATCCATCCGCTCTTCCATGCGGCGAACCTCCTCATCCGCGAGCCTGCCCCCCTCGCGCGCGCGCTCATCGCGCAACCGGGCGATTTCGTCGTCCAGTTTCAGCAACCGCGTTTCCTTTTCACGTTGCATCGCGGCGGTCAACTCCGCGTGCAGTTTTTGCCGTTCCGTCTGCAGACTGGCGGAGATGCCCGCCAGGCGTTCCCGTTTTTCCCCTTCCATCGTCTCGGCCAATTCTTCCAACCGCCGCTGATGCTCTTCCTTGATGAAACGCCGAATTTGCGCCACCGCCTCTTCCCGCTTCTGATCGGCCCAGATTTTCATCCGGCGCAGCTCTTCCTCCTCCGCTTTACGCCGGTGAACGGCGATTTCGTCGGCAATTTTTTTTCTGTCGTATTCCACGCGGCTTTCCAACAGCTCACGCTTTATCTGCCCTTCCTCGCGCAGCTTAACGTCCAGCTCACCCAGCATCCGCGCCTTCTCGCGCTCCTGCCACTCGCGCAAAGCCTCTTCGGCCTTTCCGCGGCGGAGTTCCATCTCCCGGCCCCACGCCTCCAACCGGCGTTTACGGTCGTCCTCCAGGGCCGCCTTCAGGCCGGCTTTGAGGCGCAATTCTTCATCGTCAATATTGGCGCGCAAATGAGCGCGCATTTCAGCCATTTCACCGTTGATCTCTTCAGCAAGCGTTTTGCGCAAGCGCACTTCCTCCACGCCTATCCGTTCGCGCATTTCGCCGCGCATGGCGGTTTCCACGTCACGGATGGTGTGGGCCATTGCCTCGGTTTTGCGGCGGATTTCCGCTTGCATATCCTGATCAAGATGATTGAGGCGCTGCGCGCGGATCTGCGTTATTTCAGCGCGTACCTTTTCGAGTTCCTGGTCGCGAATAAGGTTCATCTCGCTGGCGATGGCATCCATCAGGCCTTCGCGCTGACGCAGCAATTCCTCGTTTAGTTCCTGTACGCGGCGTTGCCGCTCCTCGCGGATAATGCCGATGATGGTCTCCTCTTTCTCCTTGCGCTTCTGCCGCACCGACTCCTCCATCAGTCCGGTGAGGCGCGCCTCTTCTTCGGAGACGCGTTGTTCCATGTTGACGCGCAGTTCATCCGCCACGCGCGCCATTTCACGGTCCAGTTCCGCGATACGGGTGGCGCGGTCTTGGGCTATGTCGCGCCCCATGTCCGCCAGGCGGACCTGCCGGTCGGCCTCCAGTTGCGCCAGCAATTCATCCCGGTGGCGGCCGGCCGCCTCCTGCGCCTCCATCATCAGCTTGTGCCGGGCCTGCTCGGCCTCCATAGTCACACGTCCTTTAACCTGCTCGCGCAGTTGTCCGATTTCCTGCTCCAATAGGGATCGCCGTTCTTGCCGCATTTTTTCAATCAGCGGCGGAATTTCTTTTTCTTTTTCTTCGCGCAGACGGGCCATTTCCGCCATTAGGGCTTTTTTCAGCATGGCCCGTTCGGCGTCGGTTTCCTGTTCCAGGCTGCGGCGGATGTTGGCGCGGCGGCGGTGCTCATCTTCGTCCATTTCGCCGGAAAGCCGCATCACGTCGCGGTGGATATCTGCGGTGAGGTAATTACGGGTACGGGCGACTTCGGCTTCAATGTCTTTTTCAACTTCACGGCGGACGGCGGAGACCTCGGCTTCAACCGCCGTCATTTTATTTTCGCGGTGACTCTCCACATCGCGGTCAATTTCTTCAATGCGGGCGCGGCGCTTTTCCTCCAGTTGCTGCCAAATCATTTCGCGGATTTTTTCCACCTCTTCGGCGAGTTCCGTTTCCATCCGGGCCAACTTCTTCTTTTTCTGCATCAACAGGGCGCCATCGATTTCGGTCTCGGCCATCTTGCGCCGCTGAACAAGATCGCGGTCGGCGGCGACTTTGGCGGCGCGGTAGTAGGCTTCGACCTGAGCGTCGATTTCCTTGAGACGGTACTCCTTCACTTTCTCCATAGCGTCAAGCGCTTCGCGCTCCTTCAGCCCGGTTTCCGCGGTCAGGCGGGCGATATGCTCCACCTTCATAATTTCGAAGTCCTTGTCGAGCAATATCTGGCGCTCACGCCGCTGTTGCTCCGTCCAGCCGTTTAATTCTTCCAAACCCCGCTTGCGCCGTTCGGCCAGTTCTGCGTCCAACCGCCGTGCGGTCTGTGCGTGCCGTTCGGTCTTTAGCCGCTCCATTTCATGATCCAACAGGGCGGTGCGCCGCGCGCGCTCCGACTCCAGCTCCCGCTCAAGCGCGGCGAACATCTCAGATTTTTCCGCGGCGGAATGCGGCGCGATCCCCGTCACTGGAGCGCCAAAAAGCCGTTCCAGTCCTTGGCGCATACGCTCTTCGCCCAAAATCTCGCCGCCCGCGATATCCAACGCCACCGGGCCCACCGCATCAAGCTGAGGGCTGGCCCCCGGCCGTGCCAGCGATGGCGGCAATACAAAAACCGGCAGATAAAATGCCTTGCGAATGCCGCCGCCCGCCGCATCAAGCGCGGTTTTCAGCCGGCGTCCCGCGGCTTCCATATGATCCGGCGATGAAACGGAATTGACGATAATGTTGCAATTGAGAACGCCGCGCGCCCTTTCCCACGCGGGCAGCAGAAGCGGGTAACGCGATTTGACCATGTCACTGATATGAGCGAGCCGCGGATCGGCTTCAAGGGATCGCTTTTTGCCAATTTCACGCAACGCCTCGGGTCCGTTGGCTGATTTCAGTATCAACCGCTCAAACCGGCGGATAACCAAAGCCGCCAAAACATCGCGCAGGCCATCCATCCCCGGTTCGCTGGCGGCGGCAACGATGGCAAGGCCGTCGGCGCCGAGAAAATAATCCGCCGTCCGCCTGTCGCCTATGCGGCCGATGTCGATCACTACATGATCCGCTCCCGAACCTCTCAACCGCTGTATTAGGCTGCCGCGAGCCGGAATGCGGTTGCGGCCGCCGCGGGGGCTTCCCGCCGCACGGAGAAACGAGAGCCCCTTCACCGGCGTTTCAACGGCCAGGTCGGTTATATTTTTAGTTTTTGCATAAAGATCAAGAAGGGAGGTTTCGGGAACAGTGAAGCCAAAAATGCGGCCGCCTGCGCTGGAACCCTCATTAATGTCCAGCAGCAACACCTTTTTTCCGGCGCGCGCCAGAGCCGCCGCGGCAAACGCGGCAACCAGCGATTTGCCGCAACCCCCGCCGGTGCCCGTGACGGCCAATATCCGGGTGGCAACAGACGAACCGCTCACCTGTTTCTTCAACGTACACTCCTCCTCAACGGGCTTCATTATATCCCATCCGTCAGCCACTCCCTAAAAAAGCGCCAAAAAGCAGGCGGACATATGTCGCCCAATTACAAGGCAGCAAGTGTCGTGCCTTTATCAAAGCCAAGGCCATCATCTTGTATCTTCCATAAAAGTCTTCGTAAAACAGCTCGTTAGATGGCTCAAGCCAAATCGGGCCGATGCATCGCCGCTCAATTATCCGTAGACCCGCCGCAACTAATTTTGCCATCGACGGGGTCTTGACAATCCCGTCCCTTTTGCTTACTATTTCGACTTAGTTTGTTAGTTTATTATCAACTTTTTGGGAGGGATTACGCATGAGATCAGTTGTTCTGGCTATGGTGTTGGCGTTTACCGTCGCGGTTGGCGTTTCATTCGCTGGCGATGCCGCCAAAGGCGAAGCTTTGTTTAACGGCGCGGGCAAATGCAAGGTCTGCCACAAGACCACCGAAGCCAAGCTGGTTGGCCCGGGCCTTGCCGGCGCCACCAAGAATAACGACGACGCGTTCCTGAAAGAATGGATCAGCGACTCGCAGGGCACCTGGGCGAAGGGCGGACCGGCCATTGAAGCCATCCAAAAGCGCAACAATAAAGTTGGCAAACCGAAGACCGCGATGGCCCCGGGCAAGCTGACCCCCGCCGAAGTTGACGACGTTATCGCATATCTGCACACGCTGTAATCCGTTCGGATTGTTTGATAGGGGCGCGTTCCCAAAGGACGCGCCCTTTTTTTGTTTGTTGGGGATGGGATATGAAATATTGGGCGATAGCCGCTTTCGGAATTACTCTGGCGGCCTGCTCGGCGGGTGAGCGAAAGCCGGTTACGGGTTACGCGCCGGATGGCAAGTATATTTTCAATAACGCCGCCAAAGGAAATTGCATTTCCTGTCACCGCGTAACCGCCGAAAAATATGTCGGGCCGGGACTGGCCGGAACCGGGACGCTTCACACCCATGCGTGGCTGGACAAGTGGTTAACCGATCCGCAAAAGACCTGGGAAGAAAACGACCCCGAAACGCGCGAAATGAGAAAACGGCTGGGGGCCGAATCACGCAAATACACCGCCATGAAGGTGATCCGCCCGCTTGAAGACGCCGAACGCGCCGCCTTGATCGATTACCTGATTACACTGTAAAAGGTGGAAAGCGTCCGCTATTCAGTTCCCCGCAACCCAATAAAAAAGCATACTGCAAATTACGCCCAATAAGAATTTGGCGGTACCGGTTAAGAATGATGTCGTTCGGAAGATCGCGTACAACACGAGCGCCATAATGCCCACATGCAGCGGATTGTCCTGCAAATATTGCAAGTATGCGTGTATAAAATTCATCCGGGAATTCCTCTTTTTCCCGGGCAAATTATCTCATATTTTAGCGCCGCCGTCATGTTCAACGCGAAATCCGCTGGAACGGTTTACATCAGGGATTAAGCGCCCCCTACCACTTGCCGCCGCCACCGCCGCCGGAGAATCCCCCGCCGCCGAAGCTGCCGCCGCCTCCAAAACCTCCCCCACCACCGCCGAAAAATCCGCCACCGCCCATAAACCACGGAGGAGTGGGGCCACCGCTTTGGTAATCCTTATAGTTCTTTGATACCACATAATCGAACGCCAACCCCGCGAGGCCGAGCGCCGCGGCGATGATGCCGGTAAATAGAAGCGATAGGCCGAAGAAATACGCCACCAGCGCGCCGCTTCCCGCGCCGATAAGGCCGCCGGGCCACCATGCCTTCGAGCGGCCCAGCACCGCCGCGAGCCACGAAACGAGAACTATGCCCAATGGAAAAAGGACGCTGAAAAGGTTCCAGTAATCCGTTTTGCCGCGCCCACTCTTCCCCCCCGCGCGCTTGTCGGTGAATATCTCGCCCGCGATGGCCTGCTTTGTCCCCTCCACCGCCGCTTTCAGTCCGCCGTAAAAATCCCCCGCGCGAAACCGGGGACGCACCATATCGCGGAATATCGCGCCGGCCTCCGCGTCGGTCACCGCCCCTTCCAGTTGGCGGCCGCAGGCTATCCAAAAATCATGCGTATCCAGCGCGACCAAAATCAACGCGCCGTTATCCACTCCCTTTTTGCCCACTCCCCACTGATTGCCGGCGTTGGTGGCGTATTCCCATGCTTCCAGCCCGCCGGTATCTTTTACGATGAGAATGGCTATCTCAGTGCCGGTCTGTTGCTCATAGGCGCGCAATTCGGCATCCAACGCGTTGCGCTGCGCCGGTTGCAGTATCCCCGCCGCGTCGGTGACAAGCCCCGTGGGGGCGGGAATGGCGGCTCCGGCGGCAAAAGCGGGGGCGGCCCAGAAGGCCGCCGCCAGCGCTATCGGAAAGAGATACCGCCTCACTTCTTATCGAACGATACCGCCGGAGGGGTGTCGGCTCCGCTCTTCGCCTCGAAAAGCGACTTGGCGGTGAAACCGTACATTCCGGCGATCATGCTGCCGGGGAAAAACCGTATCGTCATGTTGTACGTTTTCACCGTCTCATTGTAGCTCTGCCGCGCGAACTGGATGCGGTTCTCGGTGCCGGCCAACTCGTCGTTGAGCCGCATAAACGCCTCGGTCGCCTTGAGGTTCGGATAAGCTTCCACCGTCACCAGCAACCGCGACATCGCGCTGTTGAACTGGTTGGCGGCATCGATTTTCTCGTTGGCGTTGCCCGCCTTGGCCCACGCCGAGCGGGCGTCGGTCACGGCGGTGAGGGTGCCCTGCTCGAAGTTGGCCGCCCCCTTCACGGTGGCGACGAGATTCGGGATCAGATCCATCCGCCGCTGGTACTGCACCTCTATCTGGGCGAACGAGGTTTTGGCGGTTTCGTCCAACTGCACGAGGGAGTTATACGTGCCGATACCCCACGCGACGAAGAAAAACAGTACGAGACCAACAACAATAAGGATAATGGTGCTTTTTTTCATAGTCTCCATTCTATCTAAAAGCCCGATGGAAGGGAACTGGCGGCTTTACTTACCCCCGCGAAAGTGAAGCGCGGCCTTTGCACGGGGGGCGTTTTCCAGTATTCTTACGCGGATGGAACAGGCGCTGAATTCGCACTTTAAATACCGTTGGGCCGCCCCCGGCGATGTGAACGCCTTCTTTGGCCTCATGCTCGACAACATGACCGGCCTCGTCGTTCTCTCCTCCATCCTCATGGGTATCTTCCAGATGCCCGCGGAGGTGGTGCTATTAAAGATGGTGCCCGGCACGGCGCTCGGCGTGATGATGGGGGACATCGCCTACACATGGATGGCGTTCCGCCTCGCCCACAAAGAGCGGCGGCAGGATGTGACCGCCATGCCGCTGGGCATAGACGCCATCGCGCTGTTCGGCCTCACGCTTGGCGTGGTCGGCCCCGCCTACGCCGTCACGCACGACGCCAACAAAGCGTGGGCCGCCGGCATGGCGGTGCTGGTGGTTATGGGGGCGGTGAAAACCATCACCGCGTTTTTCGGCGAAGCGGTGCGGCGCAGCGTGCCGCGCGCCGCGTTGCTCGGTTCGCTCGCCGCCATCGCCGCCATCTTCATCGCGTATCTTCCGGCGCTGAAAATATTTTCCGATCCCGTGGCGGGCCTTGTGGCGCTGGGCGTCATTCTCCTTACGCTCACCGCGCGGATAAAGCTCCCCTTCAAAATCCCCGGCGCGCTGGGGGCGGTTGCGCTGGGCACGTTGGTCTATTACGTCAGCAAGATGTTCGGCTTCGCCGGGCCGCACAATCATATGGAAGCGTCATTCGCGCTTTCGCTCCCCTTCCCCACCATGCACTGGCTGGATGGCCTTGCTCTGGGCGCGAAGTATCTTCCCATCGCCATTCCCATCGCCATCACCAACGTCATTGGCGGCATCGACAACACCGAAAGCGCCGCCGTGGCGGGCGACCACTATTCCACCCGCGACATCCTTCTGGTGGAAGGAATCGCCACGCTCATCGCCGGAATGTGCGGCGGGGTAATCCAAAACACACCCTACATCGGGCACCCCGCGTACAAGCGGATGGGGGGACGCGCCGCCTACACTTTGGCCGCCGGGCTGTTCATCGGGCTGGGCGCGATGGTGGGGCTTGTTGGCTGGCTGATCGCGCTGCTGCCGGAATCGGTCATGGTGCCGATTCTCATATTTATCGGCCTGGAAGTCACCGCGCAGGCGTTTGGCGAAAGCGGCAAGCGGCACCTGCCCGCCGTCGCCATCTGCTTCATTCCGGTTGTGGCGGATCTCGTCTTCATCCAGTACAACACGGTAATGGGAATGGGCGGGCTATCGCTGGATAAGATGCCGCCCGATTTTCAGCAGACCTACAACGCGGTGATGGTATTGGGCAACGGCTTCGTCTGCACCGCGATGATATGGGCGTCGATGCTGACATTTCTTATCGACCACAAACCGCGCCGGGCCGCGCTGGCCGCGCTGGTTGCCGCCGCTTTCACCGTGGTGGGGCTTATCCATTCGCCGTTCGCCGACGGCCGCCTCTTTTTCCCCTCGGCGGATCTGCCGCGAATCGTCTGGATGATCGCAACCGGTTATTTGTTAATGGCGGGGTGCTACTTTATAATGGGCAATCTTAACAACGAAACAACAGAGGTTTAATTGACTGATTTACACACGATGAGGCACTCCGCCGCGCACGTCATGGCGCAGGCGATAAAAGAACTCTACCCCAACGCGCAGTTCGCCTTCGGCCCGGAGACGGAAGACGGCTTCTATTACGACGTGAAAATCCCCGACGGCGCGCTGAAACAGGAAGATTTGGGCAAGATCGAAAAGCTGATGCAGCGCATTCAGAAGGCGAAAAAACCGTTTGAACAGGCCGAGATTTCGCGTGAACAGGCGCTGGAGCTTTTCAAGGCGCAGGAATTCAAGATAAAGGCGCTCAACGGCCTTTTGAAGGATTCGGCCACACTCACCACCTACACGCAGGACGGGTTCACCGACCTCTGCCGCGGCCCGCACGTCGAGAACACCGGGCAGATCGGCGCATTCAGCATTGACCGCATTGCCGGGTCTTACTGGCTGGGCGACAGCAAAAACGAATCGCTGCAACGGGTGTACGGCCTCTGTTTCGCCACGAGGGACGAACTAAAAGAATACAAAACCATGCTGGAGGAAGCGCGCAAGCGCGACCACCGCGAAACCGGAAAAAAACTCGACCTCTTCTCGTTCCACGACGAAGGGCCGGGCTTCGTCTTCTGGCACGCCAAGGGGCTGAAGGTCTTCAATATGCTGCTCGATCACATCCGCTCGCTCTACTCCAAACAGGGGGCGCAAGAGATCAAGACCCCCGAGGTGCTCAGCGTGGAATTGTGGCATCAGTCAGGGCATTACGAAAACTACCGCGACAGCATGTACTTCACCACCGTGGAAGATCGCGAATACGCGGTGAAGCCGATGAACTGCCCCGGCGCGATACTTACGTATAAAACGGCGCTCCGCTCGTTCCGCGACCTGCCGCTGCGGCTGATGGAGATGGGGCATGTGCACCGATTCGAGCTTTCCGGCGTGTTGCACGGCCTCTTCCGCGCCCGCGCCTTTACGCAGGATGATGGGCATCTTTTCTGCGCGCCGGAACAGATAGAAGAGGAAATTTCACTCTTCGTCGACGCGGTGATGTCCACCTATAAGGTGTTCGGCTTTGACGACATCACCATCTACATCGCCACCCGGCCGGAACACAGCATGGGCACCGAGGAGATATGGGAGACCGCCACCAACGCGCTGAAGGTGCCGCTGGATAAAAAGGGCATCCCCTACAAAATAAAAGAAGGGGAAGGGGCATTCTACGGCCCCAAGATAGAGTTCAACGTGAAGGACTGCATCAAGCGCAACTGGCAGTTGGGCACCATACAGGTGGATTTCGCCATGCCGGAGCGTTTCGAGCTGGAATACGTCGGCAGCGACGGCAACCGGCACCGCCCGGTAATGTTGCACCGCGCCATCCTCGGTTCGCTGGAGCGGTTTTTGGGAATATACATCGAGCATGTATCGGGGAACTTCCCGGTGTGGCTCGCCCCGGTGCAGGTGATGCTGCTGCCGGTGACCGACAACCAGAACGGCTACTGCGGAGAATTGAGCCAAATCCTTGCCGACGCGGGCATTCGCGCGGAAGTGGACTTTGCCGGCGAGCGGGTGAACAAGAAGATACGCAACGCGCAGATGGTGAAGGTGCCGTACATGCTGATCATCGGCGAAAAGGAAGCCGGGGCGAAAAACCTTTCGGTGCGCCTGCGCACCGGCGAAACGGTGAACGAAATACCGGTGGAGCGTTTCGTAAGCGCCGTGAAGGGGCTGGCCGCATCGCGCGCCGCCGCGCTGTGGGACGAGCCGCTGGCGCCGCCCCAACGAACCGAAGCCTGAACGGCAACGGCGCGCTGTTGTCATCCTGAGCGCAACGAAAAATCTCTTTCCGGCAGTGGAAGGGAAAGAGATCCTTCAGCCGCCAAGGCTCCCTCAGGATGACAAAAAATTACAAAATGCGCTACTGGCGGAACATCTCGTGGCAGCCGACGCACTTCACCAAAACGGCGTCGAGGGCCTTGAGCGAGCGGTCTGCATCTTTCGTTTTTAAAACTTCCGCCAGCGCGTCGGCGCTTTTATGGAAGTCAATGCCCATCGTCCGGAAGGTCTCATTCGGCATGTTGTCGCACATCTGCTTCATCTGCGCGGTGAGTCCCAGCTTTTCCTGGGCGGTTTTGGAAGCCTGCGCGAAGTCCTTTGCGGCGATGTAATGGACAACCTCGTTCACCGCTTTCAAATGTTCGCGCATGTGCGCCTTCTGATGTTGCGCCATCATCGGCGGCAGGTTGAGCGGGATACGCTTATCTTCCATCATCTGGCCGTCATGCATCGGCCCGCCCGGCATCTCGTGTTTCATGTGGCCGGGGTGCATTCCCCCCGTTGTGGGTGGCGTCCCCATCGTCGTCGCGGGCGTCGCGCCCACCGCATTGCCAGCGCCATAGGCGGAAAAAATAATGGCAATGGCTCCGAAAAGGTAAAGGATGGCTCGAATCATAAAAGACCTCCTTGTGCGGTGTTTCATCTCACCCTATTATAGATTCCAGGCGCGGAAAAAGGTTTCAGAAAAGAATGCCACTGTGCCGGGGGCTGGTTAGCCGAGCTTTTCTTTCAGGATTTTGTTCACGAGGGCCGGGTTGGCTTTCCCCTTGGAGGCCTGCATCACCTGCCCGACGAAGAAGCCCATCAGTTTCACCTTGCCCGCTTTGTACTCCGCCGCGTTGCCCGGATTGGCGGCAATCACGCCATCGACGATTTTTTCCAGTTCGCCGGTATCCGAAATCTGCACCAGCCCTTTTTCCACTACCACCTGTTTGGCGTCTTTGCCGGTTTGTTCCATGCCGGCGAAAACATCTTTCGCCAGCTTGCCGCTGATAGTGCCGTCCTTGATAAGCTCCAGCATCCCGTGCAGCATGGTCGCCGTGACGGGGCTTTGCCCTATCTCTATCTGGCGTTCCTTCAAAATGCGGAGCACGTCGGTCATTATCCAGTTGCTGGCGATTTTCGGGTCGCTTCCCATCTTGACCACGGCCTCGAAGTAATCGGCCACCTTTTGATCCACGGCCATCTGCACGGCGTCGTATTCGGGAATGCCATATGCCGTTTGAAAGCGGACGATCCTCGCGTCCGGCAATTCCGGCATCGTGGCGGCAATTTCCTTTTTCCACGCCTCGGAAACGCGCAGCGGCACCAAGTCGGGATCGGGAAAGTAGCGGTAGTCGTTCGCCTCTTCCTTGCTCCGCATTGAGACGGTGATGTTCTTGACGCTGTCCCACAGACGCGTTTCCTGTATTACGCGGCCGCCGTCGTCGATGAGGTCGCTCTGGCGCTCGATCTCGTAATCGATGGCCTTCTGGATGAAGCGGAAGGAATTCACGTTCTTCACCTCCGCCTTGGTGCCAAATTTTTCCTGCCCGAAGGGGCGGACGGAGACGTTGGCGTCGGCGCGGAAAGAGCCTTCTTCCATATTGCAATCACTCACGCCGAGATACCTCAGGATGGAGTGGAGCTTTTCGAGATAGGCCTTCGCCTCTTCACTATTGCGCATGTCGGCCTCGCTCACGATTTCGATAAGCGGCACGCCGGTGCGGTTGAGATCGACGTAACTGTGCGCGGGATCGCCCAGATTTTCGCCGTGGATGTTTTTCCCGGCGTCTTCTTCCATATGGATGCGGTGGATGCGGATACGCTTGTGCGCGCCGTTCGCCATGATGTCGATATGGCCGTTCACCGCCAACGGCTGATCGTATTGCGATATCTGGTAGCCCTTTGGCAGATCGGGATAGAAATAGTTTTTGCGTGCCCAGCGGCTCACTTCGGTCACCGTACAGTTGAGGGCCTGCGCGGCGAGGATGGCCTTTGCCACCACCTCTTTATTGAGAACGGGCAACACCCCCGGCATACCGAGGCAGATGGGGCAGGTTTGGGTATTCGCCGCCGCGCCAAATTCGGTGGAACAGCCGCAGAATATTTTGCATTTCGTGTTGAGTTGGGAGTGTACTTCCAACCCGATCACCGGTTCATATTTCATAGGCGCCTATTAAACCGGGGTTTCGCGCTGAAATCAATTTGAAAAAAGGAGGCGGGGCAATTACCAGTTTTCTCCGCCATCTTCCGGCGGTCATAATTACCATTGCCAGCGCGGAGTTTTGGGAGTAATATTTTGCACTTTAACACCGGTAAACCGATAAATAAGCGCGCACGCGACACAAAGGGCCGAACGATGAAAGCGACCACCGAGTATCTCTTCTTCAACACCAGCCGGAAGCGCGAGTACATCGACATCACCGGCAAGGTGGAGTCCGTGCTGAAGAAAAGTGGCATCAAGGAAGGGATGATCCTGGTATCGGCCATGCACATCACCGCCGGGGTCTATGTGAACGATGCCGAGGACGGGCTGATTCAGGATATGGACGCCTGGCTGGAAAAGCTCGCCCCCTTCAGCATCGATTACCTGCACCATCGCACGGGCGAGACCAACGGCGACGCGCACCTGAAATCGATGCTGGTGCACCATCAGGTGATCGTGCCGGTTACGGACGGACGGCTGGATTTTGGGCCGTGGCAGCGGGTATTCTACGCCGAGTTCGACGGCCAGCGTAAAAAAAGGGTTATCGTAAAAGCGATGGGGGAATGATGAAACGAACGGTGTTGTATGACCGGCATGTGGCGCTAGGCGCGCGGATTGTCCCGTTTGGCGGTTGGGAAATGCCGGTACAGTACGCCGGCGTGCTGGCCGAACACGAAGCGGTGCGCAAGCGCGCCGGGCTGTTCGACGTGTGCCATATGGGCGAAGTATTTATCAGCGGTCCCGATTCCACCGCGTTCGTCAACGGCATTCAGACAAACAATGTCGCCGGTATGGCGGCGGGGCAAATTGTTTATTCCGTCTTATGCGATGAAAAGGGGAACGCCCTTGACGATCTTTTGGTCTACCGCATGGGGCCGCAAAGCTGGCTGTTGATCGTCAACGCGGGAAATTGCGAAAAAGATTACGCGTGGATGGCGGCGCACACCGGTGGGGCGCGGGTGACGGTGCAAAACCGCTCGGCCGATTTTGGGTTGCTGGCGCTGCAAGGGCCGAAAGCCGTGGCGATTGCCGCCGCGGTGATTACCTTCCCCAAAGAACTCAAATACTACAACTTCGCCCTTGCCTCTTTCGAAGGGGCCGAGGTGATTGTTTCCCGCACCGGCTATACCGGCGAAGACGGCGTGGAGCTGATGATTCCCGCCGAAAAAACGGTGGCGCTGTGGGACGCGTTGATGGCCGCGGGCAAAAATGCCGGCATCGCCCCGTGCGGGCTGGCCGCGCGCGACCTGCTGCGGATAGAGGCGGGTTACTCGCTTTACGGGCACGAGTTGGAAGCGGATATTGATCCACTGACGGCGGGACTGGGCTGGGTGGTGAAGATGGATCACGAATTCATCGGCAAAGGTGCGCTGGAGGGGCTTATCCCCGCGCGGAAGAAGATCGCGTTCACGCTGGAGGGGAAAAATATTCCCCGCCAGGGTTTCACGTTGCTGGTCGATGGCGTCCCGGCGGGGGCGGTCACCAGTGGCACATTTTCGCCGTCTTTGCAAAAGCCGATTGGAATCGGCTATATTGCGGCTGACAAGGGAGTTTCACCCGGCGCAACTATTGGCGTGGACATCCGCGGCAAGCGGGCGCCCGCGCGGGTTTGCAAGCTTCCGTTTATTAATCCCGGCGTGTTTAAGTAAGGAGTGGCGATGGAATATCCTGACGGTCTTCATTACACAAAAGATCATGAATGGGCACTTGAAGAGGAAGGCGTGGTGACCATTGGCATTACGGATTACGCCCAAAGCGAGTTGGGCGACGTGGTCTTCGTGGAACTGCCCGAAGAGGGAACCGTCATCAAGGCCGGCGAGCCGTTTGGCGTTGTGGAATCGGTGAAATCCGTTTCCGACCTCTACACTCCCGTAAGCGGCGAAGTGTTGGAAATTAACGGCGACCTCGAAAGCGAACCCGAATTGGTGAACTCGTCCTGCTATGACGCCGGCTGGATGATAAAGATTGCGGTAAGCAATAAGAAGGAGCTGGGCGAACTTCTTTCGGCCGACCAATACGCCGATTACATTAAATCGCTGAAATAAGTGTCGGCCGCATGAGATACCTTCCGCTGACAAGCGAAGAAAAAAGCGCGATGCTCGGGGCCATTGGCGTGGCCGCCGTGGACGATCTTTTCACGGCCATCCCCGCCGATATCCGGTTCAAAGGAAATTGGAACCTGCCCGCGCCGATGGGCGAACAACCCCTGTTGGCGCACTTGAAGGAACTCGCACGGCAAAACCGGCCCGCCACATCGGCCCCCACATTCCTGGGGGCCGGAGCGTATAATCATTTCATTCCCTCCGCGGTGGATCAGCTCATCAGCCGCAGCGAGTTCTACACCTCGTATACGCCGTACCAGCCCGAAATCAGCCAAGGAACGTTGCAGGCCATTTATGAATGGCAAAGCTACGTCTGCTCCCTGTTTAACATGGAGGTGGCGAACGCCTCGATGTATGACGGCGCTTCCGCGCTGGCCGAGGCGGCGCTGATGGCTTGCCGCGTCACGCGCAAAGAGGAAATTGTCATTTCCAACTGCGTTCACCCCCGCTGGAGGCAAGTGGCGCGCAGCTATACGGAAAACCGGGGGATCGGCCTTCAGGTGTCCGCCGACCACGTTGCGGGCCGCAGCGAAGCCGCCTCGCTTGAAAAACTTATCACCGCCCATACCGCCGCCGTGGTGGTGCAGTCGCCCAATTTTTTCGGCAACGTGGAAGACCTGAAGGCGATTGGCGAACTTTGTCGCGCGAAAAATGTGCTCTTCATCGTCGCGGTGGCCGAAGCGGCCTCGCTGGGCTTCCTCGCGCCGCCGGGCGATTTTGGCGCCGACATCGTGGTGGGAGAGGGGCAGTCGCTTGGCATACCGATGTCGTTTGGCGGGCCATACGTCGGCATGTTCGCCACGCGCGAAAAACATATGCGCCAGATGCCGGGCCGCCTGTGCGGCCGCACGGTGGACAAGGATGGGCGGCCCGGATTCGTCCTTACCCTTTCGGCGCGCGAACAGCACATCCGCCGCGAAAAGGCGACCTCGAATATTTGCAGCAACCAGGCGCTGTGCGCGCTGACCGCCACCATTTACCTTACATTGATGGGCAAACAGGGATTTGCCGACACGGCAAAAAATTGTTTTTACGCCGCCGCCGAGCTGCGCCGCCGCATGCGGCCCACCCACAGGCATCCGTTCTTCAACGAGATACTGGTGGAGCTTAACCAGCCCGCCGTGGAAGTCAACGGGCGGCTGGCCGAACAGGGAATCATCGGCGGGTATGACGTTTCGCGCGACTATCCGGACATGAAAAACAAAATGCTTCTGGCCGTGACCGAGCTGACAACCAAGCAGGACATGGACAGACTTATTGAAGCGGGGGGAGCATAAGATGGCACAACAGCCGGGCGCGCGGGGATTGGTTTTCAACGAACCGCTGATTTTCGAGCATGGCCGCAAAGGGCGCGCGGGGTGCGACGTGCCGAAAAGCGAATTCCCTGAAATCGATCCCGCCACCGTTGCGCCGCCTTCGATGCTGCGCGGCCCGCTGGAGGGACTTGCCGAGGTGAGCGAGCCGGAAGCGGTGCGACATTTCACCCGCCTCTCGCAGTGGAATTACGGAGTGGATAGCAATTTCTACCCGCTTGGTTCCTGCACCATGAAATACAACCCGAAGGTGAACGAGGCCGCCGCCCGCATGGAGGGCTTCGCCGGATTGCATCCGCTGCAGGATGCTTCCACCACGCAGGGGGCGCTGCGGGTGATGTACGATTTGGAAAAGATGCTCTGCGAAGTGGCAGGCATGGACGCGGCGTCGCTGCAACCGGCCGCCGGCGCGCAGGGGGAATTCGCGGGCCTGCTGCTTATCCGCGCGTATCATAAGGAAAAAGGAAACCCCCGCAAAAAGGTAATCATCCCCGACTCGGGCCACGGCACCAATCCGGCCAGCGCCGCGTTGTGCGATTATGCCGCCGTCACGCTCCCCAGCGGGCCGGACGGGCTGATCGACTTGGCGCTGCTGGAAAAGGAGATGGATGGCGACACCGCCGCGCTGATGCTGACCAACCCCAACACGCTTGGGATGTTTGAAAAAAATATTAAAAAGGTTTGCGAGATCGTTCACGCCAAAGGCGGGCTGGTTTACGGCGACGGCGCCAATCTCAACGCTGTGATGGGCAAGGCCCGCTTCGGCGATATGGGGATCGACGTATGCCACATGAACCTGCACAAAACCTTCAGCACCCCCCACGGCGGCGGCGGGCCCGGCAGCGGACCGGTGCTGGCGAAAAAAATATTAGAGCCATATCTGCCCGCGCCGCGCGTGACGCTGCGGGACGGCGTCTATGGCTTGGACTTCAACCGCCCGAAGAGCATCGGGGCGCTCAACGCGTTCTGGGGCAACTTCGGCGTGTACCTGCGCGCCTACGCCTACGTTTTGACAATGGGAGGCTCAGGGCTGAAAGAAGCATCCGAAACGGCGGTGCTCAACGCCAACTACATCCTTGCCAAGCTGAGGGGCGCCTATCATGTTCCATATGAGGGAACCTGCATGCACGAATGCGTTCTGTCGGACAAGTTCCAGCAGGAACACCACGTCAGCACCCTTGATATCGCCAAGGGGCTGATTGACCGCGGCTTCCATCCCCCCACGATCTACTTTCCACTGATCGTAAAAGGGGCGATGATGATTGAGCCGACCGAAACCGAAAGCATGGAAACGATGGATACCTTCATCGCCGCCATGAAGGAAATCGCCGATGTGGCAAAAACCGATCCCGAATCGCTGGCCGCCGCGCCGGTGACGGCCAAGGTAAAACGCCTGGATGAAACCCAGGCGGCGCGCCAGCCCGATCTGCGCTATCGCCGTTAGACGGCATTCGGCGGCGTCAGGTCATCCTGGGCCACCGGCGAAGGATCTCTTTCCAGAAAGGGATTTTTCGTTGCCCCCGGAATGACGGCACGCGGGGAAAGGGTTGCCTACACGAGGGTGTGGTAGAGCGCGAGATATTTATCGGCGCTCTTGCGCCAGGAGTGGTCTTCCGCCATGCCATTTTGAACGATACGATCCCATTCCTTTTTGTTGGCAAAAGTTTTTACCGCCTTCTTTACCACCGCCAGAAGCGCTTGGGAGGTGGCCGACTTGAACAGGAAGCCGTTCCCTTTCTTCTTTTCGGGTTGCCAATTCACCACCGTATCGGCCAAACCACCGGTGGCCCGCACCACCGGCACCGTGCCGTAGCGCAGCGAGAACATCTGGTTCAGCCCGCACGGCTCGAAATGCGACGGCATCAGGAACATGTCGCTCCCCGCCTCGATCAAGTGCGCCAAAGCCTCGTCATAGCCGATGGTGAGCCCCACCCGGCCCGGGTATTTTTTGGCCAGCGCCCGCAGGCCATCCTCGTATTTCGGCTGCCCCGTGCCAAGCACCACCAGCGCGATGTTAAGCTTCATCAAATCCTTTTCGGCGGCGGTGATGAGATCGAACCCCTTCTGCTCCACCATGCGCGAGACGATGCCGATCACCGCCCGGCCGGGTACGTCCTGCAAGCCATATTTTTTCAGCAGCGCATCCCGGCATTTCGCTTTTCCGGCCATCTTTTTTGCGCTGTAGGCCGCGGGCAGATGTTTATCGGTGGCGGGGTTCCAGTCGTCCGCATCAATCCCGTTTAAAATCCCGCTCAGCGATTTTTTTCGCTGGTTCAGCGTCTTTTCCAGCCCAAAGCCAAGTTCCTTGCCCAATATCTCCTTGGCATACGTGGGACTCACTGCCGTCACGGCGTCGGCGAAAAGAATGCCGGTTTTCATAAAGCCGATTTTTCCCCAGGACTCCACCCCTTCCGCCGAAAAATATTTTTCCGGCAGACCGGTCAGCGGATACGATTCACGGGGAAATGCCCCTTGATAGGCGAGGTTGTGAATGGAAAAAACGGTCGGCACACCGCGCAGCGGGTGCCCCTCCGGCAGTAGTTTCAGGTACAGCGGAACCAGCCCAAGATGCCAGTCATTCACATGCACCACGGCGGGGTGAAAACCGGCGGCGGTGGGAAATTCGGCCAACGCACGGTTAAAAAAGATGAAGCGCGCGTCGTTGTCCGGGTAGTCGCCGTTCTGATCGCCGTAGATATTGGGACGGCTGAAGTAAAGCTCCGGCTGGTGCAGAAACCAGTGGGTTACGCCGGGAAATATCTCTTTTTTGTAGAGTGTGCCGATATAGGGGCGGCCGCTGATCATCACGGTGATCGTGGTTCCGGTTTTTTGCAGCTTGTTTTTATCAATGCAGCCATACAACGGCAGCAGCACGGCCACAGAACATCCCGCTTCGGCCAACGCCCGCGGCAGTCCGCCCGCCACGTCCCCCAACCCGCCGGTTTTTGCGAATGGAAGAGCCTCGGACGCGGCAAATAGAACGTTCAGTCCTCTCTTTTTCCCCATTGCGCCACTTTATCATGGCAACGCCATGTTTGCTAATACGCGCGATTCGCGGAGACTGGCCCCGCCCGGCGTTGCGCGCGGAGGATTTGCCTGAAAATGGCGGCGGCATTTTTGCGGCACGCCGCCGGCGATCCGTTATTTTCCACCACATAATCGGCGTATTTCAGTTTTTGGCGCAGCGGCATCTGGGCGCGGATACGGATCAGCGCCTCTTTTTTTGAAAAACCGTTTTTTATAAGGCGGGCCATCTGCTCTTTTTCGGCCGCCGACACCACCACCACGGCGTCCTTCCATTTTTGCGACCCGCTCTCCAGCATCACCGCCGCATCCACCACGATAACGGCCTTTTTGTTCCGCTTTTGGCGGGCGGCGATCAGCTCCTTTTCCATCCGGAAGACTTCCGGGTGGACGATGGCGTTGAGCGCCTTGCGTTCCGCGGGATTTTTGAAAATGACGGACGCAAGCGCCGCGCGGTTGAGCCGCCCGTTATTGTGGAAAACCTTTTTGCCCCAGCGCTCTTTAATCGCGTGCCAGCCCGGCGTACCCGGCGCGACCGCTTTACGCGCGAGAATATCCGCATCAATCACAAACGCCCCCAGCCGCTTGAAAACCTTCAACACCGTCGATTTCCCCGATGCGATGCCTCCGGTGAGACCGATAACCGGCATAATCAGTTATCCCACGGAAGGCGTTCGGGGCCGAACGTCATGAAAAAACGCAAGACTTCACGCGCCGGGAGGCCGATGATGTTGCCATGCGACCCCGCGTAGCTTTCGATGAGCGATGCGCCTTTGCCCTGTATGGCATAAGCCCCCGCTTTGCCAAGCGGTTCGCCAGTCGCGACGTAGGCATCGATGGTGGCGTGATCGAGATTCTTGAAAGTCACTTGCGAGCGGCAGAGTACGCTCTCTTCCCGTCCCTCGGCGCCCAGCGCGAACGCGACCGCCGTGAAAACGTCGTGCGTTTTACCGCTCAGTTTTTCCAGCATCGCCGCCGCGTGCGGGGCGTCATCCGGTTTTCCCAGCATTTCGCCATCCAACGCCACCAGCGTATCCGCCCCGATAACCAGCGCATCGGGATACCGCAGGGAAATCTTCCGGGCTTTTTCCATCGCCAACCGGAGCGCGGTCTGATCCACCGTTTCCCCCGGCAAGGCCGATTCGTCGATATCGGCGTGCGCCACGGTGAAGCGGATTCCCATGTCACCCAAAATCTCCTTGCGCCGGGGGGAAGAGGATCCGAGCACCACCGCGACCGGTTTCATGGGCCGTTCAAATCTTCGTGGTTCGTTGCAACAGGGCGTGATCGGCCAGCACCAGCGCCATCATCGCTTCCGCCACCGGCACCGCGCGGGGGCAGATACAGGGATCATGCCGCCCTTCCACGCTCACTTTGCGGTTGAACCCGTTCATATCAACGGCGTCCTGGTCTTTGAGGATCGAGGGGGTGGGCTTCACCGCGATACGGGCGATGATCGTGTCGCCGTTGGAAATGCCGCCGAGGATGCCCCCCGCGTGGTTGGTGAGGAAGGCCACCTTGCCGTCCCGCATCTCAATCGGATCGTTGTGCTGGCTCCCGCGCATCGAGGCGCATGTGAAACCGCTGCCGATTTCCACCCCCTTCACCGCGTTGATACCCATCATCGCGGCGGCGATGTCGGCGTTCAGCTTGCCGTAGACCGGCGCGCCCAATCCCGGCGGCGCGTTTTCGGCGATGATCTCCACGATACCGCCGACCGAGTCCCCTTCCTTCCGCACCTGGTCTATCAACGCTATCATCTTCGCGGCGGCAACCGCGTCCGGCGCGCGGACAATGTTGTTTTCGATTTCAGTCTCATCGAAGTTTTCTATTTTGATATCGCCGATCTGAATGGTGTACCCGGTAATCCATATCTCCGGGATGATTTTGCGGGCGATGGCCCCCGCCGCCACGCGAACGGCCGTTTCGCGCGCGCTGCTCCTGCCGCCGCCCCGATGGTCGCGGATGCCGAATTTCGATTCGAGGGTGTAATCGGCGTGGCCGGGCCGCCAGATGTCTTTTATGGCGTCGTAGTGCCCGGAGTTTTTATCCGCGTTTTCGATGATAAAACCGATGGGGGCGCCGGTAGTGGTGCCTTCAAAAACCCCGGAGAGTATCTTTACGGTATCCGGCTCCTTCCGCTGCGTACTGACGCGGCTTTGGCCCGGTTTGCGGCGGTCAAGTTCCTTTTGCAGATCGGCTTCGGCCAGCGCGATCCCCGCCGGCACGCCATCCAACACTCCGCCGATGGCGGGGCCGTGCGATTCCCCCCAGCTCGTCAGGCGCAATAGCCGTCCAAAACTGTTGTTCATTGATCCCCCTCCAACTTTTTGATGATGCGGCTGGCCACTTCGCCCGGTGTGCGCGCGCCGCTGTTTTCCACGGTGAGGTCGGCGATTTTTCCGTAAACCGGCGTCCGCTGTTTATAAAGCATGTTGAACGTGCGGCGCGGATTCTCCTTATCGAAAAACGGCGGTATCCCCTTTTCAATAATTCGGGCGAATAGCACGTTCCGTTTCGCTTTCAAATACACGAAACAGGCATTTCCGAACAACGGCTTGCTAAACGCGGGGTTGAGGGGCGACGCTCCGCCGAGCGAGATCACCGTACTTTTCATCTTCGCGGTTTTTTTCAGCGAGTTTTTTTCCATGTTTAAAAAATACTCCCGCCCATGTTTTTTATAAATGGCGCGCACACCGGTCTTACGGCCCCCTTTGGCGTAGGAGGCCTCTATCACCGC
>JAHFEK010000042.1 GCA_023248495.1 Nitrospinales bacterium
CGCTGGTGCTCAGGCAACAGTTCCATAATCACCTGGTATTGGTTATCCGCCGCGTAGATGGTGGAAATCTGCCGCGCGCCGTACGCCGAGTAAAGCGCATCCTCTATCTGCCCGGCGCTGATGCCAAGCGAGGCGGCTTCATCGCGTTTAAGCGCCACGTTGATTTGCGGGTTCACGATTTGAAGGTCGGTGGCCACGTCTTGCAGGTGGGGAATCGTTTGCATTTTATCTTTCAGCTTGCCGGAGGCGCTGTAGAGCTCGGCTATGTTCGGCCCCTGCAGCGTGTATTGGTATTGGCTTTTGGTGAGATTGCCGCCGATGCGGATGGGCGGCGGCACCTGGAGGAACGCCCGGATGCCTGGCACCCGCGAGAGCTTGGCCCGGAGTTCCTGCACCACTTCCTCGGCGCTTAGCTTGCGTTCGGGGAACGGTTTCAGACGCATAAAAATGCGGCCCGTATTCATCGCCGAGTTCGGCCCGCCCGCGCCGATGGCGGACATGAACGCTTCCACGTTGGGATCATCCGCCACGATGGCCGCAAGCTGGCGCTGGTGCGCCATCATATCGGCGAACGCGATGCCCTGCCGCGCCTCGGTGAAAGCAAACAACTGTCCGGTATCTTCGTTCGGGAGGAATCCCCCCGGCATTTGCATAAACAGGTAGACCGTCGCCACGAATATCAGCACGAACGCCATGGCCGCCGCCACCATATGGCGGAGCACGAACTTCAAGCTGGATTCATAGGCATCGCGTATCCGGTTGAATCCGTTTTCCAGCCACCAATAAAGCCGGCCATGTTTTTCAGCCCCCTCGTGACGCAAGAACCGGCTGCACAGCATCGGGGTGAGCGTGAGCGAGATTATGCCCGACACGAGGATGGCCACCACAATGGTGATGGAGAACTCGTGCAGCAGCCGCCCCAATATGCCGCCCATGAAAAACACCGGGATGAACACCGCCACCAGGGAGAGGGTCATCGAAAGAATGGTGAAGCCGATTTCGCGCGAGCCGTTTAGCGCCGCTTCGAATGGTGTTTCCCCCTGCTCCATGTGCCGCACGATGTTCTCCAGCATGACGATGGCGTCGTCCACCACAAAACCAACCGATAGCGTGAGCGCCATAAGGGAAAAATTGTCGATGCTATAGCCGAACAAATAGAGGAAAGTGAATGTGCCGACGATCGACATCGGCAGCGCGAGACTGGGTATGACGGTGGATGAGATGTTTTTAAGGAACAGGAAAATCACCATGATTACCAGCGCCACGGTAAGGCCGAGGGTGAATTTCACATCCGCCACCGATCCGCGGATGGATTCGGACCGGTCGTAAATAATATCAAGCTTCACCGATGACGGCATCTGCGAGCGGAATTTCGGCAACAGTTCCTTTATCGCGTCCACCACTTCGATGGTGTTGGTGCCGGGCTGGCGCTGGACGGCCAGCACGATGGCGCGTGTATTTATGTACCAGCTTGCCAATTTATCGTTCTCCACGCTGTCTATCACGTTGCCCAACTCCTGCAGCCGGACGGGCCGCCCGTTACGGTACGCGACGATAAGGGGCCGGAACGCGGCGGCGTTGAGCAGCCGTCCCTCGGTCTGAATTGTGAAAGACCGCTTAAGGCCGTTTATGGTGCCGGAGGGGAGATTCACGTTGCCCTGGTCGACCGCGCGGGATATTTCATCCAAGCCGAGGCCAAGCGAGGCCAGCCGGTCCGGATCCAAGTCTATCCGCACCGCGTATTTTTGCGATCCGTATATTTGCACCTGCGCCACGCCGCTTATCATCGAGATGCGCTGGCCGATCATGGTATCCGCATATTCGTTCACCTTTGAAAGCGGCAGCACGGGAGAACTAAGCGCGATGTAAATGACCGGCTGGTCGGCCGGATTCACTTTTTGGTACGAAGGGGGAATGGGCATGCTGGGCGGGAGGTTCTTCGCCGATTTGGCGATCATGGCCTGCACATCCTGCGCGGCGGCGTCGATATTACGGTCAAGGTTGAATTGCAACGTGATGTTCGTTATCCCCTGCGTGTTGGTGGAGGTCATCGAATCGACACCGGCGATAGTGGAAAACTGCCGCTCCAGCGGGGTGGCGACGGCGGAGGCCATCGTTTCGGGGCTGGCGCCGGGCAGGACGGCGCTCACCATGATGGTCGGAAAATCGACGTTGGGAAGGTCGCTGACCGGCAGCTTGAGGTAGGCGATAATGCCGAACAGGAGAATGGCCGCCATGACCAGCGTGGTCATCACCGGGCGGCGGATGAAAAGCCCGGAGATGTTCATCGCCGCTCTTCCTTCGCCTTCTCTCCGCTTTCCACCAGCTTCACGGGGCCGCCGGGTATTACCTGTATCTGGCCGTCCGTGACGACGGTATCCCCCTGCTCCAAGCCGCTTTCAATCAACACGTCGTCGCCGAACGCGCGGCGGACGGTAATGAGCCGCATTTCCGCCAATCCGTTTTTGACTAAAAATACAAATTCCCCCTTTTGGCTGTTCATGACCGCGTGGGAAGGAATGGTCAACGACTCTTTTTCCGTGGTCAGCGTCAGCGATACATTCACAAACTGGCCGGGAACCAAACGACCGCCGGTGTTCGGAAATAACGCTTTCAGCCGGATCGTCCCGGTGGCGGGATCGACGCCGTTATCGACAAAAACCAAAATGCCCTCGGCCGCCCGAAAACCATCGGCGGCGGCGGACACGTGCAGCGGGCCATGAGCCATGTGGGTGCGGATCGGCGCCAGATGCGCCTGCGGCACCGCAAATGACACATGAACCGGCTTCACCTGAAAAATGGTGACGATGGGCTTATCGTTGGCTTTGATAAGATTCCCCTCGTCCAGTTGCACAGCGCCGGTCTGGCCGTCAATGGGGGAGTAGATGTAGCAATAAGCAAGCTGCAACTTGGCATTTTCCAGCGCCGCTTTGTCCGCCGCCACTCCCGCGGCCAATGCTTCGGCGGCCGTGTTGAACTGATCGGCTTGTGACCGCGGCACGACCTCATCATGCGCCAACTTCTCGTTCCGGTCGGCGTCGCGGAGAGCGTTCCGCAGTTGGGCGGTATCGCGCGCAAGGGCGGCTTCCGCCAGCGCCACAGCCGCCTTGAATGGGCGCGGGTCGATGGTGACCAGCAGACTGCCCTTCGCGACATTTTCCCCTTCCTTGAAATGAATCTTTTCAATCTGGCCGCTTATCTGCGCGGTGATCGATACCGTGTTATACGCCTCGACGGCACCCACCACCTCAAGCCGCAAAGGAACGTCTTTCATCACGGCGGCCGCCACCTTGACCGGCGCGGGAGGCATCTGGCCTTTTTTCATCTGCGGCGGGCCATTCTTTGAGCAAGCAGCCAGCGCCGCCACCAATAAAAGGCCCAACCCACAATGGCGGAATACCCCATAAGGGCGGAATTGAATCGTTGTCATCACGGCATTTCTCCGATAATCTTTCAAAATACAATTAGACGTAAGAAAAAAAGAAAGGTTCATTTACCCACTTGATCTCCATCACGCCAAAACGTCCGGCCCGCCAGTTTCCCGCTAAAAATCCCAATTTTACAATCTTACCAGTATACTTACTTTTTTTTGCGTCTCCCCGCCAATTTTCATTTTTGTCGTCTTGGTGAGCGGCGCCGGCAAAATCCCTTTCCGGAAAGAGGTTCTTCGCCTCACATAGAATAGCAAGATTTTCAAATCGCGGTTGACAAATTGCGGCGGCGGTGGCTATAGTCGGCCCGAATAGCCAGTAGTTTTCAGCATCTCGAAACACGGTGTAACTCCGTGGCGGTCCCGCCGCTGTAATCGGGGACGCAAGGTTGCATAGGCGAAAGCCGGTCACTGTCAGGGCACACCCTGGCGGGAAGGCCGCAACCGGGCGGACGATCCGAAAGCCAGAAGGCCTGCTGTGAAGCATTTGTTGGGCGCGGAATCCGTATGGTAAAGGGTTTCGATGAGTTCCATGGGGAACTTGTCGGAACCCTTTTTTTTTGGCTTTTTTATTTGGAAAGGGATTTATTTATGAAAAAGAAGCTCGAAACACCCGCGAAGGACGTGATCGCCAGCCGCAAAAGCTGCGACCCCAAAGGCACCGGCCTTTCCCACTACATCCTTTCGGCCAACAAAAAGGCCAAATGATGGCAGCGGCACGCAAACCGGTTCCCGTGGCGGAGGCCCCCTCGCGGGGCCGCTATTTCAACAGCGGCAACGGCCCATCCATCGTGCCGATTGATATCGGCCATAAGGAATACATGGGCCTGATCGACCCGGATACGGCGTTTTGGTCGCTGGTGAAAAAAGATCGGCTGGCCGACACGCTGACCGACGCCCGGTTCATCTCCGCCTATAAAAAGAAAAGTGAAAAATTCGCCGATGAAATGCACATGCTGCGGTTCGGGCTGAAGCCGACCGCCGTCTATTTCAATTCCACCGAACAATGCAATCTGAACTGCACCTACTGTTACATACCGGGGGACATGCGGAAGAACGGGCGGCATATGACGGAGAAGGAACTGCTGGCCGCGCTGGCGAAACTGAAAACCCATTTCCGCAAAACGATGCCGAAAGGCCGCCTGCCGCAGATTATCTTCCACGGCGCCGAGCCGATGCTGAACCGCAAAGCCGTTTTCCGCGGCATCGAAAAGTACCGGGACGATTTCCAGTTCGGCATACAAACCAACGCCACTTTGCTTGATGATGAAGCCATCGCCTTCCTTACCGCGCGGGATGTCAGCATCGGGCTATCGCTGGATGGGCACACCGCCGCGATTGCCGATAAAACGCGGACCAATTGGACGGGCAAAGGGGTTTTTGAAAAAGTTGAGGAAACCATCGACAAGCTGAAGGGCTATCACGGCTTCAGCGTTATCTGCACCATCACCAGCGAGAACATGCGCCATCTCTCCAGCATGGTCGATTACCTTCACGCGCGGCATGTGCCTACCTGCCTGCTGAACATCGTGCGCTGTACGCTGCCCCCGTCGCTGGCGGTGAAACCGGACGACACCCCCTCGGCGCGGCATTTCCTCAAGGCACTTGACCGCTCGCGCGAGCTATATAAGAAGACCGGACGCAAGCTGGTGGTGGCGAACTACGCCAATATCCTGATAAGTATTTTGGCCCCGACCGCGCGGCGGCTGATGTGCGACATCTCGCCCTGCGGCGGCGGACGCGCGTTTTTTGCGCTGGCGCCCAATGGCGATCTCTTTCCCTGCAGCGAGTTCGTCGGGCTGGCCCGGTTCAACGGCGGCAATCTTTTCAAGGATGGCGTCGATGCCGTGCTGGAGAGTGAGGCGTTCAAAATGGTCACCGAACGCAAAGTGGAAGATATTAAGGCGTGCGGCAAGTGCGCCATCCGCCATTTCTGCGGCTCGCCCTGCCCCGCCGAAGCGCATGAAACGAACGGCGGCATGAAAGCCACCGGCTCATTCTGCGAATTTTATGAGGAACAAACGCGGCACGCCCTGCGCGCAATCGCCGATGGCAAAGATAACGATTACCTGTGGGATGGATGGGACAAAGGCACCCGCACCACATTCGACACGCATATGCTTTGATGCCGACCGGCTCTTCCGGCAGGTGCGGTTGAATGCCGCACCTGCTATCTATCCATGTACCTCTTATAGGTTGAGATGCTGAACAGCGAAATGCAAAATGCTCCCGAATACGCCTCGATAATGGCCAGCATTTTACCAATGCCAACGGGGGTGAAATCGCCGTAACCAAGCGTGGTGAACGTCACCACGCTGTAATACAGCGCATCGTAAAACACCCCCAGATTCTCGCCAACCGAGGCATTGGGTGAATATCGGTGAAATTGCCCGGAGGAATGATGTATGCCCAGCAGGCCGAAAAGCGCGGCGCACAGAAACATATAGGCCAGCGAAAAGCCGATGATCCTGTGGGGCTTCTCGCCATATCCGGTGGAAATGCTCATAAGCTTCGACCAAAACCGGTTAAATGAAAAAAGGGGGAACTGCTTTCGGCTCATCTCCATTTCCCTGAAAAAATATTCGCCGGCCTCGAAGCCCAGCCCCCTGTTTTTCAAATTGAGTTTGATGGTGCGGTATATCTCCTCGGCTTCGAAATATTTCGCGTGCGCCTTATCGATGTCGCCTTTTTTTTCGAGATCAATTCCTTCGATCTCATTTTTCACCGTATAACCGTCATCGCCGCCAAAGCCGATGAAATCCAGCTTTGTATATTCCATCGTCGCGCCCAGCAACTCGGCATCCCTCAGCTTTGCCTCTTTCAGGTTTGCGCCGTCGAGCGCGGTTTTAAAGAGGGCGGCATGGGTAAGATCCACGCCAAACAGGTGGGCGCTTCTAAGATTCGCCCATTTGAAATTCGCGGAATGCAGATTCGCACGCGACAACCTGACATGCTCCAGTTGGGCATCTTTCAGGATGACCCCTTCCAGATTGTCGCCGCGCTTGTGCTTTTCCTCGATCATCGCCTTTATTTCAGGGCCCGATTTATCAGCCGCCGGGTCGTGCCAAAAGCATAATTCCGATCCCGGGTGGACATGTTCTCCGCACGCCGTGTTGTCGCGGAACCGGTACTTGCACGTAACGCTCATTATCCACAACCTCCGCCGTTATTGATCAATTCAACCCGTATGCTATCCCATTCCGCATGAAATCACCCCGAAAAAAGTAGTTTCACCCCGCGCCGGGCGGGAGCGGCGTTCGAACCGCGCCGCTTTAAAGGAGCTGGTTTTTAGGGATGGAACTGACATTATTCGTTTTATGGATAAGAAATTATGCGTTATAATCCGCCATACTTATAGGGGCAGAGGCTATGAAAGTTGTGATCTTGTGCGGCGGTTATGGCACCCGAATCAGGGATGTCGCCGATAATATTCCCAAGCCAATGATTCCCATCGGGGGTATGCCGATTCTTTGGCATATCATGCGCTACTACGCCCATTGGGGACGGAATGAATTTGTTTTATGCCTCGGGTATCAGGGAAATGCGATTAAAAATTACTTCCTGAACTACGAAGCGTTTTCGAATGATTTCACCCTGGAGCTTGGCCAGCACAACAAAATCGAATTTCACACCAGGCATTTGGAAGCGGGCTGGAAAATTACGTTGGCCGAAACCGGCCTTAATACCATGACCGGCTCCCGCGTGCGGAAGATTGCAAAGTACATCGGCAACGATAAAAACTTCATGCTCACCTACGGCGACGGCGTGGGCAATATCGATATCAAAGAACTGTTCAAGTTCCATGAATCCCATGGAAAAATATTCACCGTCACCGGTGTTCGCCCCCCCAGCCGTTTCGGCGAACTCACCTGCGGCGAAAACGGATTGGTGACCGGCTTTAACGAAAAACCCCAAACCTCCGATGGCCTTATTTCGGGCGGCTATTTCGTCTGCCGCCGCGAAATATTCGACTATCTGGGCGCCGGCGACGGGGAGGTGCTGGAACAGCAACCGATGCGCCGGTTGGTGAAAGACGGCCAAATGATGGTGTACAAGCATGAGGGCTTCTGGCAGCCGATGGACACCGCGCGCGAATATCAAATGCTCAATGATGCGTATGAATCCGGACAGGCTCCCTGGAAATTGTGGGATTAAAAGCGGCGCGCCCCCAGGAAAAGGCGGTTCCCTTTTTCCTCCGTTCGCTCTCAGACCTTTTTCCGGGAACGCGGCACAACAGAGAGGTTTGAACGTGTGCGTACGCAGGAATGAGCCGCTTCTATGAAAAACAGGACGGGGGGAGGAAGCGGATTGAAACGGGTGATGGCGGTATTCGGCACGCGTCCGGAGGCAATTAAAATGGCTCCGGTGGTCCTGGCGCTGAAGGCAAACGGCGCGTTTGACGTCAAAGTGTGCATCACCGGCCAGCATCGCGGAATGCTGGATCAGGTACTCGCCATTTTCGGGATCATTCCCGATTTCGACCTGAATGTCATGACCCCGGAACAGGACCTGACCGACATCACAAGCGGCGTGCTTGCCGGCATGCGGGACGTGTTTCGCGCATGGCGCCCGGAATGGACATTGGTGCATGGCGACACCACCACCACACTTTCCGCCAGCCTCGCTTCGTTTTATAACCACATACCGGTTGCGCATATTGAGGCCGGTTTACGAACGCACAACAAATATTCCCCGTGGCCCGAAGAGATCAACCGTCACATCACCGGCGTGCTAACCACGCTTCATTTCGCGCCTACCGCCGCCGCGCGGCAAAATCTGATTGATGAAGGCATCGCCCCGGCGCAGATCGAAGTTACCGGCAACACGGTGATTGACGCCCTGCTGGGCGCGATAGAAAAAATGAAGTCGAATCCCCCGCTCACGGAACAATACAAAAAACGTTTTTCGTTCCTTGATGCTTCTAAAAAACTGGTTCTGGTCACAGGTCATCGCCGTGAGAATTTCGGCGGCGGTTTCCAGCGCATCTGCGCGGCTCTCGCGCGGCTTTCGGAGCGGGGCGATGTGGAAATACTCTACCCGGTTCACCTCAACCCCAATGTGCGGCAGCCGGTGAACGAGCTGTTGGGCGGCCGCAAGAATATTCACCTTACGGAACCGCTGGACTATCTCCTCTTCATTTATTTGATGGAACGCTCGCACCTTATCATTACCGATTCCGGCGGCGTGCAGGAAGAGGCGCCTTCCCTTGGCAAGCCGGTATTGGTGACGCGGGATACCACCGAACGGCCCGAGGCCGTTGATGCCGGCACCGTGCGGCTCGTCGGCACGGATACTGATAGAATATTCCGTGATGCCAGCATTCTTATTGAAGATCAAGCCGAATATGAAAAAATGGCGCACCTGCATAATCCCTATGGGGATGGATTGGCGTCAAACCGGATAACAAAGAGGTTGTTGCTTGAAACATAAAATCAGCAAGGTTCAGGTTATCGGCCTGGGTTACATCGGCCTCCCCACCGCCGTCATCATCGCGGGCCATGGTATCGACGTCGTAGGAGTGGATGTCAGCCAACGGATTGTGGATACCATCAACCGCGGCGAAGTTCACGTCATCGAATCGGAACTCGAAAAGGCCGCGCACCGGGTGGTGAAAGAAGGAAAGCTGCGCGCCACCGTCACCGTGGAGGACGCTGACGTGTTCATCATCGCGGTGCCTACGCCGTTTACGGAAGGACACCTGCCGGATGTCACCTATCTCAAGGCGGCGGTGCAGTCGATAGCCTCTTCATTACGCAAAGGAAACATCGTCATCCTTGAATCCACCCTGCCGGTGGGAACCACCAACAACATGTGCGCATATATGAAGCAATTGCGGCCGGATCTTTCTTTTCCGGATACCGCCGGGGATCAGGCCGACATCCGCGTGGCTCATTGTCCGGAGCGGGTGTTGCCGGGCCATATTATGCGGGAGTTGATCGAGAACGACCGGGTCATCGGCGGAATCAGCGGGGAATGCGCGAGGGCGGCAAAAGCGTTTTACGGCATTTTTGTGAAAGGAAAGTGTGTGGTGACCAATGCCCGCACAGCCGAAATGACGAAGCTCACCGAGAATTCGTACCGCGACGTGAATATTGCCTTTGCCAACGAGCTTTCGATTGTTTGCGAAAAACTGGGCATCAACGTGTGGGAACTCATCGAACTGGCGAACCTCCACCCGCGGGTGAAAATTCTGCAGCCGGGGCCGGGCGTGGGCGGGCACTGTATCGCCGTCGACCCGTGGTTTATCGTATCGTCCGCGCCGCTGGAGGCGCGCCTCATACGCACCGCGCGCGAGGTTAATGACGGCAAGCCGCATTACATCATCAATCGAGTGAAAGAAGCCGCGGCCACGGTGAACACGCCGGTTGTCGCCTGCCTTGGCCTTTCGTACAAAGCGGATGTCGACGACTTGCGGGAAAGCCCCGCCGTGGACATCGTAAGGCATCTCGGAGAGGATAATGTCGGATCCCTCCTGGTGGTGGAGCCGCACGTCGAAGAACTTCCCCGCGCCTTGGCGGATATTAAAAATATTGAAAAAACGACGTTGAATAACGCCATCGACCGGGCGCACATCGTGCTGCTATTGGTGAACCACAAGGAATTCATTGCGCTTTATCAGGCAAAACTGACGGGAAAAACGGTTATCGATACGCGGGGTATTTGGCGCCGCACATAGCGGCATTCGGCCCGGTCACCCGATTTTTGAAGGCCCGCCACCGATGCCGCCCGTGCCGGGAAAACCGGCGGGGCCGGAGGCGCTGGTTGGAAGCTGGTTAAGCCGGTTGGTCAAGGAAGCTAAAAACTGGCTGAAACCGCCGGTCTGCCCAAAGGTGTTGGAAATAAGGTTTTGGGGGACTAGCCCGCCGGACGTTTTGGCGAGATTGCTGTAAGTGTCCATGAAGCTTTTCTTCATATCCGGGGCGAGATTGGTCAGATTCTTGTTCATATAATTGTCCACCGGCGTGCCGGTGAGATTGTATAGCGAACCCATCCCCGAGTTTGGACTGAAAGCGGAAAGTGTATCCACGAGCGAGTTCTGGAATCCTCCCATAAGGGTGGAAAGCTGGTTTTGTTTCACGGATTTCTGGGAGAGCGTCACTAAATCAGAAGGGCTCATTTTGGTTGCGGCATTCGTCCCAGGAGCCGGGGTCTTTGCTGCGGGCATGACTGTGGAGGCGGCTCCCGCGTGCGGCTGTGTTCCCTGCGTGGAGGGCGGAATGGGGGCGCCCGTTTGGGCATCTACCTTCTTGACATCCATAATTACACTCTCTCCTACCTGTATATCGGCTGTGTATCATTATACTTTAGCCAGAATTAAAAATTAGATCGTAAATTCACGCCCGTATAGAGAAAAGTGTTTGAATTTGGTAGTATTATCGAAGTTAGCGCAACATGTCATGAGGAGAGGCTGGATGGACATTATGACGATGATTCTGGCCGGCGGCCAAGGGGAGCGCCTGATGCCGCTTACCCGCGACCGCGCCAAGCCGGCGGTTCCCTTCGCGGGGCGCTACCGGATAATCGATTTTGTATTGAGCAATTTCCTCAATTCCGGCCTGACCAAAATCAAAATTCTGACGCAGTTTAAAAGCGATTCGCTCAACCGCCACCTCGCCCGCGGCTGGCAACTTTCTCCCCATCTGGGATTGTATATAGACCCGGTGCCCGCCCAGATGCGCACCGGCACAAACTGGTATCTCGGCACCGCCGACGCCATCTATCAGAACCTCAATCTCGTGAAGGACGAGCACCCCGATTACGTCTGCATATTCGGCGGCGACCATATATACAAGATGGATGTACGCCAGATGGTGGACACCCACGTAGAGAAAAAAGCGGACCTAACCATCGCCGCCATCCCACAGCCGCTCAAAATCGCCTCGTCGTTTGGCGTGATAGAAGTGGACGACCAGTGGCGCATCATCGGCTGGGAGGAAAAACCAAAAAATCCCAAACCGATACCGGGCCGTCCCGGCATGGCCCTCTGCTCGATGGGGAACTATATCTTCAATCGCGATTCGCTCATCGACTGGGTGGAGTCGGACGCGACGCTGAAAACCAATCACGATTTCGGCAGGGACATCATCACCAACCGCTACAAAACCAACCCCGTGTACGCCTATGACTTCTCCACCAATTCCATTCCCGGCGCGGAGGAAAAGGAAAAAGGCTACTGGCGCGACGTGGGAACGCTGGACGAATACTTCGACGCTTCGATGGATCTGGTTGAAGTCGTCCCCACGTTCAGCTTATACAACCGGCATTGGCCAATCCGCACGTTCAACCCGACCAATCCGCCCGCGAAATTCGTCTTCGCCGACAAAGACAACCAGCGCATCGGCATCGCCACCGACTCGCTCGTCTCGGAGGGATGCGTGATATCGGGGGGACGGATACACCGGTGCGTGCTCTCCCCCTCCGTCCGCATCAACTCCTACTGCAACGTGGAGGAAAGCATCCTGATGGAAGGGGTAAACGTAGGGCGCTACAGCCGCATCCGCCGCGCCATAATCGACAAATACGTCGAAATCCCGCCGGGCACCGAGATCGGATTCAACCTGGCCGACGACCGCAAACGGTTCCACGTCACCGGTTCGGGCCTCGTGGTCATCAGTAAAAAAATGGTGCTCTGAACGGAAATGCCGCTACTCAAGACCGGCCTTTACTTCCGCGTGCCCAAGCCATGACTTTGTTGCGCGGTAAAGTGGTGTTTATCACCGGTTCCTCCCGCGGCATCGGCCGCGAAATCGCCTTGCGCTGCGCACACGACGGCGCAAAAGTGGTGATCACCGGCAAGACCGCCGAGCCCCATTCAAAATTACCGGGAACCATCCACACGGTTGCCGAAGAGGTTGAACGGACGGGCGGGAAGGCATTGGCCATCCGGCTGGATGTGCGCGACGAACAGGCGATACAGGACGCCGTCGTTCAAACCGTCCAGACGTTCGGCGGCATAGACGTACTGGTCAACAACGCCAGCGCAATCGGTCTTTCCGAAACTCTTGAGACAACCCCGAAACGGCTGGATTTGATGTGGGACGTGAATATGCGCGCCACGTTTTTGGCTTCGCAGGCGTGCATCCCGCATCTCAAACACGCGGCGAATCCCCACATTCTCACCCTGTCGCCGCCGCTCAATTTGGATCCCAAATGGTTCGCGCCGCACCTTGCCTACACCATCTCAAAATATGGAATGAGCATGTGTACGCTTGGCTTGGCGCGCGAATTTGCCGGTGACGGCATCTCGATAAATTGCCTATGGCCCCGCACGACGATAGCCACCGCGGCCATCCAGTTCAATTTTCCAGAAGCGATTATGCGGGCATCGCGCAAACCCTCCATCATGGCCGACGCGGCCCACGCGATTATCACGCGCGACAGCCGCGCCGCCACGGGTAATTTCTACATCGACGAAGAGGTGCTCCGTTCAACCGGGGTTGCCGACTTCGATCAGTACGCCGTTTCGCCCGGCACCCCCCCGTATGGCGATCTTTTCCTGGATAAATAACGCCGCCTGCTCAATCCGAAGCCGCTTGATAAAGCCATGGAAGACATTGAATGATGTGCTGGACATGGCCGGACAAAATTCCCCGCACCCCGCTTTTGGTGTATTCTGTACATCTATTGCAGGAAAGGAATCCGGATGAATAAAGCATATTTGATGATCGGCTTGCACAATCACCAGCCGGTTGGCAACTTCGAACACGTCCTTAGCGAATCCTACGACAAGTGCTATCTCCCAACGTTGGAAACGCTGGAACGGTACCCGCATCTGAAAATTTCGCTGCATCACTCCGGACCGCTCATCGAATGGATAGAAAGCCACAAGCCGGCATATATCACGCGGTTGCGCGCCATGGTAAAGAGGGGTCAGGTGGAAATTCTTTCCGGCGGTTTTTACGAGCCGATCCTCTCCTCGTTGCCGGACCGCGACGCCGTGGGGCAAATAGAGATGATGAACCGCTGGGTGGAGAAGAACTTCGGCGTTCGGCCCCGTGGCGCATGGATGGCCGAACGGATATGGGATCCCTCGCTGCCCAAAATACTGGCCGCCGCCGGCATCGAATACACCCTGCTGGACGACACGCACTTTTTCTACGCCGGATTGGGCCAAAAAGACATGTACGGCTACTGGACAACCGAGAAACACGGCAGCCCGCTGGCGATTTTCCCCATCGACAAGGAATTGCGCTACGCCATTCCCTTCAAACAGCCGGAGGAAACGTTGGCCTATTTCCGCGCCACCGTGGCCGCGCGGGGAACCACCGGATTTTCCTACGGCGACGACGGCGAGAAATTCGGCGTCTGGCCCGAAACCAATGAATGGGTCTTTGGCAAGAAATGGCTGGAGCGTTTTCTGAACATGCTTACCGAGAGCGCCGGATTCGTCGAGACCGTCACCTATTCGGAATATCTCGATCAGTTTCCCCCGCGCGGGCGCGTCTACCTGCCAATGGCCTCTTACGAGGAAATGATGCACTGGACGCTCCCCACGGAAGCCGCCATCGAACATACGAAGCTGGTGCATCAAATCGAGACGGAGGGGCGTAAAGAACAGTTCAAAAAGTTCCTGCGCGGAGGATTGTGGGACAACTTTCTGGCCAAATACCCCGAGAGCAACCAGATGCATAAGCGGATGCTGTACGTGAGCGGCCGCGTGGAAAAAGCCCTGGAAAAATCGAAAAAAGACGCGAGCGCCATCACCGCGGCCCTGTACCGCGGCCAATGCAACTGCCCCTACTGGCACGGGCTCTTCGGCGGTCTCTACCTCAGCAACCTGCGCCACGCCGTCTACACCAACCTCATCGACGCGGGCCGATCCGCCGATGCCGCACTGCACAAAAGCAAAGCGTGGGTGGAAGTGACCACGGCCGATTACCTGATGGATAGACACCGGGAGGTGACGGTGGAAACCCCGGCCCTTTTCGCGCTCTTTGCTCCCGCGGAGGGGGGCGCGATGGCGGAACTGGATTTCAAGCCCGCGCGCTTCAATTTAAGCAACGTCATGACGCGGCGGCCCGAGGAATACCACCAGAAAATACTGGATGCCACCGGAAAAGCCGGCGAAAAGGAAAACGAAATACTCTCCATCCACGACCGTGTTGTTTTCAAGGAACCGGGTCTCGAAAAAAAACTTGTGTTCGACCGGCATCCGCGCTACTCGTTTCTCGACCACATACTCGCCGCGCCGGTCACGGTGGAAGAACTCCGCGCCCAGACCTTTGAGGAGGCGGGTGATTTCGCGGGCCAGCCCTACGCGCTGATCTCGGCCTCGGCGAAAGGGCAAAATGCGCGGGTGGTGATGGCACGCGAAGGCCAACTGCTACGCGACGGCAAGGCGACACCGGTCAAAATAAGCAAGACCGTCGCGATGGGGGGCAAGGACGCGGCGCTCTCCTGCCAGTACGAAATTACCAACATGGGCGGAGCGGCGGCGGAATGTACCCTTGGGGTCGAGTGGAACTTCACTCTGCTGGCGGCCGACGCGCTGGATCGCTACATCACCGTGAACAACGAAAAGTACCGGATGAACCACATGGGGGAAAACGCCGCCGTCGAAAAATGGGCCATGACCGACGAATATTTCCGATTCACCGTCTCCTTCGGATCGGCTACGCCGGTGCGTCTGCTCCGCTATCCCATCGAGGCTGTATCGCAATCGGAAGGGGGCTTTGAATCGACCTATCAGGGCACCTGTTTCACCGCGCTCGTCCCGCTGAAGCTGGCGCGGGGCGAAACCGTGCGCCACACATTCACCATTCATTGCAGGACATGGAATGATTAAGCTCGATACCAAATCGAAGGATTTCACAAATAAATTCGCGCGGGTGACTGGCCGCTTCGCCGAAAGCGACCCCGCGATCATAAAAGCCGCCGCCGCCATCGTCGGCGATGTGCGCAAAAACGGCGACCGCGCGCTTTTCGCGTATACCAAAAAATTCGACCGGTTGACGCTAACCCCCACAAAGGCAAGAGTATCCGCCGCCGCTTTTAAAAAGGCGGATATGGAGGTTTCACAGCAATTAAAGGAAGCGATGTACCTCGCGGCGCAGAACATCGTCCACTTTCACGACCTGCAGAAGGAGGATAGCTGGGCCGCCAAAACCGGCGCCTCGCGCGTCGGTCAGCTCATCCGCCCGCTCAAACGGGTGGGGCTGTACGTGCCGGGCGGCAAGGCCTCGTATCCCTCTTCCGTGCTTATGAACGCAATCCCCGCGCTGGTGGCGGGCGTGGAAGAAATCGTCATCTGCTCCCCCGCGCCGGACGGCTACATAAACCCGGCGGTGCTTTTCGCCGCCGACATCTGCGGCGTACGTGAATTTTACACGGTGGGCGGCGCACAGGCGGTCGCCGCCATGGCCTTCGGCACCAAAACCATTAAACGGGTGGATAAAATCGTCGGCCCCGGCAACGCGTTTGTGGCGGAGGCCAAACGGCTGGTATTCGGCCAAGTCGATATCGACATGATCGCCGGTCCCAGCGAAATCTGCATTGTGGCAAACGATACGGCCAACCCCGCGTGGTGTGCGGCCGACATCCTCTCGCAGGCCGAACATGACGAACTGGCCTGGCCGGTCTTCATCTCCCCTTCCGCGAAAATGTGCGCCGCCGTGGAACGTGAAGTCGCCCGCCAGGTTGAGCTGCTGCCGCGCAAGGAGATTGCCGGAAAATGCCTGAAAAATAGATCCTATATCATTAAAACCCGTTCGCTGGACGAAGCGCTTTCGCTGGCCAACGATGTGGCATCGGAACATCTTCAACTTTCCTTCGACGGCGCGGCGGATCATCTGCATACCGTACGCAACGCCGGAGCCGTATTCGTGGGGCATTACACCCCCGAAGTGTTGGGGGATTATATGGCGGGTCCCAATCATGTTCTTCCCACGGCCGGGTCTGCCCGTTTTTTCTCGCCGCTGGGGGTGTACGACTTTTTTAAACGCTCATCGCTTATCGAATACTCGAAAAAGGATTTTTTGGCGGTGGGGGAAATGGTGGCGCGGTTCGCGGACGCCGAAGGACTTTCGGCTCACGCCCGCGCCGCCCGTATCCGTTTGGGAAAATAAGTTGAGCATAATACTGGTTGCCGATGATGAACGAAGCATGGTCGAAATGCTGGAGATCATGCTCGCCGCCGAAGGGCACGAGGTGATCACGGCCGGCAGCACGCAGGAGGCGGTCCAACGTCTGGAAGAACAGAACCCGGATCTTGTGATTTCCGACATTAAGATACCGAAAGAGGGCGGCATCGCCGTGCTGCGCGCATCGCTGCAAAAAGACCGCGAACGCCCGGTTATCATGGTTACCGCCTATGCGTCGGCCGAAAGCGCCGTCGAAGCGATGAAACTGGGCGCTTACGACTACATCACCAAGCCGTTCAATGTGGAGGAACTTAAACTCGTCGTGCGCAACGCGCTGGAACGGCGCGGCCTCATTTTGGAAAACCAGAACCTGAAAAAAGAACTGCGCGCCCAAACCGGTTTGGCGGCGCTGATCGGCGGATCGACGGCGCTGGCCAACACAAAAAACCTCATCGCCCGCGTGGCGGAAAGCGCCAGCACGGTGCTGATCACCGGCGAAAGCGGCACCGGCAAAGAGCTGGCCGTCCGCGCCATCCATACGCTGAGCCCGCGCGCTGAAAAACCGCTTCTATCCATCAACTGCGGCGCCATGCCGGAGCATCTGCTGGAAAGCGAGCTTTTCGGCCACAAAAAAGGCTCGTTCACCGGCGCGGTGGCCGACAAACCCGGATTGCTGGAAGCGGCCAAAGGTGGAACGTTTTTTCTTGATGAAGTCGGGGAAATGCCGCTGCCTTTGCAGGTAAAGCTGGTGCGCGCCATTCAGGAACGCGAAATCCGGCGCGTGGGGGATGTGGTAAATGTAAAGGTGGATGTCCGCTTTATCGCCGCCACCAATAAGGATTTGACGGCGTTGGTGAAAGAGGGACTGTTCCGCGAAGACCTTTTTTACCGCCTCAATGTGGTAAGCATTGAAATGCCGCCGCTGCGCGTGCGGCGTGAAGACATCCCGGTATTGGCAAAACATTTCCTTCAGAAATTCGCGGGCGCCGGACAAGGGATACAAGGCATAAGCCCCGAAGCGATGCGGCTGCTGGAAGAATACCGATGGCCCGGCAACGTGCGGGAACTGGAGAACGCCGTGGAGCGGGCCGTGGTGCTGGAAACCGGGAAATGGATTTCCGCCGAAAACCTTCCCGAAAGTTGCCGCCTCCCCTCCTCCGATAGAACCAACCTCACCCTCCCGCCAGGCGGCATCGATTTGGAGAAAAAAGTTGAGGAGATAGAACGGCGGATGATTACCAACGCCTTAGCCATGGCGGGCAACTCAAAAAAGGAAGCGGCCAGACTTTTGAGCATGAACCTTCGTCAATTCCGGTATAAACTTGCAAAATATGATTTCAAATAACCGTTTCATCCAAACGTTCGCCGGGATCCTCGTCGTTTTGCCGCTCATCCTGACCGTGCCCCGCGCATCCGCGGAGCCGGTAGCCCGGACACGGCAACAATTGTCCAGAATGCCGTTGGCCGATTTGTTAAAAAAAGCGGACGAAGCAAAAAAATCCGCCGATAAAAGCGCCGAGCTGGATGCCTGGCAGGCCATCGTGGATCAGTACCCAAAAGACCCGCGCAGCGACGCGGCGTATTATAATTTAGCCAACCATCACTTTGAAAACCGCAACTACGGGTACGCCAATGCCTACTACAGCGCCGTGGCCGATCAATTTACCGGATCGTCCTACCGGGTCGATGCGTTAACCGGCCTTGGGGCATCGCTTACCTCCCTGCGCCGTTACGACGAGGCCGATTCGGCCCTGCAAAGCGCGCTGGTAAAGGCATCCGCGGCGCACCAAAAGGGGACGGCACTTTACCACATCGGCAACAATCATCACCAGGCGGGCCATATTCAAAAAGGAGTGGAAGCGCTGGTTGAGTGCGGCAAGTTTGACAGCCCTCTCCGTGATGCGGCCAACAATAAAATAAAGGAAATCCTGCACGTAACCGCCAACGAGGCGGATCTTCTTGCCCTGGCGGATAAGTACGGCACGGCCTACCCGGCCCAACTGGCCCTCATCGAGTTGGCCCGCCACTACGGACAGAAGAATGACATTTTAAATCTGGAAAAAATCAAAGCGCGCCTGGAACACGATTTTCCTAGCCTTTCGGCACAGGCGAATATCTCCCCCGCAGCCCCCCCTCCCGCGGCTACTGCCGCCCCCCTCACCGCCGCCGATCACCTTGCGGTTGGCGCCGTATTGCCTCTTTCCGGCGATAGCGCCGATATCGGCACCCGGGCGCTGAAAGGGATACAACTCGCCATTTCCATGAAGAGTTCCTTTGTGGAGCGGGTTCATCTGAAACTCGTCATCAAGGATGCCGGCGGCAACCCGCAGGCGGCGGCAACCGCGGTGCGTGAACTGTCCGGCGACAACGCCATTACGGGGGTGGTGGGCCTTTTTCCTCCGGCCGCGCTGGAAACCGCGCTGGCCGAAGCGCGCCGGTTTAACCTGCCGGTGATCTCCACTTCCAACGACGACGCCACCGATCTGCCGCCGGATCAAAAACGCTTTTTTTACCAAATGGGATTAAGCCCGCCGGAGCAGGCCCGGTTTATCGCCACCCACGCCACCCGCACCCTCAACCTAAAAAACTTCGCGATATTTTACCCGTCGGGTAGAAAAGGCGAAGAGATGCGGCAAGCATTTGCCGCCGCTGTGGAAGGTAACGGCGGTGCGGTGCTGGAAAGCCGTCCCTACGAGCGCAATCAAACCGATTTCCGCGCCCAGCTCGAAGGGATCGGCGGCCTTGACGACAACGCCCTGCGCAAGCTGATTTTCAGTTATGTGCAGGAGAACCCTGACAAACCGCTGGATCAGCTCAACGACGGATTGCGGATAATGTATCAAAACGCGCTCTCCTACCCCATTATCACCAAGGTAAAAAGCCAGCCGATAACCCGCACCAATTTTGCTTTCGCGCTAAAGACCGCCTACGAAGCGGTCTTCATCGCGGGGAATTATGAGCAGGTGGGACTTATTCTGCCGGCGCTATCCTTTTACAACATCACACAGGTGCAAGTGCTGGGAACCGACAGTTACCTGCACTCCGATTTCATATCCATCGCCGGAAAATACGCCGAAGACGCAATATTCCCCGGCGAGTTCGCCCCTTCCATCAAACGCAATGACGTGAAAAATTTCGTCGAAACCTATGAGTCGGCATTGGGGGGAACGCCGGACGCCGTGACAGCGCGCTATTACGACGCGATGATCTTGCTGCTGTCGCTCATTGAAAGTGGAAACGATTCCAGGAATAAGGTGACCGCCGCACTCGATGCATTGCCGTATTATGGAGGCGTCAGCGGCGGCGTCTACGCCCCGTCCGAGGGAATTTTGGAAATAATCCCTTCCATCTTCACCATCAAAAACGGCGCGGTGACGGAACTCCTGCCCCCCGCCCCCCCGGTAAAACAACAGCCATGACCGTATACGAATTGCTGGACGAAAACCGCGAGGCGATCAAAAGCGTGGCGGCCAAACATGGCGCGCATAATGTGCGCGTGTTCGGCTCGGTGGCCCGGCGCGATGCGGGGCCGGAAAGCGACATCGACCTGCTGGTGAGCTTTGATAAAGGGGTTTCACTATTTGACCATTTTGCCTTGGTTCGTGAACTTGAGGGATTGTTGGGCATAAAGGTGGATGTGACAAGCGAGCGGGGGTTGCGGGAAAGAATACGCGACTGGGTTCTGCGGGAGGCTGTTCCGGTATGAGACGCGATGCCGACTGGCTACTCGACATCCCGCTTCTATGGCGTACCGTTCAAGGAATCCTTGAAGAATTGAGGAAACAAGATGCCGATACCTGATTATGAATCGATAATGTTGCCGCTGCTTCAGATGGCCGAAAAAGCCAACGAAGTAAGCACTAAAATCGCATATGAGGAAATGGCTCAACATTTCATGCTCACAGAGCAAGAGAAAAAGGTTCTCCAACCAAGCGGACGGATGCTTTTGTTCAATAACAGATTGTTATGGGCGAAACACTATCTGGCAAAGGCTGGCTTGCTTGAGGCTCCTAAACGGGCGGTATTTCGAATCACAAAACGGGGTCGTGAGGTCTTGGCCGAAAAGCCTGTAAAGCTCGACCGGGAATATTTAAGCAAGTTTCCCGAATTTCAAGAGTTCATCAAAAGACCACAGAACAAGCCACAAGAGAATTCTGAGACTAGAGAAACCCAAAAAGAGTTGCAATCAAAAACTCCCAATGAACTTATGGGAGAAGCGTATTCTCAAATTCGTGAGGCGTTAGCAGACGAATTGCTGGATAAGGTTAAAAGCTGTTCTCCATCCTTCTTTGAGTGGCTCGTTGTTGAGTTGTTGGTAAAAATGGGATACGGCGGCTCAATTCAAGAAGCGGGCAAAGTAATCGGCAAAGTTGGCGACGGCGGAATCGACGGTGTAATCAAGGAAGATAAACTTGGTCTGGACTTAATTTATATTCAGGCGAAGCGTTGGGAGAATAATGTCGGCCGACCACAGGTGCAGGCATTCGCGGGCGCGTTGCAAGGAGTGGGCGCAAAAAAAGGGATTCTTGTAACGACTTCCGATTTTACTGAAGAAACTAAGCAATATGTTAAATCCAACACAACCAGCAAAATTGTCCTTATAGATGGAAAAACCCTTGCTGACTTAATGATTGATTATGATATCGGGGTTTCCAAAGTATCATCATACGAAATCAAAAGACTGGATTCGGATTATTTTTCGGATGAATAAGGTAAATAAGTGAAAGAGACGCGGATCGTCGGGCCGGAGGGGGAAGACCCGTCCATCGAGAAAACGCTACGGCCCCGCAAGCTGGACGAATATGTGGGGCAGGAAAAGATAAAAGAAAACCTGCGCATATTTGTACAGGCGGCGAAGCAGCGCGGCGAAACGCTGGATCATGTCCTTTTCTACGGCCCGCCGGGACTGGGCAAGACCACTCTCGCGCACATCATCGCGCAGGAGCTGGGGGTGCAACTGCGCGCCACCAGCGGCCCGGTCATCGAGCGCGCGGGCGACCTCGCCGCCATTCTCACAAACTTGTCGGAGGGGGAGATTCTTTTCATCGACGAAATCCACCGCCTGAGTCCCGCCGTGGAAGAGATACTCTACCCGGCAATGGAGGACGGCAATATCGACCTCATGATCGGTCAGGGCCCTTCGGCCCGCTCGGTGAAACTGGACATACCGCCATTCACTTTGGTAGGAGCAACCACCCGCGCGGGGTTGCTCACCTCGCCACTGCGCGACAGGTTCGGCATCATCCACCGGCTGGAGTTTTACACGGACGCCGAACTGGCCGCCATTGTCCGGCGCTCATCGCACATCCTCAACGTGACGATCACCGATGACGGCGCGGGGGAAATCGCCCGCCGTTCGCGCGGCACACCGCGCATCGCCAACCGCCTGCTGCGGCGCGTGCGCGATTACGCGCAGGTGAAGGGGAACGGCAACATTGATTCAGCGACGGCCGACGCGGCGCTCAAAATGATAGAAGTGGACGGGAAGGGCTTTGACCGGATGGACCGGTTGCTCCTGTTGACCATCATCGAAAAATTCGGCGGCGGGCCGGTGGGCCTTGATACGCTTGCCGCCGCCATCAACGAGGAAAAAGAGACCATCGAGGACGTGCTGGAGCCATACCTGCTTCAGAACGGCTACATCCAACGAACGCCGCGCGGCCGGGTGGCCAGCGCCACCGCCTACCGGCATTTCTCCCTCACGCCCCCTTCCGGCCAAGAGGCCCTTTTTTAATCCCGACTCCAAATAGGGCAACGGTGATTACTTTAACCCCACCTGAATCCTCCCCTCAAATGAGGGGAGGAAACTTCGGAATCAGGAGTTGAGCTTTTCGGTGGCTACTTGAGCAGGGCCAGGATGGTGGAACCGGCCTGCACCTTGTCCCCCACTTTTACTTTGAGTTCGGCGCTGGATGGAACCGTGACATCCATACGGCTGCCGAAACGCATGAGACCGTAGCGTTCCCCTTTGACCGCCATCTGGCCCAACTGGGCGTGGCAAACGATGCGGCGGGCGATAAGCCCAACAATCTGTTTTACCGTTATCCTGCCATATGGCGAATCGATCACCAATGCCACCTGCGCGTTCTCTTCCGACGCGAGGTGGTTGAATGCGGCGAGGAATTTTCCTTCGCGGGCTTCCCGCTTGGAAATCTTGCCCGAGACCGGGAAGCGGTTGACGTGCACGTTGAACACCGAAAGGAAGATGGAAACGCGGGTGCGCTTCTCCCCCGTTTCGGCGTCAAACCATTCGGTGTCGATTTTATGCAACAGGCCGTCGGCCGGCGAGACCACCGCGTTCGGCTCCGCCGGTATCACCCGCTCCGGATCGCGGAAGAAAAAGAGGATGAAGCCCGCCAGCAGACACATCGCAAGGGTCATCACATAGAAATGCGTGAAACACAGTGCGATAGCCCCCGCTAAAACCGGAAGGAAGAATCTCCATGCGTCCGATGCAACTTTCATCACCTGTTCAGTCCTGAATCTTCTTGCCGACCCACGGCATCATGGAGCGCAGCTTTTCGCCGACCTTCTCGATAAGGTGATCGGCGTCTTTTTTCACCAGCGCGTTGAACATCGGCCGCCCCACGCGGTTTTCCAGAATAAACTCGCGGGCGAATTCGCCGCGTTGTATTTCGGAAAGGATTTTTTTCATTTCCTTGCGGGTCTCGGCATTCACCACGCGGGGACCGCGGGTCACATCGCCATAGCGCGCGGTGTCGGAAACGGAATAGCGCATGTTGGCGATCCCCCCTTCGTACATGAGGTCGACAATCAGCTTAAGCTCGTGGAGGCATTCGAAGTAGGCCATTTCCGGCGCGTAGCCCGCTTCCACCAGCGTGTCGAATCCGGC